>DATNEN010000309.1:0-7433 GCA_035552975.1 Steroidobacteraceae bacterium
TGCGCTCACGCCGTGGCCCTGCGTCTCGGCTGCCAATTCCTCTACGATCCGCGTCTGCGCGATCTTGCCGACGCAGTACGCGGACAGATAGGGTGCTATCAGGCGAGTCGCGATCGCCGAGACGATGATCACGCGACCGGATTCACGTTGGATCATTGCCGGCAGGACTTCACGCAGGAAGAGGAGAGGTGCGCGGATATGCACCGCCTGGGACTGCCACCAGACCTCCGGGTCGATTTCCCAGATCGGACCGAAAGGCCCGGGCACGCCGGCGTTGTTGACGAACAGGGAGATGTGGCCCAGCCGCGTCTGGGTCTCGCTCACCACCCGGGCGACGGCGGCACGGTCGGTCACATCGGCCGCGATCGCAAGTGCCCTCCCACCGGCAGCCTCGATCTCGGCGACGACCGCATCGAGCTGGGGTTGAGTTCGCGAGGTGACCGCGACCGCAGCGCCTTCCGCGGCCAGCCGCTTCGCAATGGCCTTGCCGAATCCCCGGCCGGCGCCGGTGACGAGCGCCGTCTGACCTTGAAGCCCGCGTGCCATGTTGCCCCCGAATCGTCCGCCTTGCTTTACGCCATGGTCGGCCACTTCCGCGGTTGGGTGCAAGTCAGGCGCCCACCCGGGGAGTCCGGGCGGTGGCTTCGTCGCCTTGGCCGCCCTCAGGCCCCGTGGTGCGCGTTCGGAACCTCAGGTTTGTCGGAGAATACGTAACGCGGGTACGTAGACCGTGCGCGCTCGGCCTGGGTGAGATCGACCTGTGCGGTCACGAAGGGTGTCTCATCCGAGGTCATCGCGATCGTCTTGCCGTCCGGGTCGATGATCCAGCCCAGCCCACCATAGCCCCCTTTGGAGTCCGCCCGGTTGGAGGACAGTCCGAACGCTCCGGCGAGCACCGCCGCCGTGCGTCCGGCGGCGAGCCATTTCTCGCGGGTCGCTCCGCTGGTGATTCGTGGGGTGGCGATGAGGTGAGCGCCCTCGCTGCCATAGTGGCGGGCGAGCTCCATGGCCCACAGCTCCGTGGAGATCAGAAACCCGATATGCGCTTCTCCCACCCGGGCCGGTGTAAATTCCGGCGCCGCGGCGTGATACCACGTCACCTCCCAAGCTCCATCCTCGTTGGGCAAAAAACTCTTGGTATGCGCAGCCCGACTCCCAGTCTCCGGCTCCCACACGAACCCCTCGTCATAGCGTTCGTTGCCGAAGTCGACGGGGCGCGTTCCGAGCACGGCCGCGCCGCCGAGCTCCGGGAAACGCACCTCCCACTGATCGTGCGCCTGGATCGACGCAGACCATTGAGCGGGATTGAATTTCCGCGCGCTGGCAATCCACGGATAGAAAGGCATCTCGGGGAGCACGACGAGGTTGCTGGAGTAGGTCTTGACGTGCTCGACCAGTTCCGTCCACGCACCGGCTATCGCAGTCGTGGAATCGGGCCACTGACAAACGGTGACTCGCAGTGTTTTCACGCGCCCCTCCTGCTGGGCCGGTAGTCGCAAGCGACGTGCCGCCCGAGGAATCACGTATTGCGGGCTCCCGCCGGCGATCGAGGCGCCGGACGCCCAAGGTCAAGTCGGCTGGCCGCCGTCGGGCTTGCGGAAGTGCGTGTAGTGAATGGCGATCCAGACGATGATGAAGCCGATGAACACCGCGACCGCCGACACGAAGGCGCTGCCCGCGAGCCGCGGAGGAGATCGCTCGTTGGCCTGGACGACGAGCCAGTGAATGTAACAGACGAACACCAGCATCGCGGTGCCGAACCGCATCATCTGCCGGCGGATGAATTCAACCGTCGCCGGGCGACGCTCGGGCGCCAGCCAGTACTCCCGGTTGGGGAGGTTGATGGCGGCTTTCGGATTGCGCAACGCGATGCTGATGGGAAAGACGATGATGAGCGGCAACAGGACGCAGCCGACGGTCGCGACGATCAGGTACCGCTCGCGCGTCACGAACCCGGTCGCGATCCCGCCATGTCCGAAGTGGGCACCGACCAAAGGCGGCAGGTGCTGCCCCACGACCCAGATGAAGGCGACCGCGGCGGCTGCGAGGAGCAGAAACCAGGCCGGGGAAGCACCGCGTTGGGTTCTTGGCTGAAGGATGCTCCGACTCCGGGACGGGCGTTACTTCAAGCCCGCCAGCTCCGTCGCAAACAGTAACGCCATCGCCCCTCCGCGCGGGTCCGGCCCGAGCGTCGCCGCGCGCTTCAGATACTCATCCAGCGACTTCATCCGCGCCGTCGATTCGCACACATCCAGCTGATGTCCGTTCGGCCCCGTGCGCGTCAGGATCGCCTGCCAGGCCTTATCGATGACGGGCTGGTACTTGCGCTTGGGCAGCCAGCCCTCGCGCACGCCGCGCAGCATCGAGAAGCCGAGCATCGCCGTCGCAGAGTATTCGGCGTACGCGCCGGGATGGTCGATGACGTTGCGCCACAGGCCGTCCGTGTCCTGATACTTCCTCAGCACTTCCATCAGGTTCTTGTAGGAGCTCAGCAGCTCGCGAAACCCAAGATGATTCTTCGGGAACTCCGTCAGCGTCAACGCAAGCCCGATGGCGGCGAAGGCGTTACCGCGTCCCCAGGCGGCATCGGTGAGGGGCTGGTGGCGATACAAGCCGTCGGGCCGCAGGTCGATGTGCTGCATGAAGGCGATGTGCCGGGCGGCCAGGTCGAAGTACTTGCCTTCCCCGGTCAGGCTGCCCGCCTGCGCCACGATCGCGGCGCCCATGAAGATCGAGTCGCTGAACTGCTCGTGATACGGCATCGACTCCTTCATGGTCCCGTCGGCGTTGAAGCCCAGATCCGCCACGCGCTTCACCAGCTTCAGGTAACGGGGGTCGCCGGTGCGCCGCGCCAGGTCCGCGAACACGAGGTGGCCGGCCAGCACCAGCGAGTTGGCGTGCGCCAGACTGTCCTTGGTCCCATCGGCGTAGGGCTCGGCGAGGCGCTTCACCTCATCGAGATGTCCCAGGCGCATCTGGCCGATGAGCGCGATGGCCTGGATGTACCAGACTTGATTGAGGTCGTGGCCGAAGTACTGCGCCAGCTCCTCCGCCAGTTGCTGCGGCGAGCGCGCGCGCCGGCGGTCGATCTCTCGATGGGCGTCGGAGGTCGCGATCGGCTCGGACAGGCCGCTCAGAATTCCGGGTTTGGCCGGCACGTCGCGCGCAGGAATCCGGCCCACCTCGGCGACCACCTGGTCCGAGAGCGCCGCGGCCAGGCCGGCACTATCGTCACCGACGACGAGCACCAGGTCCGGCCCATGAATGCCGATCCAGCGCCACAGGGCGTTCGATTCCGGGTGCTCGCGATAGGCGACTCCGGTCGGAGGAAACTGCAGCGCAGCCCCGTCGGGATTGCCCTGGGGAATGGCGATCAGCCGGAATGGGCGTCGGGAGGCGGGCATCGCCTCGAAGGCCTTCGCCTCCGCCCGGACACTGGAAATGCTGGCGCTGTCGCCATTCAGTCCGCCGATCAGGGCCACGGTCGGAGCCGAGCGCTTGCTCGTGTCGAGGACCGTAGCCTCGATGAGAGCGCCGCTGCCGCTGAGGCCTACGTCCATGTGCTCAGCCGCTGGGGCTGCCTGCACAGCACAGCATGTGCCGAGGAATAAAGCTGCGAAGAATCGGACCACACGCGTTACTGGATGACCCCCGTTGGTGCTTGGGATCGTACACCCCGACCGCACCCCGCTCGAGGGTTTGTGCCGGCATGATCATGTGGCGGTTCGGCTCATGCCGGGTGCTACACTGAAGCGATGACTACTCTGATCTCGCGCAAGTCGATGCTGGCTACGGCCGTCCTCGGTGCGCTCTTCTGGCTTGGCGTGCGTGCTTTCGCGGCAGACGCGAGCGCCTGCAACCGACATTGCCTGCTGGAGATCCTGACGACCTACACCGAGGCGCTGACAGACAACGACACTTCGCGGCTGCACGTGTCGTCCAATGTGCGTGTGACGGGGAATGGCGTGGTCACGCGGCTTGGTAAGGGTCATGGCGCAGCGGCTGGCTCGAGTCGTCAGCGCGGCTCCCATAGCGATTTCATATCGAACGGGCTTCGCGTCCCGTAGGGGACGCGGGGTCCCAGGACCACTTCCACGCGGCTGATCTGCCCGCGCACGATCCTGAACATCTCCACCTGCTCGATGGTGAAAGGGATCAGCTCGTCAGGTGCGACCGCAATCGTCTGGCCGTTGCGCAGGTGCAGCGTCCGCGTCGTTCCGGGCACGTTGGGGGTGAACAGGCCGACCACGAGCCCGTACTCCGCGTCCACCGCCCAGATGCGGCGCGTGTTGTCCGCGGCGTGGCCCGTGGCATTCGCGGGTCGTCCCGGCGAGGGCCCGTTGGTGGTCTTGCGGCCATTGTCGTAGCGCTCGCAGTCCGTCGCGTAAGGCGCGAGATCGCCGTCTCCCTCAGGTTCTCGGTGAAACGGATGTCGCGCGCAACTGTGAGGCGCGACGGATCGTGCGCCACAACGGCTTCGACGTAGTGATCCAGCGTTTCTTTCAGACAGGCGCGGTCACAGCTCGGGACGGCGTTGGCTGCCGTCGCGACACCGAGGCAGAGCAGCAGAGCCGCAGCTCGGCGACGGCGAGCCTCGGCCGCTGCATGCTGTGCCTGGCAGTTGGCCTCGCCTTGCATGGCGACAACGGCCGCGCGCATCAGTGGCCAAGCGGTACGGCGTGCAGCACGAAAGGCCCGGGGTCCTGCCCCTTGAGCTTCGGATCGATGAGGTAGCCGATCTTGCCTTCGTTGCAGTACACCGTGTCGCCGATGAGGGTGACGGCCGTCGGCGAATTCAATCCCTCGCGCAGAACCCGCAAGGCCACCTGGTCAGCGCTGATGGTCGCCTCGTCGATACGCGCTCCAGTGCCTTCCGCGAGCATGAAAGTGTGCTTGCGAATGAGCCGAAACCCGTCCGGTCCGCGCAGCGCGCCCGAGGTCATCAGCTGCGTGATCGTCCCCGCGCTCCCGTCCCGGTTGCGATCGACGCGCAGCAGCAGGCCCTGGGTCACGATGTTCACGTACAGGGTGCCATCGGTGTCAAACACCAGGCCGTCGATCCCCTTCAGGCGCGCATCGTCCGCAAACACCTCCAGCGCCTTGGCGCCGCGTGCGAGCTTCAGTATCCGCCCGTTCTGCGTGTCCGAGGCGAACGCGGCGCCGGTGCGGTCGATGGCGATGTCGTTGCAGACGGAGGCGGGCGCCGGCAGGGGGTAAGCCCCTTTGAGCTTGCCGGACCTCAGATCGAATGCCACGACGGAGGAGGTCCCGACGGACGGCGGGTTGCGGAGCGGACTCGGCGTCGAGCAGACCCATAGTGTCCCGGCGCGCTCGTCCGCCAGCACGCCGAACACCGAGAGCAGGCCGTTGTCCTCATCCGGCTTGATCCACGCCTCCGCCCGAGGGCTTCCGGGCGTGGCGCGATAGATGATCCCCTTGACGCTGCCGCTGAAAAGCGTCCCATCGGCGGTGGAGCTGATGCTCTCCGGATAGACGTTGGTGTCGTCGATCGTGACATCGGCGAGTGGCGCCTTTGCTGCATGCGCGACACCGCAGGCAACGGCCGCCAGGGCGGCCAACGACGCACGAAAGCGCTGCGAATAGATCACTGCAATCCCCTGCCGGCCGGGCGCCGGGCGGCCGAGAGTCTGCCCCGGACCGCCGGCCTGCGCAATTGACACTGTTGAAATGCCAGCCGTCTCACCTGTAGCGTAGATGTGATGACCCCGTCCGCACTCGGAGCGACCTCCCGTGAAAGAACAATTCCGTCCCCGCCACGTCGCCGCCCTATGGTTAGCCGGAGCGCTCGTGCTCTCGGCGGGGGCCTTTGCACAGGCGCCGGGTGAGCGCAGTGCTGTCATCCCCACTGATTGCAACCGCGCGTGCCTGCTGGGTTTCGTGCATTCCTACATGGACGCGCTGGTCCACAAGGATCCCTCGCGTGCCCATTTTGCAAAGGACGTGCGCTTCACTGAGAACGACGTGGAGATGCCGCTGGGCCGTGACGGTCTGTGGGGCTCGATCAGCGGTGTCGCCCCCACCGGACTCGAAGTCGCAGACACGACCACCGGCAATGCTGCCTGGTTCGGCACGGTCGAGGAGCACGGGGAGCCGGCCTACTACGCGATGAGGATCAAGGTTCGGGACGGGCAGATCGCGGAAGTCGAGACGGTGGTCGACCGCAAGGGGAGCCTGCCTGCGCCGTTCGGTGATCCCGCCAAGCTGGTCCACGATCCGGCGTTCGCCGAAGTCCTGCAGCCGTCGGAGCAGCGCGCGCGTGAGCGCCTGATCGCGGTGGCGAACGGGTACTTCAGCACCGTCGAGCTCAACGACGGCCAGGTGCTGACCTCGTTCGACGACGACTGCCAGCGCACCGAAAACGGCATCAGCACGACCAGCGGAAACCAGGCAGCCGCTGCCATCGCGCAAGGCTGCGAAGCGCAGTTCAAGCTCGGCCTCTACCGGATCAACAAGCGGGTGCGAGAGCGCCGCTACGAGCTGGTCGACGAAGAGCGCGGCGTCGTGGTCGCGACCGGATTCTTCGATCACGCCAACACCTTCGACCACTACAAGACCAACGACGGCAAGGAGCGCAAGACCGCGCTCAAGTGGCCCAACTCGATCACCCTCATGGAGGCGTTCAAGATCCGCGCGGGCAAGATCTATCGGGTCGAGGCGGTGTTCACCTACGTCCCTTATTTCATGCACAACCCGTGGGCCGGCCCGGCGGCACGGGTGATCGAGGCGGCCCCTCATCCCAAGCCCGATTCCTGCGCGCAGGACTGTCTGATCGGTATCGCCAACAAGTACATGGCCGCACTGGCCGCGCAGGATCCGAGCCGCGTTCCCTGGGCTCCCCGGGTCCGCTACACCGAGAACAGCGTGTCGATGATGATCGGTGACGGCATCTGGAAGACGGTCACCGCGGTGTCGAAGCCGCTGTACGCGACTGACCCTTCCACGGGCAACGTTGCCTGGTACGGGCTCATCGAGGAGCATGGCCAGCCTGCCTACTACGCGATGCGGCTCAAGGTCGAAGACGGCAAGGTCGCTGAAGTGGAGACCGTCATCTCCCGCAGCGGCTATCCGGGGCCTTTCGGCGATCCGACGAAGTATGCGCACGACCCGGCGTTCGGCGCAGTGATCCCTCGCGGCGAGCGCCAGTCGCGCAAGCAGCTGGTGGATCTGGTCAACGGCTACTTCAGTACGCTGCAGTTGAACGACGGCACGGTACGCACGAAGTTCGATCCGGACTGCCAGCGCAACGAGAACGGCGTCTCCACCACGAGCGGTACGACGTTCGAGAATGCCGTGGCGGCACAGGGCTGTGAAGCCCAGTTCAAACTGGGCCTCTACAGGTACGATGACCGTGTGCGTGGGCGGCGCTTCGAGCTGGTGGACGAGGAGCATGGGATCGTGGTCGCCACCGGCTA
>DATNEN010000310.1:0-6624 GCA_035552975.1 Steroidobacteraceae bacterium
ATCCCGGGGCGAATGGCCAGGTAGCGGCCGTCGGCAACACCGTTGACCTCAAGACGGGGCTGTACACCAACACGATCGGCGCGGTGCAACTGGCGACGGTGTGGAGCGACCCGGACTTCAACCGCCAGCAGTCCGCGTTCTACTACGTTCGCGTTCTGGAGATACCGACAGCGCGACATAGTCTCCTCGATGCCATCGCGCTCGGAATCGATGTGAGTCAGACCCGCGAGCCGGCGACTATCCAGGAGCGCGCCTACTCCTCTCCTATCTGGTACACGCCTTGAGACATCATGAGACTCCCCACGCTGTTTCGCGATCCGCTCGTTCACTTCCTGGTCGCCGGTGGATTGCTCTTTGGACTCTACCGGGTCATGCATGGGCCGCAGGCAGCCCAGCCTCAAGAGGCTCGGACGATCCTCGTCGATCAGCCTTCCCTGCTGAGATTCATGCAGTACGAGTCGATGGCGTTCAAGCCCGACTACTTCCGCAAGACGTTGGCCAGCCTGCCCGCGGACCAGGAGCGGGAGCTGATCGAGCGGTATGTGCGCGAGGAGGCGCTATTCCGGGAAGCCTCCGCCATGGGCCTGGCGGAAGGCGACTATGTGATCCGCCGGCGCCTGGTGCAGAAGATGCTTTATCTGCTCGATGACACCGCCACGGAGTCGTTCGCTCCCAACGATGCCGCGCTGCTGGGCTACTTGCATGCCCACGAGGATCGCTACCGCGAGGCCCCGACGATCACGTTCACTCAGGTCTTCCTCGACGATGCGATCTTGCGGCCGGAGGGAGGCGAGAGGGCCGCGGAGCGGCTCAAACGGGAGCTGGAAGCGCACCACGTGGGGTTCGACCAGGCCCCGCGCTACGGGGATCGCCCTCCCTATCTGCAGAATTACATCAGGCGCACGGCGGCTTTCGTCGAGAATCAGCTCGGCGCGAACTTCGCCTCACACGTGACAGCGCTGCAGCCCTCCGATCACTGGCAGGGGCCGATCAGGTCGAATTATGGCTACCACCTGGTGTTGGTGAGACAGCGCGAGGCCGCACGACTGCCGGAGCTGGCGCAGATCAGACAGGAGGTCAGCGACGATCTGCTGCGCGACGTAGTCGCTGCCTACCGCGAGAAGGCCATCAAAGACCTGATCACACGCTACCGGGTACAAAAGACCGATGTCGCAATCGCCGCGGCCGCGCCGGTCGCGGGTGCTGCGCCCGTTGCCCGCTCGCGGTAGGCGACTGCAGTCTGATGCGCACTCTTCGACTCGCCGTTCTCTCTCTCGTCGCCGCATGGCTGATTCAGCCGCTTGCCAGCGCGCACGACGCGCGACCGTTGTCCGTCGACATCAAGGAGCAGAGCGCGGGTCTCTACGAAGCACGCATACGCGTGCCGCCCACGGTGACCGATGACGATCTCCCCGTTCTTGTCTGGCCCGCCGACTGCCGTGTCGTGAGCGAGCATCGCGTCCCACCGCCGACTCCGCAGGAGGTGGTGATGGTTGCGTGTGCGGGCGGCGGGCTGGAAGGTCAGACCCTTCGCGTCCACTACCCGATCTACAACCCCTCGCTATCGACGCTGTTCCGCCTCAGCCGAACCCAGGGCTCAACATTGACCCAGGTGCTGCCGCCGGAAGCAGCTGCATGGTCGATACCCCGCGAGTCCACCTGGATGCGCGTTGCACTCAGCTATCTGGAGCCGGGAATCCGGCATATCTGGACGGGATTCGATCACCTGCTGTTCGTCACAGGGCTGCTGGTCCTGGCGGGGACGCTCCGGCGAGTGATTCTGGCCATCACTGGGTTCACGCTGGCGCACTCCCTCACGCTGTCCCTCTCGGCGTTAGGGTTAGTGCGGCTCCCCTCGGCCCCGGTCGAGGCGGCCATCGCGCTCTCCATCCTGTTCCTGGCATGGGAGATCGCCCGTCCGCTGCCCCAGTCACTGGCGAGACGCTATCCCCTGCTCGTCTCCTGCGCCTTCGGCTTGCTCCATGGCTTTGGTTTCGCCGCCGCCCTGCGCGAGGTCGGTCTCCCGACCGACGAGCTGGCCGTGGCGCTGCTGTGCTTCAACCTGGGGGTCGAGGTCGGCCAGATCGTCTTCATCGTGGCCGTGCTGGCCCTCCTCGTCCCCGCGGCACGAGCGGCAGGTCGGATCTCCGGGCTCGCCGGTTGGCAGGCCCGGCCGGAGATCGTGTGGGGTTACGCGCTGGGGGTGCCAGCGACCTTCTGGTTCTTCCAGCGGCTCGGGGCACTTTAGAAACGCATAAGTACTTGGAACTCTTGGGGTTCCGCGCACGCGCGGATTGCTTGTGCGGCGGGGCTCTTGTATCGTTCGCACCCCGCACGGAAAGTGGCGTTTTCAGGCGCGTAGCTCAGTGGTAGAGCATCACCTTGACATGGTGGTGGTCGGTGGTTCGATCCCACTCGCGCCTACCAGATTCGGGGCAAACTCGGGCAGTACCGGGTTTGCCCCGTGTCGTTTCAGGCCTGCGTCGCGTGATGGCCCGAGTGCAGCGGCGTATGCGGCGGTTCCCCCGCTTCCGGCGCGGGCTCTGTAGTCACGCTACGGATCGCCGTGAGGCAATCGGCAAAGCTGGTGAGCACCTGCTGGGCACCGGCGGATTCGAGGCGCTCCCGGGCTCGCTGCAAGTCAGCCTGGTCCTGCCACAGGCCCGCGAAAACGGGCACGTCGGTCGCGATCTCACGTATCTGTTTGCAGACCGTCCGCGCGGGGGCAACGGCATTCGGCGGAAGCGCGGACACGACCACGGCGCGCGGCCCTCCTTCCGCCCGCAGGGCGTTCAGCTCCCTCTCCAGGCCATCGACTCCGGCGATCCACGCTTCGACGCCATTCTCCAGCAGCGCCGCGGCCAGCAACTTGGCCGTGATGTCGTCAGCCTTGTCGTCTGCCGGAATACAGATGACGCTGGGGGGCGAGTTGGCAGCAAAGCCGCGCCGCCGCGACCGGGCACGTTGGGCATCGAGCTGCTCTTCGGCCCAATCGCTCACGTGCTGCAGGACCGTTTTGCGGCGCGAAGGTGTGAGCGTGCCGCGATCGAAATCCGACTCCACCAGCTGCACGGTCGGCACGATCAACGAGTCGCAGACCTCGAGCATGGTGCTCGAGCGCAGCACTTCCTCCAGCAGACTGTCCGCCTGGTCGCGGCCGCTGCGCAGCAAGCGTTGATACAAGCGCTGATGCGGCTCCAACACCGGCTGATCCCCCAGCAGCACGTAGAGGAAGTTCAGCTGCGGGATGTATTTGCCCATGACGACCACGCACACCGTCAGGGGCACGGCAAGGAACAACCCGGCGAAGCCCCAGACCCATGTCCAGAACGCCGCTGCCAGCAGCAGTGCCACCGGCGACAGCCCGGTACGGCTTCCGTACAGCCACGGCTCGAGGACGACGTAGTTGAACAATTCCAGCGCCCCGAACAGGCCGACGACGCCCAGCGGGCGCGTCCAGTCATCGAAGGCGGCCACCGACAGAATGAGCGGCATCGCCGCCGCCGCCCAGACGCCGACGTAGGGAATGAAGCGCAGCAGCAGGGTGAGCACACCCCAGAGGGCGGCGTTGGGGACTCCCAGGTACCACAAGCCCGCCGTCACGCATGACCCCGTCCATCCGTTGATCAGGATCTGCATCAGCAGGTAGCGGCTGATGCGTTGCCCGGCATCATCCAGCGCCTCGGTCGTCAGGAACAGATTGCGCGCACCGAGCACGCGGATGACGCGCTCACGCAAGTCGTGGAGGCGCATGAGCAGGAAAGCGACCAGCACGATGACGACGAACGCCGTGCCGAGCGGCCGCAGCAGCGGCACCACGACATCGCCCAAGGTCTCCAGTGCGGTCTTGGGTGTCTGCACCACCTGAACCCTGCTCACTCCCGGCGTCTTGGGCTCCGGTGGCGCCACCCGTTGCAACTCGCGGGCAATCTGTTCCACCGCCCGGGTCGTCTCCGAGTCGCTGATACGCAGCACCCCGCGCAGCTCCACGATCCGGTGACGCAGCTCACTTTGATAGTTGGGAACGGAACGGGCGAGATCGGTCACCTGGTTGACCACCAGATCCCCGAGCCCGGCGATCAACGTCAGCGCGATCGCCAGGGAGACGATCACGCCCAGAGTGCGGTTGACATGTCCCCGGTGCAGGACCTCCACCAGGGGCGCCAGCATGAAGGTCAGCAGCAGAGCGAGCGCCAGGGGGACGAACACGTCCTCGGCGACCTTCAGGACGCCGACCACCACCACCACCGTCAACAGGACGATGCGGGTTCCCGCTGTTTGGCCTGGGACGTTCATGCGTCAGAGCCTACCGCACGATTCGTTCCTGTGTGGGCGAACTGGCCCACAGCGGGCAACCCGGGAATCGCCGCCGGCCGGACCCGCCGCCGCGCCGTGCGCCAGTCCCTAGCCGGCGAAGCCCAATTCCACCTTTTTCAGGCGCTCGATCTCATCGCGCAGCTTTGCGGCGGTCTCGAATTCGAGGTTGCGGGCTCGCTTGAGCATTTCCGCCTCCAGCTTCTTGATGCGGCGGACGAGTTGCTCGGGACGCATCTCGGCGCTGGTCAGCGTGTCCTCGATGGCCACGCTGCCCGCACGTCCCGCCGGCTGGCCGGTGCGCCGGCGGCTATCGGACTTGCTCGGCTCCGAACGCGCGCCTTCCATGATATCGGCCACGCCTTTCTGGATGCCCCGCGGGGTGATGCCGTGCGCCTCGTTGAATTCGAGCTGCTTCTTGCGGCGGCGGTTGGTCTCCTCCAGCGCGCGCTGCATGGAGCCGGTCACCGTATCGGCGTACAGGATCGCCCGCCCGTTGATGTGCCGCGCCGCCCTGCCGATCGTCTGGATGAGCGAGTTGTCCGAGCGCAGGAAACCCTCTTTGTCCGCATCCAGGATGGCGACCAGGGAGACCTCCGGCAGGTCCAACCCCTCGCGCAGCAGGTTGATACCGACGAGGACGTCGAACTTCCCCAGGCGCAGGTCGCGAATGATCTCGGTGCGCTCGACCGTCTCGATATCCGCATGCAGGTAGCGGACACGGACGTCGTGTTCGTGCAGGTACTCCGTCAGGTCCTCCGCCATTCTCTTCGTCAGCGTGGTGATGAGCACGCGCTCGTTGAGCTCCACGCGCTTGCGGATCTCCGACAACACATCGTCTACCTGGGTGCCGACGGGACGGACCTCCACCTGCGGATCCACCAGGCCCGTCGGACGGACCACCTGCTCGACCACCTGTCCGGCGCGGGAGGCTTCGTACTTTCCGGGAGTTGCGGAGACGAAGATCATCTGCGGCGCGAGTTGCTCCCACTCCTCGAATTTGAGCGGCCGGTTATCCAGTGCCGAGGGCAGGCGGAAGCCGTACTCCACCAGAACCTCCTTGCGGGAGCGGTCGCCGCGGTACATCGCTCCAAGCTGCGGGATCGTCTGGTGGCTCTCGTCCACGATCAGCAACGACTTCGGCGGCAGGTAGTCGAACAGGCACGGCGGCGGCTCGCCCGCGGCCCGGCCCGAGAGGTAACGGGAATAGTTCTCGATCCCCGAGCAGTAGCCGACCTCTTTCATCATTTCCATGTCGAACATGGTGCGCTGCTCGAGCCGCTGTGCCTCGAGCAGCTTCCCGGCATCGCGCAGCTCCTTCAGGCGGATGCGCAGATCCTCGCGGATCTGATCGACCGCCCCGCTCAACCGGTCGCGCGGTGTTACATAATGTGTTCCCGGGTAGACGGTGAAGCGCGGCACCTTGCGCGAAATCGCGCCAGTGAGAGGATCGAACAGCGTGATCGACTCGATGACGTCATCGAACAATTCGACACGAACCGCCTCCCGCTCCGATTCGGCAGGAAAAATGTCGATGACATCCCCGCGCACCCGGTAAGTGCCCTGCGTCAGGTCCAGCTCGTTGCGGGTGTATTGCATCTCGGCCAGACGGCGTAACAACTTGCGCTGATCCAGGCGGTCTCCGCGCACGATGTGCAGAATCATCGACAGATACGTGCGCGGATCCCCGAGGCCATAGATCGAGGACACCGTCGCGACGATGATCGAGTCCGGGCGCTCGAGCAGCGCCTTGGTCGCCGACAGACGCATCTGCTCGATGTGCTCGTTCACCGAGGAGTCCTTCTCTATGTACGTGTCCGAGGACGGCACGTACGCTTCGGGCTGGTAGTAATCGTAGTAAGAGACGAAGTACTCGACCGAATTGTGCGGGAAGAACTCGCGGAACTCCCCGTACAGCTGCGCCGCCAGCGTCTTGTTGTGCGCCAGCACCATCGTCGGGCGCTGCACGCGCTCGATCACGTTGGCCGCCGCGTAAGTCTTGCCCGAGCCGGTCACGCCCAGCAGCGTCTGGTGCGCGAGCCCCTCGTTCAGCCCCTCGACCAGCTTGTCAATAGCCTCCGGTTGATCCCCGGCAGGCGCGTAATCCGCTTCGAGCTTGAAAGGAATGGAGTCCATGGACGATCCCGCAACGAGTGATGCGTGCGAACAACCACTGGATTGGTGGCTTCAGTCACGATCCCTTAATATAGCCGAGCCTCCAGAAATTCCAGCGAACAGGAATCCCCAGTGACGGTATCACTTTCACGACGCGTGCAGCGCGTCAAGCCCTCGCCCACGCTCGCAGTCACC
>DATNEN010000311.1:0-3676 GCA_035552975.1 Steroidobacteraceae bacterium
GGCCGGCAGGCTCGCACTGGCGATCAGATCGGGACCGGCGGCGTAGGCACTCAGGGCGGGCACGGCGGCCATCGCCGCGGCCATGAGAGTGCGGTTGACGAATTTGCGAATCATCGGATGCTCCTGGCGTTCTTGTCGGAAGGGGAAGCGGGCGGCGCCGCGCATTCAGGCAATGCGCGGCGGCGCGGTCAAAGCCCGCTGAAAGCTATGTGTTCCGCGTGACAGTTGCGTTACGCCCGAGCGCCGGACCGTGTAGGATCGCCGGGGTCTATAGCCAGGGCCCGAGAAATCGTCATGTCTATCCGTCGAAGCCTGCCCTACCTTGCGGCGCTTACCCTGCTATGTCAGGCGTTCGCGGCCAGCGCGCAGCAGGTAGCCGACCCCGGATTCCACAGCGTCGGGCGCGGTGCCCCCCTCCCGGTCAGCCTGCCTTCACCGCGCATGCCGCTGAACTTCGGCGCCGCGACACCGCAGGACTGGAAGAACCTGCTCGATGACCTGCAACACTATCCGTTCGTCGGCCCGATGCTCCTGACGCCCCGCGGGGCGCCCGCGAATGCGAATCTGCCCATCGTCAAGGCCGGCTCCGCATGGGACGGCGCCGCTCCCCCGGGAGTCCAGCCGCTCCCCATCGACCTGTTCACTTCCAAGGACTTCTACAAAGACAAGGACCTGTGGAAGGACCCTCGATACTTCCGCTGCAATAGCCCCGAGGGGCTCGAGATGCAGCGGGGTGCGATCTTCAATGCCACGATCGGCAAGGACCCGCCGCGCACCGCTGCCTGGGGCTACTGCGACCGCGACTACCCACGCGCCTCCATCGTCAGTCCGTATCCCTTCAAGACCGCGCAGGAGCACTACGAGGCGTTGCTGGCCGAGACCCAGCGGCGGGGGGGTCCGACCAAGCACACCTTCGCGACGGTACCCGGCGAGATCGGGGGTCGCTATGCCCCCGGCAACGACTTTGGCAACTGGTATTCGGTGATGCTGGCGGTACAGACGACGACCGTCCTGTCCCTGCTCACACCCGAATATCAGCAGCGGCTGGTCCAGGACCTCTACCATCAGGGAAACACGAACGCACCCCAATGGCCGTCGCAGTACTGCTGGCCGGAAGGCTTCATGCGCCGCTGGTACGCGTTCGCCATCCAGTTCCCGCAGACGGTCATCGTGACGCCCAAGATGGTACAGATCACGGCCGGCGTCGCTGATAACTTCGTCACCAACATCCATGTGGGACGCACCTTCCACATGGACGGCCCCGTGCCGCACCTGGGGCCGCAGGTGCCGCGCTGGTACGGAGAAACCATCGGCTTCTGGGATCACGACGCTCTCATCACCTGGACATCCAATATCCAGGGCTGGGCCGCGCACGGCTCATTCGAGTTCTCCAGCAAGATGCAGACGATCGAGATCTACACGCCGATCCGGGACAAGAGTCATCACGTCATCGCGCTCAATCACGAGGCCATCTTCTACGACCCCGAGGCGCTGGTGCAGCCGATTCGCATCGTGCGCAATTACAAACGCCTGAGCGACTTCGACGAGGGCGATCCGATCGAATACATCGAGTGCATCCCGACCATCCTGCCGGTCAAGGGGAAAGCGACCGCGGTTTCCCCCGGCCAGACGATCGAGTACGAAGTGCCGGACATGTACGGCCGCCCGTGGGCGCAGATCTGGGAGAAGTACTGGGAGAAGGGGATGGATAAGCCGAAGGAGAAGGATATTTTCAGCCAGCCGTAACCCGGGCCGCCGATCTTGATTCGCATACGGCAGCCGTGCGAGCTCCGTGCGGCTGCGCTACTTCCTGTAGCCGACGTAATAGATGCCGATGACCTTGCCGCGCTCATCCTTCATTGGCTCGTAGCCGGCGATATACGGCTCACCAAGAATCATCACCTCGCCATAGAAGGCCCTTCCCTCCCTGATGTCCGCGATGACTTTGCCGTTGGGGTCGAGAATGGTCCCAACCGCCCGCCCGCCGCGACCGGAGTTGAGCACACTGGTGGAAACGCGAATGTATTCGTCTCCGCTTTTCACGAAGAACGTCGCCGTCATCCCTCTCCCGTCTTCCCTGCTGACTGCGTCGACAACCTCGAAAGTGTTGTTGATTTTGGTGGTGCCGAAATAGAGAGCGGGAGCATTCTTGCCGCCGACGGTCTCCTTACCCTGGAGCTTGGGCTGCCCCAGTTTTGCAGCCTTGGCCTTCAAACTTGCCATCGAATGCGCAATCCGCGGGTCGGCTTGCGCACTCGCAGTGACCGGCATGAGCATGAACGTCGTAATGAGCCAAGTCAGCCAGCCGGAAAAAACACGCTGTCTGTTCATACGTAAACTCCCGGGCGTTCTGCCACACCCAAGATGCGCCGTCTCCGCCGAAGCGTCGGCATTCGAGGAGAAAGCTGTAACGAACAGGGATTAGAAGCCGGATCGTATGTGGTATGTCCTCCCAGGTTGCCGACTTGCCGGAAGTCTACGCCTGTGAAAACTGCAGGAACTGCAATTCCCCCTCAAGGGGGATTGGTGCAAGCGGGCCTGCGCGGTGCAGCTGCTGCTCGAGCGAAGCGACGCACCCTCCGTGCAGCACGGCTCATCGGGACCCGCTGCCATAAGGGCGTGTGATGATCTCGAGATAGTGGCCGTTGGGATCGTTCCAATACAGGCCGCGGCCCCCGTCATCGTGGTTGATCTGCGACGCTCTGCGGTGCATGGGATCAGCCCAATAGTGCAGCCCGCGCGCGCGAATGCGCTCGAAAATGGCATCGAACTCCGATTCGCCCACGAGGAAGGCGTAATGCTCGATCGGGATGGGCTGCTGCGATTGCTGAAAATCGAGCGTGGCTGCGTTGTCGAGCGTCACCGCCCAGAACGGGCCGAAGCGTGTTGGTGGATCCCGCCCGAGGATCTCACACAGCCATGCGGCGGACGCTCTTGCGTCACGTGCCGGTACGATCGTGTGATTGAGTTGAACTGGCATGTCTGTGGCTCAACGTCCCGGTAGCGCCCGCGGTGACCACCCGCGAGAACGTGCCCTTCACCTGTGAACCCGGGCGCAATCTTATCGCACACACCTAGCCCGTCTTTGTACCCCGAAGTGGGAATTTCGGCCTATTCCAAGCTTGCCCGCCGGCGGCCGAAGATCCGCGGATGATCCGCAGCGTCGCGCCAGTCACAGCGGCGACGTTGTGCCTTCGAGCCTCGTCATACGAAGTCTTTCCACAGACGGAGAACTCCCAATGCTGCAAAACCCATCACAGTATTCGCCGCAAGGACTGATGCCCCAGTTTGCCGCACCGCAGGCGGGAACGCCGCAAATGGGACCGGGGTTCTTTGGACAACCCGGTGCATTCGGTGGTAACGGACAGACGCAACAGCCCTTTGGCGCGCAACAGTTTCCCTTTGGGGGACAGCCGAATCCATTCCAGCAGAGCCCATTCCAGCAGGGTCCATTCCAGCAGGGTCCATTCCAGCAGAGCCAGCTGAGCCCCTACTTGCAGAGTCAACTCCCGTTGAGTCCGCTGCTGGCCTCGGCCGGTTTCTCCGGGGTCTCCCATCCAGCGCAGCAGATCGTGCAGATCCTCGCTCACCTTGCGCAGCAGATCCTCACCCAAAGTGCGCTCGGTCAGCAGATCGGCGCCTCGATCCAGCAGCTCGCCCAGGTCACGGTGCAAAG
>DATNEN010000312.1:0-5709 GCA_035552975.1 Steroidobacteraceae bacterium
GGACAGCGACGCGGGCACGGCCGTTGCCGCCAGTGCAGCGGCGCCCCCGCCTACAAACTGCCTACGGGTGACAAAGTAGTCCTGCAGCATTCTTCCCCCTCTGAAAGCCTGCGCGGCATGAGCGCGGGCGAAGTATAAGTCCACGCAGACACTCGAGCGGTACAGGGGACTTCTCCGCGCCCGGCCGGCGGACCTCCCGGGTCTCAAGTCAGCCTTGGAGGTGGAAGTGGTACTACCTCATGCGATCACCGCGCGCCCCGGACGGAACCCGCGCCTCGCCCGAGCATTTTACACTTGATTACAGCTAGGTTGTGGGAGCTGCGGTGCGGGCGTGCGTTTCATGGCTGGTGGCGGGCGCCGCAGCGCTGGGTCTATGCGGCTGCGGTGGTGGTGGCGGCGGTGACGAGGCTCCACCGCAGTTCGTCAGTCAGATTCTCAGCGATCCCGCCTACGACGGCGACATCGAGCTGACCACCACTGGAGCCTATGTCGTCACCCAGGGAATGTCCCCTAGCGTGCAGAGCGTCCTCGCAGGAATCGATCCTACCACGGGGAGCGAGTTTCGGACCTTCCTCGACATCCCTCTGACTGGCCAGGGCGGCGTGCCGGGCGACGCCCTCATCGACTCGGCGTTCCTCGAGTTCTTTGTCGACGATGTCGAGCCCCCGAGCGGTCAACTGCCGGTGCGCGTGGAGCTGATCGCCTTTCAGCCCCCGACGCTGCTCGGAACCGATTTCGACCGAAACGCTCAGCCCCCGCTGGCGTCCGTCCTGGTCCAGGGCGATGTGACACGAACGGACATTGGCAACTTCGTGTCGGTCGACGTCACGGGCTTGATGATCCGCGCCCAGGACCTGGGCCTGGTCGATTTTCAGGTGCGCATCATGGAGGATCTGGGTCCTGCCATTGCGACGCTCATGGTGATTGATGACACCACGGGGCCCGATCGCCGCTCGCGGGCGCCGCTGTTGACAGTGACCTACGAGTGACCGAGCCCATGCTGTGGCTCGCGACTAAGGCGGCCACATCCGGGAGAACACGCCGTCCCTGGCGATGGCGTGCTTCAGCGCGGCGAGGATGTGAATGACAATGAGCGCCACGAATACGTACGACAGCACGACGTGCGTAGTGTTGAATATCGCGTAGGTGCGCGTATCGTCCGCGCCCCACGGCGGCAAGCTCAGCACGTTGAATAGCTTCACTCCATACTTGCTGAAGTTGGAGGCGATGTAGCCGGAAAGGGGCATCCCGATCATGCAGGCATACAGGGCTGCGTGACTCCACTGCGCCGCGCTGCGCTCCCACGGATGCATGAATGCCGGCAGCACGGGCGGACGATGCACGAGCCGCCAGACGAGTCTGGCGAAGATCAGCACAGCCAGCGTCAGTCCTGTGGACTTGTGCAGGTTCACATAGAAGCTGCGCGCGGGAGTGCCGCGTGCCACTGAATCGAGAAACCAACCGAACCCGATCTGGCCGATCAGCGCAAGCGCAATCAGCCAGTGCAGGATGACGGCCACCCTCGTGTAGTGTGCCTGCTGGCGCCACTCGCTCATACGCCTTACTCCATGCGATGGTCGCCACGGCACGGCCGCAGCCAGCGGGACATTGGCGACCTGACGACGATAGAATCGCCCAGTTGCTCTCCAAGGGGAATACATGAATAGCGGGCGCGGTTGGGCGGTGACGATGATACTGGGTCTCAGCGTAGGGCCGGTAGCCGCACAGGCCCCAGGCGCAACGCGTGACGCCGCGCAGCGCACACGGATTGGCGTCACTGCTCGGGCAGTCGCAGCCTCAGACGAGGCACTGCGTAGCGATGACACCCGGCTGGGCTCTACCTTCACCGCGCGCACGGTGGCGGCTCTGCTGCCTGCTGTGCAAGCGCTGCCTCGGTGGGACCAACTTCGAAGCTCGCCCGCGCTGCAATCCAACCCGGCGCTGGCGCAAAAATGGTCACTGAGCCAACGTGCCGTCGTAGCCGCCATGCAGGCGGGCGTGGCCTATTTGAAATTCAGCGGAGCGGACACGGGTCAGCTCGACGCGCCCGCTGGCGCGAAGTCGCTTGCCGTGGGTAGGAGACGTGCAGCCGGTCCGCACCCGACACTTGTATTTCTCGGAGCGGCGTTCCGATCCGGCCAACCCCAACAGCCCGACGCTGTTCTTTCTGACCGAGGAGGGCCATGAGCCCAAAGTGTTCGATCCAAGCGCGGGTCCTGACATCGTGGCGCGCCAGGGCACGGTGGAAGACTGGGTCATCGAGAATCGCTCGCTGGAGCTGCATGACTTCCATATCCACCAACTGCACTTCCAGCTGCGCGAGTGGTACGGAATCGAGGTGGATGAGGATTTCCTGCGCGATACCGTGAGCGGCGGCATGATGGGTGAGATCCGCGTCGAGCCGGCGGCGAGCAGCCCCTGAAAAATGAGGCGCGCGTTACCGGGCGCCCCGAGATCGCGACCCGCGCCACCTCAGTCCGGTGGCGCGCCAGCCGAAGCAACAGTCAGAAGAACGGGAAGCCGGTGTGGGACCGCGGGAACCTACAAATAGCGACCGCTATCTGGTGGCCCGTGGAGAAGTTCGGCCCTGCAAGGCTATTGCAGGGGCCGGGGCGAGCCGGACCGTGTAGGATCGCCGGGTCTACAGCCAGGGCTTGAGGAATCGCCATGTCTATCCGTCGAAGCCTGCCCTATCTTGCGGCGCTCTTCCTGCTATGTCAGGCGTTCGCGGCCAGTGCACAGCAGGTAGCCGACCCCGGTTTCCATAGTGTCGGCCGCGGTGCCCCCCTCCCGGTCAGCCTGCCTTCACCGCGCATGCCGCTGAACTTCGGCAGCGCGACGCCCCAAGACTGGAAGAACCTCCTGGATGACCTGCAGCACTACCCGTTCGTGGGCCCGATGCTACTGACGCCCCGAGGGGCGCCCGCTGGTGCGAATCTCCCCATCGTCAAGGCCGGATCCGCGTGGGACGGCGCAGCACCCCCCGGGGTCAAGCCGTTGCCCATAGACCTCTTCACTTCCAAGGACTTCTACAAGGACAAGGACCTGTGGAAGGACCCCCGGTATTTCCGCTGCAATAGCCCTGAAGGCCTCGAGATGCAGCGGGGCGCCATCTTCAACGCCACGATAGGCAAGGATCCGCCGCGCACGGCGGCCTGGGGATACTGCGACCGCGACTATCCGCGCGCCTCCATCGTGAGTCCGTACCCCTTCAAAACTGCGCAGGAGCATTACGAGGCGTTGCTCGCCGAGACCAAGCGGCGGGGCGGTCCGACCAAGCACACCTTCGCGACTGTGCCCGGCGAGATCGGCGGCCGCTATGCCCCCGGCAACGACTTCGGCAACTGGTACTCGGTGATGCTGGCGGTGCAGACGACGACCGTCCTGTCCCTCCTCACCCCGGAATATCAGCAGCGGCTGGTCCAGGACCTCTATCACCAGGGAAACACCAACGCCCCCCAGTGGCCCTCGCAGTACTGCTGGCCGGAAGGTTTCATGCGCCGCTGGTACGCGTTCGCCATCCAGTTTCCGCAGACGGTCATCGTGACGCCGAAGATGATACAGATCACCGCCGGCGTCGCTGACAACTTCGTGACCAACATCCACGTGGGACGCACGTTCCAGATGGACGGCCCGGTGCCGCACCTGGGTCCGCAGGTGCCGCGCTGGTATGGGGAAACCATCGGCTTCTGGGACCATGACGCTCTGATCACGTGGACGTCCAACATCCAGGGCTGGGCCGCGCACGGCTCGTTCGAGTTCTCCAACAAGATGCAGACGATCGAGATCTACACGCCGATCCGGGACAAGGATCATCACGTCATCGCGCTCAACCACGAAGCCATCTTCTACGACCCCGAGGCGCTCGTGCAGCCGATCCGAATCATTCGCAACTACAAACGCCTGAGCGACTTCGACGAGGGCGATCCGATCGAATACATCGAGTGCATCCCGACCATCCTGCCGGTCAAGGGTAAGGCGACCGCGGTCTCTCCCGGCCAGACGATCGAGTACGAGGTGCCGGACATGTACGGCCGCCCGTGGGCTCAGATCTGGGAGAAATACTGGGAGAAGGGCATGGACAAGCCGAAGGAGAAGGATATTTTCAGCCAGCCGTAACCTGGGCGTCCGATCTTGATATCGGATACGGCAGCCGTGCGAGCTCCGTGCGGCTGCGCTACTTCCTGTAGCCGACGTAATAGATGCCAATGACCTTGCCGCGCTCATCCTTCATTGGCTCGTAGCCGGCGATATACGGCTCACCAAGAATCGTCACCTCGCCATAGAAGGGCCTTCCCTGCCTGATGTCCGCGATGACTTTGCCGTTGGGTTCGAGAATGGTCCCCACCGCCCGCCCGCCGCGACCAGACTTGAGCACACTGGTGGAGACGCGAATGTATTCGTCTCCGCTTTTCACGAAGAACGTCGCCGTCATCCCTCTCCCGCCTTCCCTGCTGACTGCGTCGACAACGTCGAAAGTGTTGTTGATTTTGGTGGTGCCGAAATAGAGAGCGGGAGCATTCTTGCCATCGACGGTCTCCTCACCCTGGAGCTTGGGCTGCCCCAATTTCGCAGCCTTGGCCTTCAGGCTTGCCATCGAATGCGCAATCCGCGGGTCGGCTTGCGCACTCGCAGTGACGGGCATGAGCATGAACGTCGTAATGAGCCAAGCCAGCCAGCCGGCAAAAAGACGCTGTCTGTTCATACGTAAACTCCCGGGCGTTCTGCCACACCCAAGATGCGCCGTCTCAGCCGAAGCGTCCGCATTCGACGCGAAAGCTGTAACGAACAGGAATAAGAAGCCGGTTTCGTATGTGGTATGTCCTCCCAGGTTGCCGACTTGCCGAAAGTCTACGCCTGTGAAAACTGGAGGAACTGCCGTTCCCCCTCAGGGGGATTGGTTCAAGCGGCCTGCACGGTGCAGCTGGTGCTCGAGCGAAGCGACGCCACCCTCCACGCGTCACGTGCCGGTACGATCGTGTGATTGAGTTGAACTGGCATGCCTCTGGCTCAACGTCCCGGTAGCGCCCGCGGTGACCATCCGCTTAACGGGCCCTTGCACCTGTGAACCCGGGCGCAATCTTATCGCGCACACATAGCCCGTCTTTGTACCCCCAACTGGGATTTTCGGCCTATTCCAAGCTTGCCGCCGGCGGCCGAGGATTCGTCGATGGCCTGCAGCGTCGCGCCAGTCACGGCGGCGACGTTCTGCCTTCGAGTCTCCTCGTACGAAGTCTTTCCACAGACGGAGAACCCAATGCTGCTAAACCCATCACAGTATTCGCCGCAAGGACTGATGCCCCAGTTTGCCGGACCGCAGGCGGGAACGCCGCAAATGGGACCGGGGTTCTTTGGACAACCCGGCGCATTCGGCGGTAACGGACAGGCGCAACAGCCCTTTGGCGCGCAACAGTCTCCCTTTGCGGGGCAGCCGAATCCATTCCAGCCGAGCTCGTTCCAGCAGAGCCCGTTCCAGCAGAGCCCGTTCGCGCTGAATCCTTATCTGCAGAGCCAGCAGAGCCCCTATCTGCAGAGTCAACTCCCGATGAATCCGCTGCAGGCCTCGGGCGGTTTCTCCGGGGTCTCCCATCCAGCGCAGCAGATCGTGCAGATCCTCGCTCACCTTGCGCAGCAGATCCTCACCCAAAGTGCGCTCGGTCAGCAGATCGGCGCCTCGATCCAGCAGCTCGCCCAGGTCACGGTGCAAAG
>DATNEN010000313.1:0-3742 GCA_035552975.1 Steroidobacteraceae bacterium
TTCCTCGCCGCGCACCGGCTGCTCTTCGTCGTCGAGCAGAACCGGGACGCGCAGTTCCGCTCGCTGCTGACGCTGGAGACCGCGGTGGAGAAGTCGAAGCTGCGCTCGCTCCTGCATTACAGCGGACTGCCGATCTCCTCCAGCTTTATCGTCGAGGGCATCCTCGCCGAAGGCGAGATGCGGCCGGACAGGATGTCCGGACCGGGGGCCCTGCCGCCACGGACGGCCAGTGGCACGGCCTGATTTGGACTGACACACATGACTTTCATAGCCAAACCCAAGGTCGTCCATCCGTCTCTGCCGCGCAACGCGCTCGGCCTCGTCCGCCGCGACTACGAGGGCGCGCTCTCGACGCTGTGCGCCGGCTGCGGACACGATTCCATCACCGCCGCGATCGTGGAGGCGTGCTGGCGCCAGGCGCTCGAGCCGCATAACGTGGTGAAGCTCTCCGGCATCGGCTGCTCCTCGAAGACGACGGCCTACTTCGTCAGCGGCGGTCACGGATTTAACTCCGTGCACGGACGGATGCCGTCCATCGCCACGGGCGCCAACGCGGCCAACAGGAAGCTCACCTACATCGGAGTCTCGGGCGACGGCGACACCCTGTCGATCGGCCTCGGTCAGTTCTGTCACGCGATCCGCCGCAACCTCGACATGCTCTACATCATCGAGAACAACGGTGTCTACGGGCTGACCAAAGGGCAGTTCTCCGCCTCGGCGGATGTCGGCACCAAGGCGAAGAAGGGCGAGACCAACTTCCAGCCGCCGATCGATCCGGTGCTGCTCGCGATGACGCTGGGGGCCTCGTTCGTGGCGCGCAGCTTCTCCGGCGACAAGCAGCAGCTCGTGCCGCTCATCGAGGCGGGGCTGCGGCATCGCGGCTTCGCCCTGCTGGATGTCCTCTCCCCCTGTGTCACGTTCAACGACCATGAAGGCTCCACCAAGAGCTACGCCTACACCCGCGAGCACTACGAGCCCGCCGTGCAGGCGGACTTCGTGCCCCCGGAGCGGGAGATCACGGCCGAATACGGCGCAGGCGAGTCGCTGGCGGTCACGATGCACGACGGCAGCCGCATCGTCTTGCGCAAGCTCGACGCGGCTTATGACCCCACTGATCGGGGGGCGGCGCAGGCCAGGGTGCAGGAGCGCCTGCGCTCCGGGGAATACCTGACCGGGCTTCTGTACGTTGATCCCGACGGCGGCGGCGAAGGGGGCAAGCGGGAGTTCCACCAGATCAACCGCACGCCCGAGGAGCCGCTGAACAGCCTCCCGTACGATGTGCTGTCGCCCGGCTCCAAAGGCCTAGCTAAGATCCTGGCGCGTTACCGCTAACGGGCCTCCTGTGACATGACAAAACCGGAAAAGTGCCGGTTTTACTTGTATCTTGCCCGGGTCATAGGTATCGTTCCTCACCGGTCCGTGACCTTTCCCTTTCCTGCCGCTTGCCGCCCGCCTTGCACTCGGGACCGGCTTCCGAGTCTGAGAAAAGCCGAATCGTTGCCGGCCAGGTCATACCTGTTTCCTTGGAGTTTGATTGCATGACGAAGATCTACGTCGGAAACCTTCCGTTTTCGGCCACTGAGAGTGAGGTCCGTGAGCTGTTTGCGCAGCACGGTACCGTCGAGTCCGTAAGCCTCATCACCGACCGGGACACCGGCCGGCCCCGCGGCTTCGGGTTCGTGGAGATGTCGCGAGCCGATGCTTCCCGGGCCATTCAGAACCTGAATGGCAAGGATCTCGGCGGACGGCCCCTGCGGGTGAACGAAGCGCAGGAGCGCACCGGCGGCGGCGGTGGACGGGGCGGCGGCGCTCCGAAGCGCTGGTAAGCAGCCGATCCTGAAGGCCGGCCTCGCAAGAGGCCGGCCTTTTTCATTGGTGCGCCCGGCAGGGCGCACCCACTCAGAGGTGAAAGTCCTCTGCACACCCGGCAAGGGGAAGTGCTAGCTGCACGGCAAGGGCTGCCTGGGCGACCGGGGGTCTGGAGGAAGCCGGAGGCAAAGCGCTGGCGCGACGAACAGGAAGCGGATGAAGGCGACGCACTGGGGTGAGGCGGCCAAAATCGTCAAAGCCCGGTACTTGCACGGAACGGTGCGGCGTAAATCCGACGCGCATAAGCGTGACAGTGGGTGCGCAATACCCGGGGAGATCTGGCGGTGTGCCGCTGTGCTACGGGGATCGAGAGGTCCTCGGAGGCACTGCCAGAAGTCAGCAGAGGCCATAGTAGGCAGCAATGCCGAAGGGCCGAACAACGAGGCCGAGAGTAGGAGGGGTGATCTCGAAGCGAGCCAATGAGGCAGAAGCTCCCGCAAGGGGGACCGAGGTGGTGGAGACGGGCCGGCAGTCCGTCAATAGCCGCTTCGGCGCTGAGGCGCGCACGGCGACATCCGAGCAAACGAAATCGGAGGACCAGCTGATGGAGCGGGTGGTCGAACGCAGCAACTTGTGGTCAGCGTACCAGCGAGTGGTCAAGAACAAAGGCGCCCCAGGGGTCGATGACCTCACGGTCGCAGAGTTCAAAGACTGGCTCAAAGTGCACTGGCCGAGCGTGAAGCAAGCGTTGCTGGCGGGACGGTACATACCGCATCCGGTGCGCCGGGTGGACATCCCCAAGCCTTTGGGCGGGGTTCGTACACTCGGGGTACCCACGGTATTAGACCGGCTCATCCAGCAAGCCCTGCATCAGGTCCTGCAGCCGCTGTTTGAGCCGACGTTCTCGGAGGGGAGCTTCGGCTTCCGCCCGGGGCGAAGCGCTCATCAAGCGGTGCGCAGGGCGCAGACGTACCTCCGCGACGGTAAGCGCTGGGTGGTTGATCTTGATCTGGAGAAATTCTTCGATCGAGTCAATCACGATGTGCTGATGGCGCGGGTGGCCCGTCAGGTCGGCGATGCACGAGTGCTCAAGCTCATCCGACGGTTCCTGACAGCCGGGATGATGCAGGAGGGATTGGTCATGCCGCGCACCGAGGGCACACCGCAAGGCGGGCCGCTCTCGCCGCTATTGTCCAACATCCTGCTGACGGACCTGGATCGGGAGCTGGAAAGACGAGGACTCGCCTTCTGCCGCTACGCCGATGATTGCAACATCTATGTGGGCAGTCGCGTGGCGGGCGAGCGCATCATGCGCGGGATCAGGACTTTCCTCGAGGAGGTCTTGCGTCTGCGGGTGAATGCCAAGAAGAGCGCTGTGGCGCGGCCTTGGGTACGCAAGTTCCTGGGGTACAGCTTCACAGTCCAGCGCGAGAGTCGTCTGCGGGTGGGGCCTGAGAGCGTGCAGCGATTGACCGCGCGTATCCGCGAGCTATTGCGCAGCGGGCGCGGACGCTCGCTCGCCCACACTATTGAGACTCTGAACCCGTTGCTGCGCGGCTGGATCAATTACTTCCAGCTCACGCAGACCAAGGGGGCTCTGGAGGACCTCGATGCGTGGGTGCGGCGACGGTTGCGCTGTCTGCTGTGGCGGCAGTGGAAACGGCCCCGGACCCGCGGACACAAGCTCTGTGCTCTGGGTTTGGATGCCGAGCGCGCCTGGAGCAGTGCCATGAACGGTCGTGGTCCGTGGTGGAATGCCGGTGCGTCCCACATGAATCACGGTCTTCCCGCCGCTTACTTCACGAACCTGGGGCTGCTCTCTCTGCTGCGCGAGCAGCAGCGACTCCAGTGTGCTCGTTGAACCGCCGTATGCGGAACCGCACGTACGGTGGTGTGGGAGGGAGGTGAGCGCAAGCTCACCCCCCTACCCGAT
>DATNEN010000314.1:0-3297 GCA_035552975.1 Steroidobacteraceae bacterium
TGCTTGACATCACCTTGGTAACTCTGCGTCACATTGCCCGTCTCGAGATGGCGGCGGGCACGATCACGGAGGGTCTGCACGTCGGTCAAGAACGGCTTGTTGGAATCGCGCGTGGTTGCGGCTTTGGTCATCGCTGTCTCCTTAGCTGTTGGAATCCACTAGCTTTGCCGTGCCGATGGCTGTGCATCAGCGTGCAACCGACTCGCGACCCGATTTTGCGCATCTCGGTTCTATGAGGACCACGAAGTCCTCTCCTTCCCAGCGATCGGCCTCGAGCTAGTGGAACGTGAATTTGATCCGCGCTCCCTCAGCGAGCGCCTGGGTCGGCAAATCGGCGATGTGCACTCCGAGTCCGGTATCGTGACTCGATAGGTCCTGGACGCTGTTCCACTCATCCGCACTCCAGTGAATGCGCGTGGCCGCCAGTGTCTCGATGCGCAGCACCTTGCCGGCAGACAGGGAGCGGATTCTGTGATTGAACCGCCACACCCGCCGGGGCGAGATGACTTTTTCAACCAGGTAGCGCTGTACGGTCTGCGGTGGAAGATCGAACAGGCGGCCGTCGCGCAGGGAGCGCCGCAGCTTGAGATATTCGGCGTGCGCCCACACCAACGGCATGGCCGAGCCGGAGGGCCGGCCGACATGCAGCTCGTGCTCCGGTATGTCGACCGAGCCCCACACCTGCTCCGAGATCAAGCCGCCCTCGTTGGCGAAGCCTTCCATCGCGGCGAGGAGCCGCCTGGCTGCATCGATCCGGCCCGCCGCCAGTTCGTAGTGCGCCCGCTCGCCGGTGAGCAACGGCCAGCCGCGACCGATCCCGGTGCCGTCAAAAGGAGCTCCATCCTCGTGCTCGCCATATCCATCGCCGTTGTAGCGATGCCAGGTGGTGCCTGAGGGCGTGTCGATCTTGAGTAATGCATCGATGACCGTGGCCGTGTCGCGCATGCGCGGGTCGCCGGCCGCGCGTACGCCGAAGCGCACCAGCGCCAGGGCATCCGGGCTCACCATATGACTGGCATCGCGGGTATCTTTCGCCGCCACGACGTTCTTGACACGCACGGTCTTCTGCCGCAGCGGCGTGCCCACGCCCGTCGGGGCGATCCGGACGTAGTATCCGTTGACGCCGAACCGGTCGCACCAGTCGGTGCCCGAGGCGTACATCCAGCGATCGATGCAGCTGTGCCACACATCGGCCGTCTCGCGCAGGTAGCCTGCAAGGGGCGCCTCATGACTCAGATCGGCCAAATCCGCTGCCGCCAGGAGGGCTGCGATTTCTGCGGCCACCGTGAACGGCGAATAACCGGGGTCTTCCTCCCAACGATCCTGCGGGCTCACCGGGCCGCTGCCGACCAGATAGCCGGCGGCTCGCCTCACCATGGGCCAAAGCCGGATCACCTCGGTGTCGCTCAGGGCCTTTTCACGCCGAGCCAGATCGACCAGCAGGATCGGCAACGCAGTCTCATCCATCTGGATTCCATTCCAGTAGGGTGATCCATCCAGCCACATGCTCTGCGACCAGTGTCCGTCCGGCTGCTGCGTGCCCTGCAGATAAAGTAGTACGCGGCGGGCGTCCTCGTGCGCACCGGCGGCGAGCAAGCCACCTGCCGTTTCCACCATGTCGCGCGGCCAGACCAGATGGTAGCCGCCCAGATCATTGTCGCCCTTGCTAAATCCCCACGGGATGGAGAGGCTCGCGATGAGCCCGCCGGGCACGGCCTTGGACTCGTGGGTGCGCAGCACGGCGAGGCTGATGTCGGTGAGATCGCCGCGAGGGGCCGGCAGCTTGTTCGGTGAGGTATGGGTCCTGATCCATCCCTGCCAACCGGCGATATAGTCCTCGCGTGCCGCCGCAAAACCGCGGTGCAGGCTCGCGAGGGCGTTGCGCGCCGCTGATTCGGGCTCGCTGCCGAAGCCGAGCGCCAGTACGAAGGCTCCTTGCGAGCTGAGCAGATCGATCTCCCCGATCAAGGCTACATTGCCATTCTCGGCGCGCTCGTATTCCCAGGTCATCCGCTTGTGCGCTTTCAGATCCTGCCAGCCATCGGTCGAACCGACATAGCCGACCGACCGCCTCGCCCAGGCCGCCGAGCACGCCAGCGCCAATGCATTGCCTCCGCGTCGTGCAAACAGCAGCGGCGTACCCCCGAAATCGCCCAGCCAGGCGGTGTTTCCGCCGCCTTGATTGCCCAGATGCGGCGCCAGCAGGACATGCAGGCGATAGTCAGACAAGACGCCTTGCTGTGCGATGAACCGGACCTGCTGCAGCACGGTGTCGCCATGCGGATCGGTGAGGATCTGCTTCTCGATGCGATAGCGGCCGTCCCGGCTGACATTGCTCAATCCGAACGCCGGCACGCCCTCGGCCAGCCAGTGAATGCCGGAGTCGACGTCGCGCTTCTCCTCGGAGAAGAACGCCGCGCCGTCGGTGACGATCAGTCCCATATCGCGCACGCAGGCCTGGTCGATGCGCGGATAATAAATCTCGTTGAAGATCCCGTGGCTTAGCGTGAACCAGACGTGACTGTCGTTGCTGAGCGCCGTGCCTACGCCGGCCTTGGCGCTGGACGTCCAGCGCGCCGGAATACCGGGGCCGCCTGGAGCGAGACGGGCTGACTGACTCGATATACCCATGCTCAAGACTCACCTCCGCGCGAACACGCGATATCCGCGGCCATCATTCACATGTCTTTGAGCCCGGGCGCAAAGGGCTCCCACCGATTCGGCCGAAGTGGGGGAAAGCGCGCACGGGTCGCCACGACTCGATAGTCATGGGAAGTACTTGATCGGCGCGGCTAGGTATGACTGGCGCAGGGTTACCATCGCCGCGCTTTGATGCAAAGGCAGGGCGCATGTCAGCCATCCGGAACCCGCGCTGAAGATCACGCCGCGGTGAGACCGCGGCAATCCGCGCCGAGTCTGCGGCGGTCGGCTCTCAGGGATGCGCCACGCGTTCATTTCGGTTCGCTCCGGAGTGAGCACTATTCCTTGGCGATCTCCGTTTTCATCAAGCCATATTCTTCCCGAGTGATCTCGCCTTTGGCGTATCTCGCGTCGAGAATGTCGAATGCGTCCTTTCGCTGCGGCTTGTCGTACTTCTGATGTGCGCGGTACGTATAGCGCCAATTACCGAAGCTAGAGAACAGCAGGAAGATCACACCGAACCAGAGAAGCCAACCCCACCCGAGGTACCAGTCGTTCCAGTACGCATGAGTCATGATGATTCCTCATTTCAAACAAGTCAGAACGCGGATGGCAGCGCGATCGGTACTGTGCACTTCTGCGGCGGCATGCTCTGTA
>DATNEN010000315.1:0-12916 GCA_035552975.1 Steroidobacteraceae bacterium
TGCAGGACAATCACGTGCCGAGCTACTTCCTGTTCAATCTCAACGGCACCTACTCGTTCGACAACCTGAAGTCGCTGAAGGGCCTGGAAGTGTTCCTGCAGGTCAACAACGTGTTCAACAAGAAGCCGCCGTTTGCAGTCGGCGGCGGGCTGTTCGGCGCCAGCAACGGCTATGGCGGCACCAACCCGATCTTCTTCGACGCGCTGGGTCTGGACTGGCGTGCGGGCTTCCGCATGAGCTTCTGATCGGGCGGGCGGAGCCCGCCGCGCGGGTGGGTCCCTGAGCCTGCGATCAGGCGGGCGGGGCTACCTGCGCGTCCGGCTGGCCGCTGGCGCGCAACTGCGCGGCGATGAAGCCGGTGGCCTTCATCTCTTCGATGAACCTGCCCAGGTAAGCCGCGCCCGCGGGACGGCCGCGCGCAGTGCCCATCGCCTGCCGTATCCTGTTGAAGCTGTCCTCGAGCACCCGCAGCTTCGGGTGCGAGCGGGCAAACTCGATGAGCGGCTGGCGAATGCCGGCGGCGGCCTCCAGCCCTTCCCTGAGGAACATCTCGAGCGCCTCGGCCGAAGTGGCGGCGTGAACCAACTCGGCATGCCTCAAGGTGCGAGTCAGGAACAGGTCGTGGGCGCTGCCGTGGCCGACCGCGATGCGCATGCCCGGCCGATCGAGATCCTCCGCGGACCGGAAAGGCGAGCTTGCCGAGACGACGTAGGTTCCCTCGATGATGACGTACGGCGCGGTAAAGGAGATTCCTGCCGCGCGCACCGGATCGATGGCGAGGAAAGCCACGTCCCACCTTTCGATGGCATCGAAGACCTTGCCGGCAGAATCGAAGTGAGCGAACTCGAGCGCCGTTCCGAGCCTCTGTGCCAACTCGCGCGCCAGCGCGGGTGCGACACCCCGTACCTCGCCGTTGTCCTGGTCGCGCTGAACGAGGATCGGATTGCCGTGATTCAGCGCCGCCACCAGTCGCCCATCGCGTGTCAGGTCGGTGACGACGGTCGAGTCTACGGGTGTCATGGGGACTCCTTGCGGCTGCGGGTGTGCAGGAGTGGGTTGGAGCGGAGCTGTAGAGCTCACGGGCACGCTCATGCGATCCTGGATCTCCGCCCAGAGCGCCACATAGGCCTGCGCGGCCTCGCTCTTGGGCGTGTAGGCAGGCAATGGAGCACGCCGCACCGTCATCCGCTCGATGTCGCTCCAATACGGCACGTCGGTGGTGAGGATTCCCGGGAAGCGGCTGCGAGTGCGCTCGATGAGCTCGCGATGCAGGGCCTTGCGCCGGTCGACCATCGAGAAGAACGGCACCAGCACCAGATCGCTCCAGCCCTCGGCGCCGATGAAGTCCTGGAGCTGCTCGAGCATGCGCACCGACAGCGGACTGGGAAGCAGAGGGACGATGACGACGTCCGCAGCTCGCAGCACGTTCTCCGACAACAGCGAGATCCCGGGCGGGCAGTCGAGGAACAGCATCCCGTACGCCGCCGAAAGCGGGCGGCTCATTTTCAGCAGCCGTTCGGTGGGCCGCTTGCGCTGGCTCAGGTGGACATCGAAGTGGCGATATGAGAAATCCGCAGGCAGCAGATCCAGCCGGGCGTAGGGGGTCGGGAGCACGACTTCCGGCAGCTCGCGCTTGCCCGTCACCAGCTTGCGGGCCGAGACACGCTCACCGGGCTCGCCACGCAGGATGTACGTGGCCGCGCCCTGCGGATCCAGGTCCCACAGCAGGGTGGGGTGCCCGGAGGCGGCACACAGGTAGGCGAGATTCACGGCGGTGGTCGTCTTGCCGACGCCACCCTTGATGTTCGTGACCGCGATGATCTTCACTCGAGGAGGATACGAGAGAATGCAGGCTCGAGACATCATCCGGCTGCTGTTCCTTCAGCCCCACCCCGAAGGAGGGTGGTATCGGGAGATCTATCGCTCGGGAGCCCAGGTCGAGGGCCCCCGGGGACGGCGCTCCGCGGTGACCACCATCTACTACCTGCTCGAGCGCGACCAGGTCAGCCGCTGGCACGTGGTGGAGGCGGACGAGATCTGGCACTTCTACGGGGGCGCGCCCCTGCAGCTGCTGGCTTACGATCCGCGAGCACGCGAGCTGACCCCGCACCTGTTGGACGCTCCCGGTGAGGCCGCGTCCCCGGTGGCCGTCGTGAGCAGCGGGGTCTGGCAGGCTGCACGCAGCCTGGGGGAATACTCACTGGTGGGTTGCAGCGTCGGCCCGGGGTTCGAGTTCGCGGACTTCCGTTTCGTCTCCAGCCTCCCCGATCACGAGGCCCCCTTTGCGGAGGTGTTGCGGGGCTGGGAGGGGCTACTGTGACACAAGCGGTGCGCGACCACCGTGTGGGCCGGCGCGCATTGACCGCGGTATGGGCGTACAGCATGATGCAAAGCGAAATAACAAGAAGGCCGTCTGGGCCGCGAGTGCAGTGACCGGCGGAAAACACGCCGCAAGGGGGGAACGTGACGAACGGCAAGTGGGACTCATCCTACGAACTGAAGGCAGTGCTCATCCTGAGCTGCGCGTTCGGCCTGGTGGGGCTTGATCGCTTCATCCTGCCGCCGCTGTTTCCGGCGATGATGAAGGACCTGAACGTCAACTATCAGGACCTGGGCACGTTCGTCGGAGCGCTGGGAGTCTGCTGGGGCGTTTCCGCCATCTTCATCGGTAGCCTGTCCGATCGCGTGGGGCGGCGCAACATGCTGGTGCCCGCGGTGGTGTTGTTCTCACTCCTCTCCGGGCTGAGCGGGATGGTCACGGGGTTCCTCAGTCTCGTGCTCATCCGCGGCGTCATGGGCATTGCCGAAGGCGCGGTCGCTCCCACCGGTGTGGCCGTTGCGGTCGAAGCCTCTCATCCCACGCGCCGCGGCATGAACAACGGGATTTTCCAGTGCACCATCTCGCTGTTCGGCAGCGGGTTCGGTCCAATCCTGGCCACCCAGCTGCTGCTGTTCACGACCTGGCGCAGTGTGTTCTGGATCGTCGGCCTTCCCGGCCTGATCGTGGCCCTCATCATGTGGTTCGTGATTCGCGAGCCATCCGACCTGGCCGCGCGCCGCGGGGCCGATGCCGCCGCCAAACGCGCCCCCCTGTCGGAGTTGTTCAAACACCGCAACGTGCCCCTCGCAATGGTCACGCTGCTGTGCGCCATGACCGGCATTTTCGTCCTGTCGGCGATGATGCCCAACTATCTGGTCGACTACCTGAAGCTGACCGGGCCGCAGATGGGCTTCGTCACCTCCGCCATCGGCTTCGGCGGCGCTCTGGGGCAGCTCGGATTGCTGACCGTCTCCGACTACATCGGGCGCCGCCCGGCGACCGTGGCGTCGTTCATCATCGCCGCAGTGTTCCTGTGGGTGTTCATCCACACCGGTGCGAGCAGCTTGGGGATGTTGTTCGGCCTGCTGTTCGTGGCGGCGATGTTCAACTTCGGCGCCCTGGCGATCCTGGCCGGTCCCATCCCGGCCGAGGCGGCCCCGGTCGGGCTGATCGCCTCTGCGGCCGGCCTCGTCATCGGCGCCGGGGAGATCTTCGGCGGTGGGATTGCGCCGGTCGTCGCCGGCGGCATTGCCCAGCATGCGGGCCTCCAGTACACGTTGTACTTCGCCCTCGGCGGTCAGATCGTCGGCCTGGTGCTTGCCCTGTTCCTGCAGGAGACGGCGCCGCGCCGCGCGAAAACGGCCTCGGGGGGCATCGTGTCCGAGCTCGATCGGGTGCCCGAGGCCGGCGGACCTTGAGCCTCCGCTCGCGGCTCGCGCTCAACTGATCCCTCTGCCGAGTCAGCCACTGGCGGCTCGGCAGAGGCGCTCACCAGCGAGATCGCGATCTCGTAAGCCTCCCGCGCCTCCTGCGTGCGCCCTGCACGACGCAGGAGGTCCGCACGCACCCGGTTGAAGGCCATGTGCCTGGCGACGATCTCCTGCAGCGCGGGACCCACCTTGCCGGCCTTGCCATAGAGCGATTCGTCCTCGTAGATCAACAGCATGTATTGCATGTGAATGACTCCTTAAGATAGGGGTTTGGGGGCGCGCCGCGGTTCGCCGGGGCGCGCTGGCCGCGTGAGAGACGCGCGAGACCGGCGGGAATCGACCGCCTCGAGCGATTTTTTTTGCGCACGGCGAGCGTGAGTCCAAGGGGTGCGAATTATGGTCGATTTCTCGTCAAGGGCTTACTCCGGGTACTTCAGTCCCGCGCGCTTCGACGCCGAGGTGCTCGACTGCGAGCTGCGGGGGAGCATCCCGCGCGAGCTCGATGGCGCCTTCTATCGGATGCACCTCGACTGGTTCTATCCGCCCAGGTACCCGGACGAGCCGACCTTGTCGGCCGACGGGTACATCAGCATGTTCCGCTTCCGCAACGGCATTGCCGACTATCGCGGCCGTTACGTGCGGACCGACCGTTTCGGCAGGCAGCTCGCCGCTCGCAAGCAACTGTACGGGTACTACCGCAACCCTTACACCGATGATGCCGAGGTGCGCAACATCGATAATCCCGGCGAGCGCACGACGGCCAACACCACGCCCGTCATCCTGGCTGGCCGGCTGTACGCCACCAAGGAAGACGGGCTCCCCTATCGCATCGATCCGAACACACTGCAGACACTCGGCGTGGAGGATTTCGGCGGGCGTTGGCAAAGCCAGACATTCACGGCGCATCCGAAGCTCGATCCGCGCACGGGTGAGCTCGTGGCGTTCGGCTACGAGGCCAGTGGCCTGGCCGCGCGCGATGTGTTTCTGTGCACGTTCGACAAGGCCGGCGAGATCCGCTCGCCGATGCGTTTCGAGGTGCCGCACGCCACGATGCTGCACGACATCGCGATAACGCCCGAACACGTGGTCATACCCGGCGGGGCCGCGGTCACGAGCTTGGAGCGGCTGCGCGCGGGCAAGGTGCACTGGGGTTGGGAGGACGGGCACGACAGCTTCTACGGAATCGTTCCGCGCAACGGCAACACGAACGCGATCCGCTGGTTCCGCGGCCCCGAGCGCTCCGTGGTGCATACCGCCAACGCCTGGACCGAGGGAAGCAAGGTCTTCCTCGACATGCCCATCGCCGACGGCAACACCTGGCCGTTCTTTCCGGACATCCACGGCGCGCCGTTCAAGATGCATCCCAACACGATCCGCCGCCTAACCTTCGATCTGGGCTCCGAGAGCGATCGCTGCCAGGAGGAGGTGCTGTTCGAGCAGGAGGTCACCAGCTTCACCCGCATCGACGATCGGTTTGCGACGCGCCGGCACCGCTACATCTTCGTGTCGTACGTCGATCGCAGCCGGCCCTTCCGCGCCCGGTTGCACGAGGACCCGCGCGCCCAGCCGGTCAATTCTCTGGCGCGGTTCGACCTGGAGGGGCGCTCGATGTCCTCCTTCTTCGTCGGCGACACCCACATCGTGCAGGAGCCCACCTTCGTCCCCCGGGCCGGCAACAGTGCGGAAGGGGACGGCTTCGTGCTCGCCACCGTCCACAACGTCGAATCGATGCGCTGCGAATTGCTCATTCTGGACGCGATGGCGATGCGCGAGCTCGCGCGGGTGGTGCTGCCGTTCCGCAACCCGAGTCAGGTGCACGGAGTCTGGGCAACCGAGCAGGATTTGCCTCTGGCGTAGCAGGCCGGCGGTTCCTGGGGCGGTGCGGCGCTGCGCGGGGCCTGGCGGGAGCCTTCCGTGTACCATGGCCGCCAGGGCGCTGCGGCGAGGATCAGGCGATGGACTACGTGCGATTGGGCTCATCGGGTCTGAAGGTCTCCAGGATCTGCCTGGGGTGCATGAGCTTCGGCGGCGGCGCGGACTGGATGCTGCCGGAACAGCCGAGCTTTGCCATTGTGCGCAAGGCGCTGGATCTGGGGATCAATTTCTTCGATACCGCCAACGTGTATTCGGAGGGCGAGAGCGAGCAGATCCTCGGCCGGGCGCTGCAGGCGTTCGGGGTGAAGCGCGAGGAGCTCGTCATCGCCACCAAGGTGTTTCACCCGATGGGCTCGGGGCCGAACCAGCGGGGGCTGTCGCGCAAGCACATCTTCCAGTCGATCGATGACAGCCTGCGGCGGCTCGCTCTGGACTACGTCGACCTGTACCAGATCCACCGCTTCGATCGCGAGACGCCCATCGAAGAGACGCTGGAGGCGCTGACGGATCTGATCAAGATCGGCAAGGTGCGCTACATCGGGGCTTCCAGCATGGCGGCATACCAGTTCGCCAAGCTCCTGTATCGCGCCGACCAGTTGCGCCTCACGCGCTTCATCAGCATGCAGAACAACTACAGCCTGCTGTATCGCGAAGAAGAGCGCGAGATGATCCCTTTGTGCCGCGAGGAGGGCGTCGGGCTCATTCCCTACAGCCCCATCGGCGGCGGCTTGCTGGCGGGCAGCCGGCGCACGGGAACGGTCCGCTCGCACTCGGTGATGGCGCGTGATCGTTTCAATCGCAAGGCGGACGAGGCGGTGATCGACGCGGTAGCGGCCGTTGCGAGCGAACGCGGAACAGGCCCGGCGCAGGTGGCCATCGCCTGGCTGCTGGCGCAGCCCGCTGTCAGCTCGCCGATCGTCGGTGCCACCAAGGCTTCTCACCTGGAGGACTCGGTCAAGGCAGTCGGATTCCGGCTGACGGCGGAGGACGTGGCTCGGCTGGAGGGCGCCTACGAGACGATGGCCCCGTTGCCGGTGTATTTCCGGCCGCCGCCTTCGCCGCGCCGCGCTTAGCTCATGAGAGTGTAGCGGCAAATCCCACTACGGCGGGTCTAGGGTGTGCGGCGTGTCGTGCGTGGGTCAGGATTCTGGGCGGCGTAGATACGTCGCACGGACTGCATGTCGTCCGCTTCTGCCGCGGACTTGTCCGGCCGATATCGTTTGACTCTCGCCAGCCGCAGCGCCAGGCCGCCCATGTATCGCGGACTGTCCTGCAGGTCGCTGAAGGCGACTTCCACCACGATCTCCGGGCGCACGTACACTGTCCAATCATCGTGGCGGGTCTCCCGGGCCAACAGTTCCCGGGTCTGCCACTCGAGCATGGCGTCGGTCAGCCCTTTGAACGTCTTTCCCAGCATGACGTACTCGCCGGTTGCGGGATCGAGGGCGCCCAGGTGCAGGTTGGACAATTTGCCGGAGCGGCGCCCGTGACCCCACTCGGCGGCAAGCACGACCAGGTCCAGGGTGTGGGCCCGCTTGATCTTCAGCCAGCTCGCGCCGCGGTTTCCGGCTTCGTAGGGCGCATCGAGTGACTTCGCCATCAGTCCTTCGTGGCCGGCGGCGAGCGCCGCGTCATAGAAGTCCTGGGCTTCCCGCTCGGAGTTGGTGAGCAGGCGCGGAATGATCAGCGCGGCAGGCACTGCGCGGCAGAGCGCTTCGAAGCGCTCGCGCGCGGGTCTGTCACTGAGGCTGGCATCTTCCAGACGCAGACAATCGAAGAAAAAAGCGCGGATCGGCAGCTCCGTGCGCAGCCTCTGGACGTCCAGCTTACGACCGAATCTCCGCATGGTGACCTGGAAGGGCACCGGACGGCCCGCAGGGTCGAGCACGATGGCCTCACCATCCAGGATCAGCTCATTGACCGGCAAGGCGCGCAGGCTCTCTGCGATCTCAGGAATCGCGGCCGTAACGTCGTTGAGGCTCCGTGAGAAGATCCGCACCAGATCCGCGCTCTTGTGCGCCTGGATGCGCGCGCCATCCATTTTCCACTCGAACGCCACCTCGCCGTGCAGCTGCTCGAGCGCCTCTCCCGGATCGCCTGCCGTCTGCGCCAGCATCGGTGCAATCGGAGAGAGGGTCTCGAGCTGGAACTGAGTGAGGCCCTCGGCCCCTTCGAGCAGGGCAACGCGCGCCGCCCGAGCGAGGTTCCTGGAGTACATCGCGGCGCGCCGTATCTGGTGCGACTGCAGTCCGGCGGCCGCGGCAATCGCATCGATCATCACGCCTTCCAGGGCGCCCTGGCGCAGCTCGCCCGTCAGCAGGCGGATCAGGAATGGCTGTTCGGTGCCGGTCGCGAGTGAGAACAGCTCGCGCAACGCGTGGGCACGCTGCGCCGCAGCACCGGATCCGCGCATGGCCGAGATTTCCTGCAAGCGGCGATCGACTTCCACCAGAGAGAGCGCAGGGGCGGCGGCAGGGGTTCCCGTGCTGGCGGCTCGCAGGGCGGCATACCCGATGCCGAAGCGTCCCTGCCGGGTGTCTCCGCTGAGATAGGCCACGCCAATCTCGATCTCTTCGGGAGACAAGGCGCGCAGGCAGGCCGCCAGCTCGCGTACTTTCAGCAGCCGGGAGGACGTCGAGCCCACCCGGCTGGAGGTGTCGACGACGTGGGCAAGCGGAGTCATCGCTCTATATCATAGCGTCGGAGGGAGGAACCATGCGTCGAGCTCATGTGTACAGTCTCGCGGCGGCGGCTGTTTGTCTGTTGGCGTCGATGTCGCTTGCGGCTCAGCCTCCCGCGGCAACCGTCGTAGCGCTTCGTTGCGGTCAACTCGTCGACACCGTCGCAGGCAAGGTTCTCGGCGAGACTACGGTCGTCATCGACGGCAAACGCATTCGTGAAGTCAGCGCGGGCTGGCACGCCCCTGCGGGTGCGACCCAGATCGATCTGTCGAGCCAGACGTGTCTTCCCGGTCTGATCGACGCTCACACGCACCTGAGTCACTTTTTCGGTCCCACGAAATACATTGATGAGTTCCACTGGAATCTGGCCGACTACGTAGTGCGCTCGACCGTCTACGCGCGACGCACGCTGCTCGCCGGATTCACCACGGTCCGTAACCTGGCCGATCTGGACAACGAGACCGTTGCGCTACGCAACGCCATCAACGCAGGTGTCGTTCCCGGGCCGCGGATTTTTACGGCAGGCGTGCCGATCGGCTCGACAGGCGGACACGCCGATCCGACCGATGGATACCGTGACGATCTGGCAGGAGACCCCGGCGTCATGCAGGGGGTCATCAATGGTCCCGAGGACGCAGTCAAGGCCGTGCGCGAGCACTACAAGAAGGGTGACGATCTCATCAAGATCATGCCCTCGGGCGGGGTGCTCGATGAGAGCTCGAGCGCCGACAACGCCCAGCTGACGCTGGAAGAGATCCAGGCCGTCGTTCGGACAGCCCACGACTATGGCTTCACGGTTGCAGCCCATGCTCATGGCGCCGAGGCGATTCGCCGAGCCATCATCGGCGGCGTCGACTCGATCGAGCACGGCACGTTCATGAATGACGAGGACATGAAGCTCGCCAGGGAGCATGGCACCTGGTATGTGCCGACCATCATCGCCGGAGACTACGTTGCGCAGATGGCGAAGGTACCCGGCTACTATCCGCCCCAGGTGGCAGCAAAGGCGCTCGCGGTGGGCTCGGTGATCCTCGGGACGGCCGGACGCGCCTACAAGGCCGGCGTGAAGATTGCCTTCGGCACGGATGCCGGCGTGTACCCGCACGGCCAGAATGCTCATGAGCTCGAACTGATGGTGCAGGCAGGGATGCCGCCCATGTTCACCCTCCAGGCGGCCACCACGCATGCCGCGGAGCTCCTCAAACATGACAAGGACCTCGGGAGCCTCGGCGCCGGCAAGCTCGCTGACGTGGTAGCGGTACCGGGCAACCCGGTGCAGGACATCAGCCTGATGAAGCGTGTCAGCTTCGTCATGAAGGAAGGTGTCATCTACAAGCGCGACGGCAAGGCGATCGATCTGGAACCCTAGAAGGACGCCGACTCTCGGGGCCGCGGACCCCCGTCCCAGCATCGCGACACGCCTACGTCCAAGCCGCGGGCCGCCGGCTTTCCAACATCCGGACATTCGCTGCCAGGGCAGCTACTGCGGCCGGCAGAGATTTTTGGAGTTAACCTTCAACCTCTGTGAGGTCTCGACAGCTTCGAATGAGCAGGGAGCGCCCGTTCCCGTTCATGATTCACCTGGCGACACAACAGAAGGTCTCGCTCGCATTCGCCGTGGCGCTGGGCACTTCAGCGGCCATCGGCCTGCTCGCTTACGTCAGCGTGGCACAGTTGCGGGACGAGAGCGTCAGAGTCGCTCATACCCAGGAAGTCATCAGCGCGCTGGAGACGCTTCTGTCGACGACCGGCGATACGGACGCTGCCAGTCAAGCCTACGTCGTCACCGGGGATGAAGCGCTGCTGTGGCCCTACGACGCGACATTGGACGATGTCGGTGGCGAGCTGTCCCGGCTCAAGAGGCTGACAGAGGACAACCCGTCCCAACAGGAGCGGTTGGCAAGGCTCTCCGGTCTCGCGGCTGAACACATGAGCAGGAACGCCGATATCGTGGCCGCGCGACGCGACAACGACGTCGAGCGAGCGCGTCGACTCGTGGCCGATGAGCGCGGCAGACAACTGCATGACGCGATTCACGGAACGGTCAGGGAGATGGTCCTGGAGGAGCGCGGACTGCTGAGGGAACGCAGGACGCGCACGCATCGCAGCAGCTCGACGGCGTTGGAGGCGATCTCGGTTGGAACGCTGCTCGCCCTGCTCGTGACTGCTCTCGCGCACGTGCTCATCAGGCGTGACTTTGCGGGTGCGCGACGTGCGCAGGCCGCGCTGCGCGAGGCGAATTCAAACCTGGAGAGCCGCATCGCGGAGCGCACCCAGCAGCTCGAGCGTGCCAACGAGCACCTCGGCAGCGTGTACCAGGATCTTCGTCTGCTCGTTGCCCAGACGCCGCTGGCGATCGCGATGTTCGACCGTGACATGCATTACATCGCCACCAGCCAGCGCTGGTTCAGTGTGTTCGGCGGCGGAAGCGCGGGCCTCACCGGGCCGAGTCACTACGCGGTGCATCCGGACCTGCCGCAGTCCTGGGTCGATATTCATCGACGCGCCCTGGGGGGCGAGTTCCTGAAGAACGACGAAGAGCTGTGGGTGAGGTCGGACGGTTCGCGCTATTGGCTGCGCTGGGCCGTCAGCCCCTGGCGCAACGAGTGCGGCGAGACCGGTGGCGTCATCATCTACGCCGAGGACATCACCCCCAGGAAGCTGGCCGAGGAACGTCTGCGCCTGGCTCACGCGGTGTTCGAGAACGTTCAGGAAGGGATCGTGATCGCCGACCTCGACGGGATAATCGTCACCGCCAATCCGGCCTTTCGCGCCATCAGCGAATACTCCGAGTCCGAGTTGGTGAGCCGCGGCATGCGCCTGGCCAGTTCCGGTCCGCACGAACGGGCCTTCTACGAGGAAATCTGGGCCTGTATCCGTTCCACGGGGAGCTGGCAGGGGGAGATCTGGGACGAGCGCAAGGGAGGGGAGAGCTATCCGCAGTGGCTTGGCATCAGCACCGTTCGGAATGAGGAGGGTGCGCCCAGCTACTACGTGGGTGTTGTCGCGGACATCAGCCGCATGCGCCATGCACAATCGCACCTGCACTATCTGGTGCATCATGATGCGCTGACCGGGCTGGCAAACCGCGCGCTGCTGTCGTTGCGACTGCGTCATACCATCGAACGCACGCAGCGCATCGAGGCTCAGTGCGCGGTGCTGTTCCTCGACCTCGACGGCTTCAAGAGGGTCAATGACCTGTGGGGCCACCAGGCCGGAGACGAGTTGCTGCGCCTGGCCGCCAGGCGCATGAAAGATCGTGTCCGCGAAGTCGACACTCTCGCGCGCCTCGGCGGCGATGAGTTCGTGCTCGTGTTGGAACAAGTCTGCTCGCCTGCGGACGTGGCCGATTTCGCTCGCGAGCTGATCGCTCAACTGGGCGCGCCGTTCACCCTGAAAACCGGCTGCCAAGTGAGCGTCGGTATCAGCATCGGCATCAGTCTCTGCCCGGTCGACGGCGACGACGCGGAATCACTCGTGCGGTTGGCGGACACGGCTCTCTATCGGGCCAAGCAGGCTGGCCGTGGCACATGGAGGTTCCACAGTGTCGAGGATCCCGTGGAGGTTAGTACGGTTTGCGGGTGAGGCGGCACCGATTGGCGGCGGCGCAGGGGCGTCTGTCGCGCCTCGCGCTAGAGCCGTTGCGGCTTGCTCGGTGTGCCGGCTCGGGCCACGCGGATGCCGGCGATCTTCCCATCGCGCAGCGTGTAGTAGACGAACACCCGCACGCGAACGAACTCTCCCTTCTTCAGGGGAGCGACGACGAAGTGCGGCGCATCCTCGATGGCCGTAAATTGCGAGGTGACGTCAGCTGCGAGCCCCGCGTCGTCCGCAATGAGCTGGTGCAGCGTCAGGCTCTCGCGCACGGTCTTGAACATCTCGCGATAGAAACCAACGATGCCCTCGCGTCGCTCCAGCACGGCGGAGGGCAGCTCACAACGCACATCGTCCGTGTAGAAGCGGCTGAAGCTGTCGAAGTCGGCGTTACTGAAGGCTCGCGTGTAGTCCATGAACGCCTGGCGGCCTTCCGGAGTGCCACCCAGGCGCTCAGCGGCTGAGGAGCGCGCCGGCTGAGCGCGCTGCGCCGGCGCCCCGGATGGCGCCTGGCTCGGCGCCGTGACTGGCGGGCTGGCCAGCGCTGCCGGCGGGCGGGCCGGCGTTGCTGGCGACCCTGTCAGGTGCGCGACTGGCGCTCGTGTGGGCGCCGTTGCTGTCGCCTGCGTCAGGTGCGCGGCCGGCGCTTGTGCGGGCGCCGCCCCGAGGACTGCTGCACTGTCGGGTTTGGTGACGCCGAGGTTGGGCGGCCAGGTCGCAGCCTTGAATCGCGCCACCCTACCGTCGCGCAGGGTGTAGAGCACGAAGAACTTCACGGTCGTGAACTCGCCTTTCTTCAACGCTCCAAAGGTGAAGTCCGGCTTGTCCTTCGTGGCATGAAAGTCCATGTCGATTTCCGCGAAGATGCGGTTCTCATCGCGCAGCACAGTCTGCGCGCGGATGATCTCGCGGATACCATCGTGAGCCCAGTTGAGGAATTGCAGCAGCTCGTCGGTGCCCCGCAGGATGCGCGGTCCGCTCTGGAAGTGGATGTCCGGCGCGTAGAAATCTCTGAC
>DATNEN010000316.1:0-6336 GCA_035552975.1 Steroidobacteraceae bacterium
GCGAAGGCTCCGTTGCGGATCTGAAAGTACTCGTTGACCATGTTGTCCTTGCGCGCCACGCCCGGATACCGTACCCAGATCGCTGCACCCAGCACGACACCGGCTTCCTCATCCACCAGCGGGAAGCGCCTCAGGGCCAGGTCCTTGGTGATGTTCTTGTAGATCCCAAAGTTGTCGTGACACAGGTCGGCATGACGCGGTGAGGAAGTAATCGGGTTCGGGCCCGGGTCCTTGCAGCGCAGATCCGTCGGCAACCACGAGGCGTCGTGGTTCGCCCCCGATTGAAAATAGTCGTTGGCCATTGAAATCATGTAGAAGCGCGAGCTCCGCTCGGAAGCAGGCAGACTTCCCTCCGGTGGCGGGTAGCGCACCATGTCTTGCGCCTCATGCCGAATCTGCTGCTGAGCCGCATCCAGTGCGGCATTACGCTGTGCTGCTGCGCTATTTCCCTGTCCGGGCTGCTCGACGATCCACTCTGCTTCGGAGACCTTGCCGTCCTCCACCTTGATCCGGACCGAGCTGACCACGTCCTGACCGTTCTTCTTCAGCAGCCCCAGAAATGCCGCGGCGCCGTTCACAGGATCGAAGTAGCGGCGCTGCAGCGCGCCATACCCGCTGATGTCCTTCCAGAACCCCTCGCCGTTACGCACCGCCGTCGTGTTCTGCGTTGCGTAATGATCGGCCGTCAGTCGAGCCGCGCCCGGATCGTGCTTGAATACCCCCTGCAGGTACGTATCCAGGGCTTTTCTCAGGCACCCCCTATCGCAGCCGGCTGACTGCTCCTGCGCCTGCGCAATCCCGCAGGTGAGCAGCGCAACGGCCAGTGCTGCAGCCGTTGCGCCGCGGGTTCCAGGGCGTGAAGTCAGGCGATGGCTCATCAGAACCTTGCCTGCAGAGTGACCAGATAGGTGCGTGGAGCAATGTCATACAGCGCGGTCTGCGTCTCGCCCGGTGTGCCGGAGACGACCGGCGGCGTCTGACCGCTGAGGTTGGTGACAGTCCCGCTCAGGCTGATGCGATCCGTGATGTTCCACCCTGCCACCAGGTCGAAGTAGTTGAAGCGCCGCACTCCAGGAATCGTCGACGCCGGGTTGAGAACCGTGGAGATGTCGCGCATCGAATCGATATACCGCCAGCGGATTCCCACGGTCACCGGGATCGGGGCCACCTGGTAGCCCAACGTGGTCAGCGAGTGCCACACCGGCACGGCCGGCGTGGCCGACAGGTTGATCGGGATCGTGCCGGTGTAGTCGTTCCAGGCCGCGCCCGGCACCTGCTGGATCTTGTACTCGTGGATCCATGACACCGTGCTGTTGAAGGTGATCTCACCCGCACGCGAGCCGAGGCCGAAATCCGCCAGGTGCCAGCGCCAATCCACCTCCAGATCGAGCCCCGAATTCCTCAGTCCGCCGAGGTTCTCCACCGGCTGCCCGATCCGGAACGAGGACCCCGGAACGCCGCCGAAGTTGCGATCGATCAGAGCGCAATCCGGGTTGGTCGCCGCATAGCTCGGGTTTGCTCCCGAGACGTTGTAGCAGTTGTTGAGCACGTATTGGTAACCGGAAGGCCCGATCGCGTCGGAGATGCGGATCTGGTAGTAGTCCAACGACAGCTGCAGGTGCTCGAACGTCGGCCGGTCGGTGCTGGGAGTGAAAACCGTGCCGAACGTGTAGGTGTTGCCGATTTCGGGCTTCACGGTCAAGGAGCCCGACGCTACGGTGGGCGCCGACGTCACCGTGTATTGGTATGTGCCCACCGTCGACGCCGGAATGCCCTGCGCCACGCACAGGGCGGTCACCTTCGCGGCGTCCGCTCCGTTGCGCGCCGTCGAGCGGTAGTCGCACGGGTCGCCGCCAACCGGCGGATTGCCGACATTGACCGAAACGGCCGTAGCCGCCTGGAACAGATCATTGATGTTCGGAGCGCGGATGGCGTGCTCATAGCCGCCGCGGAACAGCAGGCTCTTCACCGGCCGCCAGTCGGCGGCAAACTTGTACGTGTTGGCGCCGCCGCTGATGTTGTACTGGGAATGCCGGAAGCCCAGGTTGACGTTCAGGGACTTCGCGGCCGGCTTGTCCTTCAGGATCGGGACCAGCAGCTCGGCGGCTTCCTCCGCCACGCTGATCCGACCGCTGGTCGTGGTCGCTCCGCTTTGCGTCGAGCTGGGCGGATTGCCGAGGACGTTGAGGTCGTCGGGCGTGTATGTTGATTTCCACTGGCGCCAGTCGCCTGTCAGGGCGAAGCGTGCCTCGCCGGCAGGCAGCTCGATGATCTTGCCGCCCAGGTTGGCCTCGACGGTGTCCTGGCCTTCGAGCGTCGTTGCATGCGTGGTGACGACCAGATACTGCTGACACTGCAGCGACACGTTGCTGTGGAAGCCCATGAACGGATTGAAGCCGCCCGCGCAGATGCTGTTGCCGCCGTCCTTCGCGCTGAGCAGTGTCTGCACGCGGTAGTTGGAGATGATCCCGTTGTCGGTCTCCACGTCCAGCGAGTAATCGTGCTGGTAGTAGATGTCCCAGTCGAAGTTGACGAACGGGATCTTGCCCTTGGCGCCCACCAGGAACTGGTCGGTATCGAAGTTCTCCAGGAAGAGCGAGGGCGGAAAGTCCAGCAGCCGCTTGTTGAAGGCGAAATTCTCGGTGGGGATGGGCCGGCTGGCCAGCAGCGCCGCCAGGTCCGGCGGGATGAACGGATTGGTCACCGGTATGGTCAGCGAGGCGTTGGTGGAGAGCTGCTGATAGCTGTTCTGCGTGTCGACCTTGTTGTAGGTCACCAGCGCCTGTGAGTACAGCTGCACATCGTCCGTCAGATTGTACGTGACCTTGGCAAAGGCGGTGTCGCGCTTCTCCGGAGTAGTCACGTACGCGTATTGGCCGATTGCCGTCTCCAACACCCCGCCGACCGTGATGATTCCCGAGTAGCCGCCGGGACCGACCCCCTTGTAGTTGTAGAAGGGGTTGATGGCGGTGAACAGCGTGCCGTCGCCGTTGAACCCCAGATTGCTGGAGTTCTTGACCGCTCCTGCCGGTGCTCCGTAGGGGGCAAAGTAGGCGTTGACTGCGGCCTGGCTGGGCAGATCCGGCGCCAGGCCGGTCGGAGCGGTGGCCGGCGAATAGGCGCCGTAGGCGAGATTCGCGCCCTGTCCGCCGAAGAAGAAGAACGGGATCTGATTGCCGACGACGGCCTCGCGCTCGGTGTGCTCGATCGACAGCAGCGCGTGTCCCTTGTTGTCAGCGAACCCCGAGCCGAGGTTCAGATAGTAGTCCTGGTGCTTGCCGATACCGCCATCGGCGGCACCGTGGCTGATGCCGATCTCCACGCCATCGATGTTCTTGGTGATGATGTTGACGACACCGGCCATCGCGTCCGAGCCGTAGGCCGCCGAGGCGCCCCCAGAGATGACCTGGATACTGTCGACGATGGCCTGCGGCACCTCGTTGAGGTTGGCGACCCCGGTACCATCCGTGGGCGCCAGGCGCCGCCCATCCAGCAGGACCAGTGTGCGCTGCTGTCCGAGGCCACGCAGGTTGAGTGTCGCGCGGCCGCCATTCGGACCGTTCGAGTTGTAGTTTTCGTCCTGGCCGTTGGAGAACTGCGGCGTCTGCTCGAGGGCCGACTCGAGGTTCACCTTGCCCGCGGCCGCCAGTTCCGAGGAGGACACGCTGACCATCGGCTGGTTGGACACGTAGTCCGGGCGCGCAATGCGCGAGCCGGTGATCACAATTTCCGCGGGCCCTTCTTCGCCACTCGCCGGCGCTGCGGCTGGACCGCCTTGCGGTACCGCCTGGGCGCCGGGCGCGGCCGGCTCAGCCGGCGCTACCGGGGGCGGATCAGCCTGAGCCAGCCGTGTAGCCGTTGCGGTCCGCTCCGCAGGCGCTGTGACCTGCGCGACTCGGATCGCGTCGCTCGCCGCGCATGGCTTGCCGGCGGGTTTGCCGCCGCTCTCTGTCCCATCCGCTGCGGCTCGACAACCGGCTTGCGCGTTTGCGGTGCCAACGGTGTCGTCCTGGCCCGCGGGCGTGGGCGGGTTTGCGGCGAGAGCCTGGCCGGCACTCGTCAATATCAACAAAGCGGACGTCGAGCAAATAGTCTGAAATCGCATGAACCCCCCTCGAAAGTCTGCGCCGCGTGGCGGAACGTCAGTCCCGCTCAGGGCGCCGTGAATCGCTAGCCGAGTTTCTCTATCCGTTCCATTTCATCCTTGGTCAGCCGCACCTTGCCGGCGGCCACGTTGTCCTCCAGGTGCTCGATCTTGGTCGTACCCGGAATGGCCAACATCACCGGCGAGCGAGCCAGCAGCCATGCCAGAACGACCTGAGCCAGGTCGATATGCTTCTGCGCAGCGAGGCTCTTCAATCCCGCGAGCCGGGCGTCCTCACCGTTGAGTGCCGCTGCGGTGCGGCCGCCGAGCGGCGAATAGGGCACGAAGGCGATGTGCTCGCGCTCGCAGGTGGCCAGGATCTCGTCCTCCTGCCTGGACAGGATGTTGTACCGATTCTGGACGGCGACCACCTTGACCAGGGAGCGCGCGGCCGCCAGCTGCGCCGCGTTGACGTTGCTGATGCCGATGTGGCGGATCTTGCCTTCCTTCTGCAGCTTCGCGAGCTCGCCGATCGAGTCCTCGTAGGGGACTTTCGGATCCGGCTGGTGCATGTAGTACAGCGGGATCTGCTCGAGCTTCAGCCGCTTCTGGCTCGCCTCACAAGCCGCGCGCAGATGTGCCGGACTGCCATCGACGATCTGAAACTTCGGTCCCGGCGCACCGCGAATCTGCCCACCCTTGGTCGCGATGATCAGATCCGGCGGATAGGGATACAGCGCGTCATAGATAAAGCGCTCGCACAACCCATCGACCAGGCCTGAACCGTACACATCGGCGCAATCGATGTGGTTGACGCCGAGCTCCACCGCGCGCCGCAGCAACGCCCGCAGCACGGCCGGGTCCGCCGCCACGACGCCGCGCGTACTGGTGAACTCCGTGGTGCCGAGCCCGATGCGATTCACCTGCAGATCGCCGCCGATCCAGAACGTGCCCGCGGCTCCTGCGGGCGTGTGGGGATGGCGTATGCGGACCTTGGGTGCCGCTGCGGCTGCGCATGTCAGCCCGGCCGTGCTTGCGACAGCGGCCTGGAGCAGGAAGGAGCGGCGCGACAGTGTGTTGGTCATCTGCAATCCCGGAAATCCATTGAGGCGCTCGGCGATCTGTCCAAGAAGATCGCCGGCGGCCGAATAACTAGCGGCAATCATCGACAGGCGCAAGGTCGGCATTTTTTCCCACAGCATCTGGTACGACGCCGCTGCGCGGGAAATCCTCAGCACTGTTGGAAGCAGGGGAAAACACGCGCGCGGCGCCGTGTTGTAAAAGTCCTGTCGTTGCGAAAAATCCCAGCGGCACAAAAGTCCCGCCGTAAGAAAAGTCCTAGCTCTCGCCAGAACGCCGTGGCCGCAGCAGAATGTCCACCGGTCCGGTCGCTCAAACATTGCTTGCGGAGATGTTATGCACGTATCCCTATCGAGCATCGCCACGCTGCTGGTGCTGTCGGCTGTCGGCACGGCGCACGCCGTCGAGCCAACCAACATGCAGCAGGCATCGCCGATACCGCTGGTCGCCGACGGGCAGGCGCTCGCGACGCGCGTCATCCGCCTGGACCCGTCCCTGGATCACATCGCCGCTGCGAATACGCGCGTGACCGTGGTCAAGGGTGAGAACTACTTTGGCGTGCTCGAGGGGGCGACCTGGGTGCCCGCGGGCAGTTCAGGCTACCTGCTGTTCAGCGATTTTCCGGCCAACGTCGTTTACAAGTGGGCGCCGGCCACGCGGGAGCTGTCCGTGTTTCTGGCCAAGAGCGGCTACACCGGCAACCTGGCCGAGTACTCGGGCCACGTGATCACGACACAGTACGGGGCGCCCATCTATATCTACGATTTCGGCGCCAACGGGATTGCGCTGGATCCCCAGGGCAGGGTGGTGTTGTGTGCGCACGGCGATCGACAGATCGTGCGCCTGGAGCAGGACGGCACGCGCAGCGTGGTGGCGACCGGCTACCAGGGCGAGCGCTTCTATCATCCCAACGAGATGACCATCAAATCCGATGGGGCGATCTACATCACCGATGCGCGCACCGGCCCTGCGGCCAACACGCCGGATGCCGCGACCAAGACCGGCGTATACATGATCAAGGGGGATACGGTCAGTCACGTCATCACCGGCCAAAGTCACGGCGTCGCGCTCTCTCCGGACGAAAAAGCGTTCTATCTGACTACCTACGGGAGCCAGGCGATCGTGCGCTATGACGTCCAGCCGGATGACACCCTGGCGAACCCGCGCGTATT
>DATNEN010000317.1:0-16150 GCA_035552975.1 Steroidobacteraceae bacterium
GCGGGCGGAGGCTTCCCAACGCAGCGACGGGGCGGATGCGGGGACCCTTGCGGACGTTCCCAAAGCGCTCCCGGCACTGACGCGGGCGGCGAAACTGGGGCGGCGGGCCTCACGTGTTGGTTTCGACTGGGAGAGCGCTCCACAGGTGCGCGAGAAAGTCGCCGAGGAGCTCGCCGAAACTGACGAGGCGGTGGGCAGCTGCACGGAGCGGGACTCTGAGCATGCGGCCGCCGGCGGCTCCGCGGCGTGCGACTCTGAGCACGTGAAGGAAGAGCTCGGCGATCTGCTGTTCGCCCTGGCGAACTGGAGCCGCCACCTGGGCGTGGATGCCGAAGAAGCCTTGCGCGGGGCAAACGGCAAGTTCGAACGCCGTTTCCGCATCATGGAGTCGCTCGCCGGCACCCAGGGCAGGGCGCTGGAATCCTTCAGCGCCACCGAATGGGAACAGTTGTGGGTGCAGGCCAAGAAGCGTGAAACCGGACCGCAGGGCTGAAGAATCGCGCCCCCATTCAGTCATCATTCATGGCCTCTTATATATCGTAGGCCCCAGTCGGATATTCACGGCTACTGGCCCACGCTCGGAACAACCGGCGGGCCATGAGGGTGCGGGCAGACTAGTGTCATCTGCCCGCATCGATTTTCAAACATCCGGATGAGTTAGCGAGGTAAGCTCGACCCGACGCTCGGCTCGCTCGCTCATGGAAACCATGGGAACCCGGCGAACCTATCTGTCACGCCTGTTGCTCGCCGCCGCGGCGGTCACGGCCTTTGCCCTGGCTTTGGCCGTCACTCATTCGTGGTCGTCGGCACAATCGATTACAATCCTCCCGCACGCGCCTCGTGCCGTCGTGGTGGCGGACAATCGGATCTCGATCGAGCAGGCCGTGAAGATGGCCGAGCAGAAATTCAAGGCTCGGGTGGTGCGTGCGGAGTCTGAAGACGAGGACGGCAAGACCGTCTACGTGCTGCGCCTGCTGAACGACTCCGGCAGAGTGTGGACCGTCCGAGTGGATGCGGCCACGGGCACCGTGACCTAGGCGCACTGCGGTGGGTGCTGGCGGACGGCATCCTCGCAGCGTTCGGGATGGGCTGGCCTCTGCCGCGTTGAGAAACGGGTTCGAGCGACCCTAAAGGGTGTATACCGTGCGGGTGTTGGTGGTCGAAGACGAGGCGGCGCTGCGTGACATGCTGAAGGCCCGCCTCACCGAGGCCGGCTTCACGGTCGATGTGGCGGCCGATGGAGAGGAGGGGCTGTTCGCCGCCCTGGAGTATCCCCTGGATGTCGCGATCATCGATCTCGGCCTGCCCAAACTGGCCGGCCTGGAGGTTATCCGGCGCCTGCGTGCCGGGCGCAAGACCTACCCCATCCTGATCCTCACCGCGCGCGACAACTGGCAGGACAAGGTCGAAGGCCTGCAGGCGGGTGCGGACGACTATGTACCCAAGCCGTTCCACTTCGAAGAGGTACTGGCCCGGCTGCAGGCGCTCCTGCGGCGCGCCGGGGGCTGGGCGAGCCCGGAGCTCGTTTGCGGCCCGATTACCCTCGACACCCGTGCCCAGACCGTCAAGGTGAGCGGCGCGCCGGTCGAGCTGACGACGTTCGAGTACCGCATCCTGGAGCACCTCATGCTGCGGGCCGGTGAGGTCATCTCCAAGACCGAGCTGACCGAGCGGCTGTACGACGAGGACTTCGAGCGCGACAGCAACGTGATCGAGGTGCTCATCGGACGGCTGCGGCGCAAGCTCGATCCGCAGGATCAGTTGAAGCCGATCGAGACGCTGCGCGGCAGGGGGTACCGATTCGCCCTGTCGCGCCAAACCGCGTAGAGGTTGCTCTGGAGAGCGATGCGCTCAGCGCCGCAGTATTTCCCACGGCGGGAGGGCTAGTCGGCTCTTTCTCCGCCCCGGCGCTTGCGGCTCACTGACCATGCATTCGCTCAGCCGCCGCCTGTTGCTGTGCGTCTCCATCCCTCTGTTCCTGCTCTTCGGAGTGATGGGGTTCGTGCTGGACCTGAGCTTCCGCGAGCTGTCCAACCGCTCGCTCCAGCAGGTGCTGGACAGTCAGATGGTGCAGCTCATCGCGGCCGCCGAGCTGCAACCGAACGGCAGCTACGCCCCGGCGGCCAGGAGCCTGGAGTCCGCTCTGTCGACGCCCGGCTCCGGGCTGTACGCCCAGATCCGTTCCCCGCGAGTGAGCACCGTCTGGCAATCCCCTTCGACGGCCGGGGAGGCGATCGCTTTCGGACCCGCGCTGCCGCCCGGGGCCCGCACATTCTCACGTGCCACCGAAAGGGACGACGATGAGGTGGCCGTGGAAAGCCGGGGCATTCAGTTCAGCGACGATCCGGCGAGCGGCCAGACCCTGACGTTCAGCGTTGCGGTGAGCCTGGGCCCGTACCAGAAGGAGCTGTGGCGACTGCGCACTCAACTGCTGGAGATCTTCGGCGGATTGGCGCTGCTGCTGCTGGGCACACTTGTGCTGCTGTTGCGCTGGGTGCTCAGCCCGTTACGCCGCCTGGAACGGGAGATCCATGCGGTCGAGGAGGGCCGTATCGACACGCTCGGCAGCGGCTATCCGCGCGAGTTGAGCGGTGTCGCCACCAACCTCAACGCTTTGCTCGTCGGGGAGCGCAAACGCGTCTTCCGGTACCGGGACACGCTCGGCAATCTGGCCCACAGCCTGAAGACCCCGCTGTCGGTCATGCGCTCGGCACTCACCGGTGAGGTGAAAACCGCCGGGAGCCCGGGAGCCGCGCTCGGCTCCGAGATCGACCGAATGAGCGGGATCATCGAGCATCAGCTCAAGCGCGCTGCCGCCTCCGGCGGCGCCTTGCTCGGCCAGGCGCCGGTGGACGTGGGGGCCGTGGCGAGTGAGCTGCGGGCAACTCTGCTGAAGGTCTACGCGCGCAAGGATCTGAGCATCGAGCTGGCGGTGGAGCTGGAGAGCCAGTTCATCGGCGACCGCGGCGATTTCGTGGAGTTGCTGGGGAATGTCCTGGATAACGCCTGCAAGTGGTGCAAGAGCCGCGTGCGGCTCACTGTCAGCATCGATAACCTGACTTTCTCCCGCGAGCGGCTCAAGGTCGTGGTCGAGGATGACGGGCCCGGGATCTCCGAAGAGGATCGGCGTCGAGTCGGTCAGCGCGGCGTGCGAACCGATGAGAACGTCCCCGGACATGGCATAGGTCTCGCCATGGTGCAGGACACCATCGAGATGTACGGCGGCTCGCTCACCATCGACGCAGCGCCCCTGGGCGGCGCACGCTTCTCCATTCGCCTGCCAGGGCGCTAGCCGGTCCGCCCGCGCCGCCAGGTGCGGCCGCGCTCGCCTGCCCGAGGCGCCAGGTCCACAGCGGCGCGTCCCGCACGGCCCGGCGCTTCCCTAGACCTTGAACTCGATCCCCTGCGCGAGCGGCAGGTCCTGGCTCCAGTTGATGGTGTTGGTTTGGCGGCGCATGTAGGCCTTCCACGCATCGGAGCCGGACTCGCGTCCGCCGCCGGTATCCTTCTCTCCGCCGAACGCTCCGCCAATCTCCGCCCCCGAAGTGCCCAGGTTGACGTTGGCGATGCCGCAGTCGCTGCCCACGTTGGAGAGGAACGTCTCCGCACTCTGCAGGCGATCGGTGAAGATCGCCGAGGAGAGGCCATGCGCGGCCGCGTTCTGCTGGGCAATCGCCTCTTCGAGCGAGTCCACCGGAATCACATACAGGATGGGTGCGAAAGTCTCCGTCTGCACCAGCGGCCACTCGTTGCGCGCGCGCACGATGGCCGGCTCGACGAAACAGCCCGCTCTGGAGATTGCGTTGCCCCCGTAGAGGACCTCTGCGCCGGCTGCACGGGCGCTGGCGATGGCGGCTTTATACCTCTCCACGGCCTGCGGATCGATCAGCGGACCCATCAGCGTCCCCGCCTCGAGCGGGTTGCCGATCTTCACCTGGCCATAAGCGTGCACGAGTCGCTTCTCCAACTCTTGCGCGCGTGAGGTGTGCACGAATACGCGCCGGGTGGTAGTGCAGCGCTGCCCGGCCGTCCCGACGGCGCCGAACACGATGGCCGGCACCGCGAGGTCCAGATTCGCCGTCTCATCCACGATCACGGCGTTGTTGCCCCCCAGCTCCAGCAGGCTCTTGCCCAGGCGCGCGGCTACGCGCTCGCCCACCTTGCGTCCGACCGCCGTCGAGCCGGTGAAGGAGATCAGCGCAACGCGCGGGTCATCGACGAACAGCGTGGCCAGCTCGGTCCCCGCGTCGACGAACATCTGGAAGATCGGCGGCAGCGAATGCGCCTGCATCGTCCGGTTGCAGATGTGTTGGACCGCAAGCGCGGTGAGCGGGGTCTTCGGCGAGGGTTTCCAGACGCTCACGTTGCCGCACACTGCCGCCAGCAGGGCGTTCCAGGACCACACCGCGACCGGAAAGTTGAACGCCGAGATGATGCCGACGACTCCCAGCGGATGCCACTGCTCGTACATCCGATGGCGCGGACGCTCCGACTGCATCGTCAGGCCGTAGAGCATGCGCGACTGGCCGACCGCGAAATCCGCGATGTCGATCATCTCCTGCACTTCGCCGAGTCCTTCGGCGAGGATCTTGCCGTTCTCGAGCGACACGAGCGTGCCGAGGTCGGATTTGTGCTTGCGCAGCTCTTCACCGAGGAGACGTACGGCTTCGCCGCGCTTGGGTGCGGGAACCTGACGCCAGAGAGCGGCTGTCGCCACCGCCGAGGAGATGACGTTCTCATAGTCGTCGGCGCTCGCGGGGCGCACTTGCGCCAACAGGGTGCCGTCCGCCGGATTGCGGATGTTCAGCAGCGGGGCTTCCTTCGAGACGGACCAGCCCTGCGACCCGGACCAGGCCCCGGGACTCTCCGGCTCGAGCCCGAGCCGCGTCAGTATCGAGTGCAGATCGGTAGTGGTCATCGGCGTGCCGCCTTGTGCTGTCCGCGTTGCTGTCCGGTTTTGCCGCTCACCACGACTTCTCCGGAGACATCCTTGGTTCCTCCGGGCGCATAGTAGCGACCGAACCGGTTGGCGAGGATCCCGGTGAGGCGGAACTGTTCCTGCGCCACGAACCCACGATACTTCTGCGGGTGCTCCAGGACGAGGTCGACGACCGAGGTGATGCCGGAAGCCGTCGTCACCTGGATCGCCGACCACAAGCGCCCGGCGATCAGTTGCGGATAGACCTTGTTGACGTAGTTTTCCTCGCGCAGCTCGCCGTCCTGCTTGCCGGTGACCGCGGCATACACGATCACCACGTCCTGCAGGGTCTGCGGCACGGCATTCTCGAGGATTCGCTTGAGCGTACCGCGGTCGTGGTTGAGCTTCAGGTCGTTCATCAGCAGTCGCATCTGCTCGCAGTGGCCCGGATAGCGGATCGTCTTGTAGTTCATCGACTCGCAGTGGGCGCCGTGGGTCTCTGCGAGGGAGCCCAGGCCGCCGGAGGTGTTGAAAGCCTCGTACAGCGTGCCGTCGATCTCGATCTCCTCCAGCCCCTCGAGCGGCGCGACATCGATGCTGTGGCCATCGACGATCGCCTGGCAGGGATTGCCGTACTCGTTGATGAGGCCCTCGGTCGACCAGGTGAGGGAGTATTTCAGGACGTTGTTCGGATGTTGGGGCAGGGCGCCGACACGCAGCTTCACCGCGCGCAGCTCGTCGAAGTGGGTGATGAGCTCGGCCGCAGCGATGCTGATGAATCCGGGAGCGAGCCCGCATTGCGGCACGAACGCGGTGCCGGCGCCGGCGGCAATCCGACGCACCGCCCGAGTCACCTCCACGTCCTCGGTGAGATCGAAGTAGTGAATGCCGGCGTGGCAGGCTGCTTCGGCCACACCGACGTTGCAGTAGTAGGGCAGGCTCGAAATGACCGCGTCGACCGGCTGAGCGGCCAGATGCGCTGTCAGCGCGGGGAGGTTGGTTGCATCCAGCTCGTGGGGAGTGAGCTGCGGTGAGGCATGGGCCTTGGCCACTGCGGCGGCGGCCGCGGCGTCCACATCGCCCAGTTGCACCTGGTAGCTGCCGGACTCGGCCAGCAACCCCGAGATCAGAGCGCCAATCTTGCCGGCCCCGAGGATGAGCACGCGATGCATGTGAGGACCTCAGGTCGTAAAAAGGCGCGCATTCTGCGCCCCAAAGGGTGCCAGATGGAACCCACCCGGCCTAGTGTGTAGCATCCCCCGCCATGCGCTCTCCCGAGACCACTGCCTGGCACGTTGCGGCCTGGCAAAGCAAACCCGCCCAGCAGCAGCCTGCCTATACCGACGCCAAGGCGCTCGAGCGCGCGGTTGCGCATCTGTCGAGACTCCCACCCATCGTCGTGTCGTGGGAGATCGAGGCGTTGCGCGAGAGGCTCGCCGCAGCGCAGCGTGGGCAGGCGTTTCTGCTGCAGGGTGGCGACTGCGCGGAGACGTTCGGCGAGTGCGAGTCCGACCTGATCGCCAAGAAGCTGAAGATCATGCTGCAGATGAGCCTCGTGCTGCTGCACGGGCTCAAGAAGCCCATCGTGCGCGTCGGGCGCATGGCCGGTCAGTACGCGAAACCCCGATCGGTGGATACGGAGACGCGCAACGGTGTGACGCTGCCGAGCTATCGGGGTGATCTGGTCAATCGCCCGGAGTTCACCGCAGAGGCACGCGCGGCCGACCCGGAACTTCTGTTGCGTGGTTATGAGCGCGCCGCCCTGACACTGAATTTCGTCAGAGCGCTGGTGGATGGCGGCTTCGCCGACCTGCATCACCCGGAGTACTGGGATCTGGGGTTCGTCAAGCACGCGGCCCTCAAGGACGCCTACCAGCGCATCGTGAACTCGATCGGCGATGCGCTCGACTTTTTCGAGGGCATGAGCGGGCGCAGCGTCCACGAGGCGACCCTGGTCGATTTCTATTGCAGCCACGAAGGCCTGCACCTGCTCTATGAGCAGGCCCAGACGCGGTTCATTCCGCGCCAGAATCGCTGGTACAACCTGTCGACCCACATGCCGTGGATCGGAATGCGGACCGCGCAACTCGACGGCGCGCACGTGGAGTATTTCCGCGGCATCTCCAATCCGATGGGTGTGAAGATCGGCACTGCCATGGACACGACATGGCTGCAGGGGCTGGTCACGGCGCTTAATCCGCAGAACATCCCCGGACGGCTCACCCTCATCCATCGCTTCGGCGCCAAGGACGTGGAGAAAGCCCTCCCGAAGATGATCGAGGCGGTACGGCAGACGGGCCAGACGGTCCTCTGGGTGTGCGATCCGATGCACGGCAACACCGAGACCAGCACCGGGGGCCTCAAGACGCGGCGCTTCGAGAACATCCTGAAGGAGCTGGACCTGTCGTTCCGGATCCACGCCGACCTGGGCTCGTACCTGGGCGGGGTGCACATCGAGCTGACCGGTGAGGACGTCACCGAATGCACCGGCGGGGCGAGGGGGCTGACCGACGGCGACCTGCAGCGCGCCTACCGGTCGACGGTCGATCCGCGCCTGAACCATGAGCAGGCGCTGGAGCTGGCGATGCTCATCGCCGAACGTTCCCAGGCCCGGCGGGCGGAGAAACGGGCCAGCGCGACATAAGGCCCCCACCGCTGCTCGCGGCGCGCACAGCACAGATCATTTTCGCCATGATGACAACGCTGTCATCTTGTCTCGCCCGTTTTTGCGCCTATTCTGGAACTTGCGCTCAACTGCGTGAATTTCTTGATGACTCTTGCCTGCACGCGGTTCTTTCGGAGTAACCACATCCCATGAGCTCCTCGCTCGCGATCAGCGCGCCGGTGCGCGCCGAACACCAGCCCATCCTGTCCTCTGAGGCGCTGGAATTCGTCAGCGCCCTGGTCGAGCGCTTTGGCCCCAGGGTCTCGCAGCTGCTGCAGGCCCGCGAGGAGCGCCAGCGGCGGCTGGATGCCGGGGAGCTTCCGGACTTCCTGCCTGAGACTTGCCAGATTCGCGAGTCGGAGTGGCGCGTGGCGCCGATCCCGAAGGACCTGCTCGACCGGCGAGTTGAGATCACCGGGCCCACAGAGCGCAAGATGATCATCAACGCCCTCAACTCCGGAGCCCAGGTGTTCATGGCGGACTGCGAGGACTCCCTGGCCCCGACCTGGGAAAACATCGTCGCCGGCCAGGAGAACCTGCGCGATGCGGTGCGCCGCACCATCGAGTTCAGATCCCCCGAAGGCAAGAGCTACAAGCTGAACAAGGAGACCGCGGTGCTCCTGGTTCGCCCGCGCGGCTGGCACCTGAAAGAGAAGCACGTGTCGCTTGCGAGACAGCCGGTACCCGGCGCCCTGTTCGATTTCGGCCTGTATCTGTTTCACAACGCGCATGAGCTCATCAAGCGCGGCACCGGACCCTATTTCTACCTGCCGAAGCTCGAGAGCCACGAAGAGGCGGCGTTGTGGTCGCGGGTGTTCGATTTCGCCGAGAAGCGCCTGCAGCTTCCCCACGGGACCATCAAGTGCACCGTGCTGATCGAGACCATCCTCGCAGCGTTCGAGATGGACGAGATCCTGTGGGAGCTCAAGGACTACATCGTCGGCCTCAATTGCGGCCGCTGGGACTACATCTTCAGCTTCATCAAGAAGTTCGCGCGCCGCGACGATTTCGTGCTTCCTGAGCGCAACCAGGTGACGATGACGACGCACTTCCTGCGCTCGTACTCGCTCCTTTGCATCCACACGTGTCATCGGCGCGGGGCGTTTGCGATGGGCGGCATGGCGGCACAGATCCCGATCAAGAACGATGCGGAAGCCAACGAGCGTGCGCTGGCCAAAGTGCGAGCCGACAAGGAGCGAGAGGCCTCCGACGGCCACGATGGAACCTGGGTGGCCCATCCGGCCCTGGTGCCCATCGCACGCGAGATCTTCGACCGCCTCATGCCGACGCCGAATCAAGTCGCGCGGCTGCGCCCCGATGTCAACGTGGTCGCCGCCGATCTGCTGCAGATTCCTCCGGGGCAGATCACGGAGGAGGGACTGCGTAACAACGTCAGCGTGTCCTTGCAGTACATGGCGGCATGGCTGTCGGGCAACGGTTGCGTGCCGATCAACAACCTGATGGAAGACGCGGCGACGGCAGAGATCGCCCGCGCGCAGATCTGGCAGTGGATCAACCACCCGGCCGGAGTGCTGACCGATGCCCGTCGCGTCACGGCAGAGTTGTTCCGCGAGTATCTGGCCGAGGAGCAGAAGCGGCTGGCCGTCAAGCTCGGGGCCGCCGCGTACGCGAACGGTCACTTCGATGAGGCAGCGGCGCTGCTGGACCAGATCACGACCGCGAAGGAGTTCTCGAGCTTCCTCACCTTGAGCGCGTATCGGAAGCTCGACTGAGGCGCGGGGCCGAACGGGGGAGTCCATGTGCGGCCGTCGGTCGCACACCCCTGGTGCACATCCGTGATGGGCGGTCTGCGCAGGGCTGATAAAATGCCCGCGCCGCGGACCCGCCTCCGGCACCGCCCGCCCGAATGAGGGGCGAGCCTGCGGGAAACCCAGCAGATTCAGCGGTTTAGCACGCAGGCAGGTCATGCAATACGAGCACATCGTTCTTCCCTCTTCGGGGCATCGCATCACGGTCAACCCCGACTCCTCGCTGAACGTCCCGGACGATCCCCTGATTGCCTTCATCGAGGGGGATGGCATCGGGATCGATGTGACGCCGGCGATGCGGCGCGTCGTGGACGCGGCGGTCGAGAAGGCTTACGGGCGGCGCCGCCGCATCAGTTGGGTCGAGATCTTCAGCGGTGAGAAGGCAGTGAAGCTCTACGGCGAGTCGTTGCCGGATGAGACGCTGCAGGCGCTGCGTGAGCTCGTGGTATCGATCAAGGGCCCGCTAGGCACACCCGTGGGTGAGGGCATTCGCTCGCTGAACGTCGCCGTGCGACAAACCCTCGATCTGTATGCAAACGTGCGGCCGATCCGGCATTTCCCCGGTGTGTCCAGTCCGATGCAGGACGCGAGCCAGACGGACATGATCGTGTTCAGGGAGAACACCGAGGATATCTACGCCGGCATCGAGTGGCCCGCAGGCTCCGCCGAGGTTCACAAGCTCATCTCGTACCTGCAGCGCGAATTCGCGGTGACCGCCATCCGCTTTCCCAGCAGCTCAGCCATCGGCATCAAGCCGGTGTCGAAGGAGGGCAGCGAACGGCTGATCCGCAAGGCGATCCAGTACGCGATCGACCACGACCGCGTTTCCGTCACGCTGGTCCACAAAGGCAACATCATGAAGTTCACGGAAGGCGCCTTCCGGAACTGGGGCTATCAGCTGGCGCGCGAGGAATTCGGGGCCAAGGAAATCGGCGGCGGGCCGTGGATGGCCTTTCCCCATCCGGTCACCGGGAAGGAGATCGTGGTCAAGGATGTGATCGCCGATAACTTTTTGCAGCAGGTGCTGCTGCGGCCCGAGGAATACGATGTCATCGCCACCCTCAACCTGAACGGCGACTACATCTCCGATGCGCTCGCGGCGCAGGTCGGCGGCATCGGCATCGCTCCCGGCGGCAACATCGGCGACGGCATGGCAGTGTTCGAGGCGACTCACGGCACCGCGCCGGGTTTCGCGGGCAAGGACCGTGTGAACCCCGGGTCGCTCATCCTCTCGGCGGAGATGATGTTGCGGTATATCAAATGGACTGAGGCGGCGGACCTGATCATCAAGGGTGTCGCCAACACCATTGCGCACAAGGAGCTGACCTACGACCTGGCGCGCTTGCGCGAGGCCATCAAGGCTCCCAAGCGCGAGCTGGCGGCGCGCAAGAACGTCGAAGAGGATCTGCAGCGGCTGATTCCAGGAGCGACTCTCATGAGCTGCTCGGGGTTCGCCTCGGCTGTGATCCGCCACATGAATGACTGAGCGGCGTCACACAAAAGCCGCAGGCGGCCCGGGGCGGCCGACGCCGCAGCTCGTGCGTCCGCCGGCGCCACAGGCGAGCGCGAGCTACGACCCGAATTGCACGCGCTGTCCACGCCTCGCTGAGTTCCTCGCCGAAACGCACCAGCGTTACCCGGGATACTTCGCCCGCCCGGTACCGTCCTTCGGTGCTGCGGCACCCCGCATCCTCATCGTCGGCCTCGCACCGGGAATGCACGGCGCAAACCGCACGGGCCGCCCGTTCACGGGCGACTACGCCGGGTTGCTTCTCTACGAGACGCTCTACGAGCTGGGACTTGCCACCCGTGCGGAGTCCACCTCCGCGGATGACGGATTGCAGTTGCGGAACGCCCGAATCGTCAACTCCGTCAAATGCGTGCCGCCGGCCAACAAGCCGCTCCCCGACGAGATCCGCCGTTGCAACGCATACCTTCGAGTCGAGCTTCGCGAGCTGGCACGAGCTCGCGTGATCGTGGCATTGGGGCGGGTCGCTCACGAGGCCTTTCTGATGTCCGAGGGCCTCAAGCGGGGGGATTTCCCGTTCGGGCACGGGCGTGAGCACTCCCTTGGCGTGGGGAAACACCTGATCGACTCGTATCACTGCAGCCGCTATAACACCCAGACGCGCCGCCTCACGGCCGAGATGTTCAAAAAAGTCTTAGCACGCGCATGTGAGCTGGCCGAGCTCTAGAGCTCTGATGAACGCCCGCGTATTCGATCCAAAGGAGTTCACAGCGGCGCTGCCGAGGCGTCCCGGCGTGTATCGCATGTTCGGCGCCGAGCATGAGGTGCTCTACGTCGGCAAGGCAAAGAGCCTGAAGGACCGCGTGAGCACCTACTTTGCCGCCGGGAATGTGAACCCCAAGGTGCAGGCGCTGGTGCAGCAGATCGCGGACATCGAGGTCACCGTCACCGGCTCCGAGACCGAAGCGCTGCTGCTCGAATACAACTTGATCAAAGCGCACAAGCCGCGCTTCAACGTGGTTCTGCGCGACGACAAGAGCTTCCCCTACATCCACCTGTGTATCGACCATGAGTTCCCGCGGCTGGCGTTCTACCGCGGGTCGCGCAGCGCGCCCGGGCGTTACTTCGGGCCTTTCCCCAACGCCGGCGCCGTGCGGGATACGCTCAACCAGTTGCAGAAGCTTTTTCGGATTCGCAATTGCCGCGACAGCTTTTTCGCCAACCGCAGCAGGCCGTGTCTGCAACATCAGATCGGGCGCTGCTCGGCTCCGTGCGTGGGGCTCGTCACTCGCGAGGCCTACGCGCAGGACATCGACGCGGCCGTGAAGGTGCTCGAAGGTCGCGACGAAGAGGTGACCGCACAGCTGCAAGTCCGCATGGAGGAGGCCGCGAGTCGCCTCAATTTCGAACGAGCGGCGCAATTGCGCGATCAGCTCGCGACGATGAAACGTATTCAGCTGCAGCAGGTCGTCACCGCAGACGACGAACGCGATGTGGACGTGTTCGGCATCGTCGGTGAGCCCGGTGAATATTCGGTGAGCGTCATGCTCGTGCGCGGTGGTCGCAATCTCGGTACAACCAGCTACTTTCCTCGGGCAGCCCTTGCAGAGCCTGACGAAGCCCTGGCGTCGTTCATCATGCAGTACTACGCGACACAGGAGGCGCCGCCGGAGATCCTCTTGAGCCGCAAGCTCGAAGACGAGGAGTCGCTGGCTCAGGCGCTCAGCACCCGTGCGGGGCGCTCATTGCGAGTGCGCACGCCGGCTCGTGGGCTGGGGCTGAAGTGGATCGAGCTGACACAAGAGAACGCGACCCAGGCGCTGCGCATGCGGCTGTCGCAAAAGCAGGGCATGGAGGAAATGCTCGCAGCGCTCGCAGAGGTGCTGGATCTGCCCGAGCCGCCCGCGCGCATCGAGTGCTTCGATATCAGCCACACGGGCGGGGAGGGCACGGTAGCCTCGTGTGTCGTGTTCGGCCCCGAAGGAGCGTTGAAGAAGGAGTACCGTCGCTTCAACATCACAGGCGTGACCCCCGGCGATGACTACGGCGCGCTGCGGCAAGCATTGGAGCGTCGTTACACCCGCATTCGCGACGGTGAGATCCCGCCTCCGGATCTGCTACTCATCGACGGTGGCCTGGGCCAGATCAGCCAGGTGCACGAGGTGCTGGAGGTACTCGGCTTCAGCGACATCACGCTCGTGGGCGTGGCCAAGGGTCCGGACCGCAAGGCCGGCCAGGAACGCCTGTTCGTGCAGGGCATCGCCGAGCCGCGCATACCGGAAGCGCATTCGCCAGCATCGCGGCTGATCCAGCGCGTGCGCGACGAGGCGCACCGCTTCGCGATCACCGGACACCGGCGTAAGCGGGCCCGCCGCTACAACGAATCGGTGCTGGAGACCGTCCCGGGCCTGGGCCCAGCCAAGCGGCGCGCGCTGCTGAAGCATTTCGGCGGCCTCCAGGGCGTACTGCGCGCCGGCGTCGCGGACCTCGAGCAAGTCGCCGGAATAGGCGCATCGCTGGCTCGAAGTCTTTATGATCACCTCCATCCGGGCGCTTGAGCCGCCGCCGTACATCCCTTGCATGCCCTGGAACATACCCAACACGCTCACCTGGCTGCGCATTGCCGCGATTCCGCTGATCGTGCTGCTGTTCTACATGCCGTACCACTGGGCCGATCCTGCCGCCGGGCTGATGTTCGCGGCAGCAGGCATCACCGACTCCCTGGACGGCTATCTGGCTCGCAAGCTGGGCCAGACCTCCCGGCTGGGGGCGTTCCTCGACCCGGTCGCGGACAAGCTGATCGTTGCCGTCGCGCTGGTGTTGCTGGTGAGCAAGGACCCTCACTGGGTCATCGTGTTGACTGCAGCCGTGATCATCGGCCGCGAGATCACGATCTCTGCGCTACGGGAGTGGATGGCCGAGATCGGCGAGCGGCGCAAAGTCGCCGTCTCGGTGCTCGGCAAGTACAAGACGATTTTTCAAATCGTCGGGCTCGCGACCATGCTGTACCGACAGGATCTGCTGGGGTTGCACATCTACAAGATCGGCGTCGTGCTGACCGAGATTGCCGCAGCGGCCACGCTGGTCTCGATGGTTGCGTATCTGCGTGCAGCGTGGCCGGAGCTGCGGCGCTGAGAGACGCTGGTGCGCGCACAACGAGCTGCCTTGATTGCATCGCTCGCGGCCGCATTGGCCGTCGCCACGACTGCTCACGCCGCACCCGCATCGGCCGGCGCCGCGACTGCTGACCGTCCACCCGCATTGGCCGTCGCCGCGACTGCTCACGCCGCACCCGCATCGGCCGGCGCCGCGACTGCTGATCGTCCACCCACGTCGGCCGGCGCATCCGCTGCCAAAGCCGCTTTCGAACCCCCAGACACCTCGCCGCACAAGGTCCTCTTCGTCACCGTCGACACGGGAGTGAAGCTGGAAGTGCTCGACTGGGGCGGAACCGGCCGCGCGCTCGTGCTGCTGACAGGGCAGGGCGCCACTGCCCATGTCTTTGACGAGTTCGCGCTCAATTTCACTGCCCATCATCACGTTTATGGCATCACGCGGCGCGGCTACGGGCTGTCCGACAAACCGGCACCGACTCCCGAGAACTACGACGCGAATCGCCTCGGCGATGACGTTCTGGCGGTGATCGCGGCTCTGAAGCTCGATCGTCCGTTCGTCGCCGGCCACTCCATCGCAGGTGAGGAATTGAGCTCGATGGGGAGCCGCCACCCCGAGCGCGTTGCCGGGCTCATCTACCTCGACGCCCACGGCCCTTCGGCGTTCTACGACCCGGCAGTGGGGAGCTACGAGGTGGACATGGCGGAGCTGCTGAGGCGACTGAAGCACTTGAGCACCGTCGATCCACAGCTCGAAAAGGTGCAACTGCAGCAGCTCCAGCAATCCGGACTGCTGCCGCTGTTCGAGCAGCAGGTGCAGCGGATGTCGAAGAATCTCGAATCCCTGCCACCACCGGAACGGAGCGCAGCCCCCGAGCCCCCCGATCCCGTCGCGGTGTACAACCAGGCTCAGGACAAGGGGCAGCGGGCTTTCATCGACGTCAAAGGACCTCTCCTCGTGATCGCCGCGGCGCCGCACGACCGCTTCAAAGGCCGGCCGCCCAAGGATTACGAGCGGGAAACGCAGCGGCTCTCGGCCCTCGAGAAGCGCTTGCCCAATGCCCGTATCGTGCGCATTCCCTTCGCCAGCCACTTCATCTACCGCTCGAACGAGGCGCAGGTGGTTCGGGAGATGAAGGCGTTCATGGAGGGGATTGACGACGCTCCGCTTCCCGTCGATGCCTCCGGCATTGACGACGCTGCGGTTCCCGCCGATGCCTCCGGCATTGACGATGCTTCGCTTCCCGTCGATGCCTCCGGCATTGACGACGCTTCGCTTCCCGTCGATGCCTCCGGCATTAACGACGCTTCGTTTCCCGCCGATCGCTCCGCGATTGGCGACCGTCCCGATGCCCCCGGGATTCGCACTGGTGCCTCCGGCACTCGCTAGCAGCGCAGCCGGCGGCGGTTATCGGGTCCGGGAATGCATCTAAGTTCGCGTCCCGGCTGGATTTTTATTACCCGGGACGGGCCGCCATGCCTTGACTTCGCGCGGGGGCACCCTACAATTCCGCGCTCGTGACGCGGGAATAGCTCAGTTGGTAGAGCACGACCTTGCCAAGGTCGGGGTCGCGAGTTCGAGTCTCGTTTCCCGCTCCAAACTCTCAACGATTTCAGCGGGTTTGCGCGAACCTCGTGAGCCCGTGCCGTTACGCGGACTACTTCTCTCGCCGCGCTCTGCGGCGCAAACGTCGTCCGTCGCCGATTCGATCCAGCACCGGCCGCCGGCAGGCCACCGCTGTTGGCCGTTCGGTTGTTGAAGTCCGAAGATCTCTCCGCGTGCCGCGACATCTAATTCAGATACCTCCTGCCGTTACGTCTTCAGCCGTATCGCTCGTGTTTGGGGTCGTGCATCCAACTTAGCCAGTGGCAGTCGGAGAGCAACCTCATGAAACGCAGGGTCATCGAACCCGAGCGGAGACGGCTTGAGGCCGAGGCGCGAGAGGGCCTGCGTCGCGTGCTGAAAGAGCTCGACGGAACGCCCGACCCTGAGTCCGAGCGAACCTGGTCCCCCGAGGCGCAACGACGTATTCAGGAATTGGATCGAGGTGTAGTGGAAACCGTTGCGGCCGAACCAGTGTTCAAGCGGCCGTAAGGTCCCGAGAGCTGCGCTGTCGGCCTGCACACGCTCGAATCGTGACCGGATGTCGCTGGCAGCCCGTGCCAGTTCGCGCAGATATCCAAGTGCCCCCACTGTATTCGCCGGGCCGGCGAGTT
>DATNEN010000318.1:0-13701 GCA_035552975.1 Steroidobacteraceae bacterium
AAACCGCGCAGGTGCTCGGACCGTCGCCTCTGCCGTGGCTACGCCAGGCGCAGGCGCACGTCGTGCCCTCCCCGGCAGTCCGCAGGGCGGTTCCCGGGACAGCAAAGCACTAGCCTGACGGCGCTCGCCGCCAGCTGATACAGTCCCCCCGGCCTGCAGATCCGGCAATACGAACCTGCCGGGAACTGGCTCGAGGGGGACACCATGGCGAGCGTGACGATGGAGGCTGATCGCGGGGCCGCTGTGCGCACGGGCCTGATCGGCGGCCTGGCCGGAGGGGTGATCGTCTGGATCTATGAGGCGGTCGTCTGGGTCGGCTGGCAGCATCAGATGCCCCTTCCCGGCATCGCGCGCAACGCAACCGGCCTGGTCTTCGGCAAGAGCGCCCAGGACTCCCTGGGTCTGCTGGCGTACGTGATCGGCATCGGGATCCATTTCTTCTTCGCACTCGTGTGGGGCGTGCTGTTTGCGCTCATCTGGCCGTACTTCCGCAAGCGCGGTTACGAGGCCACGTTCATTGCGCTGTTCTACGCGGTGTTCGCCTGGATCGTGATGCACCTGGCCATCGTGGTCGTATCCGACAGCCACCCCAACTACACCGATCCGAACGTGGTCATCGGTGGCTTCATGTCCCACATCTTCTTCACAGTGCCCCTGGCACTGGTCATCAAGCGGCGGCTCGAGCCCCTCGCCTGACGGCCGCAGCGCGCGCGGATTGCGCGGGGGGCGTAACCCCCGCGCCTCACATTCGCCTGCAAGCGGCCACGAGCCTCAGGGAAACACGTTGCGGCTCTTGATCAGCCACTTGCCCTTCACGCGCACCACCTCGTCCTCGCAGCGGCCGACGAGGGATACCTTCGGATCCCCATTCGGCGGTTTCTCTGCCATGACGGTGAACCAGTACGAGTCGATGTGCGCGTGATCCTTGTCGCGGAACTCGATGTGCGAGTTGAAGATAGGGTGGTACATCTTCGGCACCGTCTGGCCCTTGGCCTGCGCGGCGGCGCGTGAGTCCTTGACCTCCTGGATCAGCTTCCTCAGCTCGGCGTGTCCCTTGTACACGTGGTCGTGCTCGCAGCAGATCTGTCCGTCCTCGGTGAAGAAGGTCGGATAGGCTTCCGCGTCCAGATTGTCCAGCGCCTGCACGTAGTGCCAGATCAGCACTTCGATATCGGCGCGATCCTTGGCTTCACGGATGACATCCGCGTCGGAGGACAGCGCGATCTGCGCGAACCCCATCGACAGGACGGCGAGGGCGATGGTCTTGAGCATGCTCGGATCTCCTCATGCGGTTGCACTGGGGCTGCGGACCAAGGCGATCAGGATCCCGGTCCCGAGCCCCAGCCGGAATGCTGTGCGGACTGGCGGGTGCGCGAGAACGCATCGATCTGTCGAATCAGCCCGTTCTGGACCTTGAAGAACTCGATCGCAAGTCCGAAGGCGTTCTTGGGGAACTCCTTGGGCGTCATGAAAACGGCGAAACCGAGCACCACGCCCCGCTCGACATCCGCGAAGTAATAGCGGCGATTCTCCACTATCCAGTACACGGAGGGCTGTTTCATCCCGTTGCCGCAGCTCCATGGGAAATTCGCCGTGTCGCTGGTGATCGTCCCGGACTCCAGACGCTGGCACGCCGGCCCCCACGGCACTTCCTTCGGGTCGATTCTCTTTGAGACCGAATCCCAGTACTTGTCCGCGACCGCGAACAGCTCCTCGCGTGTGGAACGCTCCGGCTGCGGGATGATGTCGTCCCAGATCCGGTCGGGCTGGTGCAGCGCACGGATGTTTTCCGCTCCGAACGAGCCGGCTCTGGGCTCCAGGTCCAGCTGTTCCACCTCGCTGATGAGCTTGTCCGCCACCTTGATGCGCAGCACGTAGTACCACCATTGGTCGCCGGCGCCCGCCGGCACGGGGCGTGAGCTCGGAGGCGCCCCCGCGGGACGCTCGTACGAGTTGGTGACGACGCCGTAGAACACGGCCGATTCGGTGGTCGGGTCGGCAAAAATCAGCCGATAAGGAATGCGCCGTGCCGGCCCCCAGACGGGCGAGGACTCGATTTTGCCCTGTACCCCGTCGGAGGTGATCTTCGCCTGCGGGGCGAGCGGCAGGCCGGCGGGGGAATTCTGCCCGATCGCATCCAGGACCTGATTCAGATCCAGCAGCAGGCAGCGTTTGTCGCAGCTCGGATGGGCGACATTCTCGCGGTCGTAGTCCGCCTTGGCGGCCAGCACCGGCGCGCACAGAGCGAGCGACGCAATCGCCAGCCAGCGCGCGGCGGGCCGCCGCACCTTCGCTCGTAAAGCCATGGGGTTCCCCTTCTGCGTGTGACGAGTTCTGATGACTCTCGAACCATAGACCGGCCCGCGGCGAGAACTGGACCCCGGGGGGTCCAGTTTGCCCGGCATGCCTGTCTTAACTCTCGACACACACGGGTAAGTTGCCGACGCGGATGCGCAGCTGGATGGCCACCCCAATGTCCCAGATCCACTGCGCGGGCCGGCTGCGTGGCGGCCGCGCCGCCGGCTCCGCTCGATGGCCGCCACTTACTGCGCGAGGCGCGCACCCCAACGCGCCCGCGCAGTGGGTGCTGCCAATCAGAACTTCACGGTGATACCGACGGTGAAGCGCCGGCCCAGGACGTCGTATACGGTTTTGTTGGTGGGCGTGGCACCGGTGAAGTCGGTGTAGTTGGCGACAACAGGGGGCGCACGGTCGAACAGGTTGGTGACGTGCCCATACAGCTCGATCGACGGCCAGCCGCCGCCGGCGGCGCGCGTGTACTTCAGATTCAGGTCGGTGTAGGCGATGGAGGGCACGGTATTGCGATCGATGTCGACACCCTGGACGTAGGTGACGTCGACGCGGCCGCGCCCGATGAAGCGCTCCTGCACCAGGAACTGGTAGGGACCGTTCGTATAGCTCAGGTCGGAGAACAGCTGGAAGCGCGGCAGGTTGAATCCGTCGCCCACCTGGCCGGCATAGTCGATCGTGCCGACCGCCTGGTTGGTCACCGAGTTCTCGGCGAGGTAGCTTCCGATCAGGCGCGCGCTGAAGCGCTCCGCACCCCCTCCGAGCAGGTGGATGCCATGCTGGTAGTCCAGCTCCAGGTCGGTGCCGCTGACTTCGGCCCGGGACACGTTGAGATACTCGTTCCTCACGAACACCAGTTGATCGGTGACCGGGTCGCGCGTGATCAGGGAGCAGAACTCCTGTGCGCCGGCATGACAGTTGTTCACGATGATCTGCGAGCCCAGCTGCGCAATCGCATCCTTGGTGTCGATGCGATACCAGTCGACCGACAGCGACAGGCCAGCCAGGAAGCTCGGTTGCAGCACCGCGCCGAGGGTCAGCGTGTCGGCCTTTTCCGGGTTGACGGCGGGATTGCCGGTGGAGAACTGGCTGAGAGTAACGTTGTTGTTGTTGAAGAAAGGATCGCGCACGACGACCCCGCTTCCCTGCGAGTCGAAGCGCTCGGCCAGGTTGGCGGCGCGCGTATCGCGCGACAGGGTGGCGCGCAGCCGCAGGTCATTCACGAGCTGCCAGTCCAGTCCGGCCTTCCACGCCCAGACGTGGCCGCTGCCGGAATAGTTGGCCAGCCGTCCGGCGAGGCTCAGGTTCAGCTGCTCCAGGAGCGCGCGGTTGGAGAAGAGCGGCAGGAGCGCCTCGCCGAAGTACTCCGCGACCGAGTACTCCCCGGCGATGCTCGGGAAAGAGGAGAACTGGTACACGAACGGGTTGCCGACGAAGCCCGGCGGAATCCCCTGGATGCCGAGCGCCGGGTTGTTCTGCGGGACGAACTCGGTGTGGTCCGGCGGATCGGCGTACTGCTCGAGCGAATCCTTGCGATACGAGGCGCCGAGCGCGAGCGACACCCCGCCGGCGCCCCATCCCCGGAAGATCTCGCGATTCGCCGAGACTTCCGCGAAGCGTTGATGCACGGTCGCGAAGCCGTACTTGTTGCCCAGCACGTACTGCTTCGCCGCGGCGCTGGCGTTGCCCGCACCGAACAGATCGAGCGGCACACAGCCGTTCGCCGGGTCGTAGAGGGTGGAGCGGCACACGACCGCACCGCTGGCAGGGTCGACGACGGCATCCATGGCGAGCGACAGGCGGTCGGTGCGGATGTAGTCGAGCAGGAACGACTCGCTCTCGTTGCGCCCCTGTTGGACGTAGGCGCCGAAATTCCAACCGCCGCCGGTGCCCTTGAGCCCCACGGTATAGGACTGCAGGGTGTTGGATGTCTGATTGCGCGAGTTGCCCAGGTCTGCCTGGCTCGCCATGCGCGACAGGCCGAAGGAGGGCAGGCCTTCCTGCGCCATCTGCTGGCGAATGCTCGCAGGGAGGAAGGCGTTATCCGGGTAGATCGTGGCTTCCCACTGCGCGAACTGAACCGCGCCCACTTCCACGTAGTTGGTCGCGCTGTGACCGTAGAGTCCCTGGACGTACGCGGTCAGGTCATCGCTCAGGTCGTAGTTCAGGTAGACGAAGCTGCTGCTGCGGGAGATTGCCGGGTACAGCGAGCCATCGCCGGTCCGGTCGGCCCAGTAGTTGTCGCCGATCCCGCCCGACTGGCAGTAGCAGCCGGTGCCGATGATGGCGGGGCTGCCGGGGACGAAGGCAGTTGCCGAGCCGTCAGGCAGGAACATGAGGCGGTTCAGCGCGGAGCCCGGCGCGTCGATGAGCCCGCCGAAGGTGTAGCGGGTCGAGCTCACATCCGGCAGGGTCAGCAGTCGCGGGCCGGTATGCGTCGCGAGCCACTGCGGGTTCGTGACGAGTCCCCAACCCTGGAACCAGTCCCGGTTCGCAAACGTCTCGACGTGCGCTGCCCGGTAGAACTCGGTGGTGCCGATGACGTGCAGGCGCTCACCGAGCGGCGTGCCGAAGGTGATGGAGCCGCCGCCGTTGCCGTTGTCCCCGCGGCTGGTCGCACCGCCGTTGGCATTGAGCTGCAGACCGTCGAAGTGAGTGTCGAGGATGAAGTTCACCACGCCGGCGACGGCATCGGAGCCATACGCGGCGGAGGCGCCGCCGGTGACGATGTCGACGCGCTGCACCAGCGATTGCGGCAGAGTGCTGATGTCGGTCGCACCGAGGCGCGAAGAGGGCGTCACTCGCCGTCCGTCCAGCAGCACCAGGGTGCGGTTGATGCCCAGCCCGCGCATGTTGAGAAAGCTCTGACCCGAGGTCGTCGAGAAGTTGTAGGAGCTCTGTGGAGTCGAGTTGTTGAGGAACTGCGGCATCTCATCGAGCGCCTCGATGAGGGGTCCGGGCTTGACCTGTTGCAGCTGCTGCGCGGACAGCACCGTGACGGGCGTCGGAGTGTTCATGCCCGTGATGCCCAAACGGGAGCCGGTGACGACGACCTCATCTTCCGGAGTGCGGCCGCTCGCGGCGCCCGCGGGCTTGCCGGCTCGCCTGCGCGCGGCGGCGTCTGCGCCTGAGGATGCGGTCTGCGCGGGCAGTGTGGCTTCGTGCGGGCCGGAGCCGCCAGCGGAGTCGTCCGGGTGTTTTGCCGCCTGACCGCCGCCTGTCCCGGATCGGCTGCGGGGGGTTGCAGTGTCGTTCGCCACTGCGATGGTGTGGTCGTTGATCAGCGAATAGGCAAAGCCGGCCGGACCCAGGAGCTTCTCGAGCGCCTCTTTGAGCGTGTATTTGCCGTGGATCGGCCCGACGGCGACACCACCATCGGCGGAGTCGTCGAAGCGGGCGACTTGCAGTCCGGTCTGCTCCGCGAAAGCACGGAGCGCGGTATCGAGCGGCTGCCGCGAGATGTCGATGTTGTAGGTGGCCGTCGCCTCCGCGGCGCTTGCGGGCAGACTGCATAGCGCGAGCGCGCATGCGAGTACCGCAGCGACGGAAGACAGTCTCACAGCGACCCCCTCATCGTTCTGTGACGCCAGATGGCATGACCGCGCTCATATAAGACGGGTTGAGTTTGGGACCCCCGGCGTGTAGCGCATGCGCGACAGTCGTGGGCAAGTCGGGAGGCAGCGCTGATGTATGCGCCGGCGGACCCGGGCGCAGTATGCAGGACTTAACGGTCGCGAGGGGCGCCGGATGTGCGCCGCACGCGGCTGAGTGACGATCGTGCGATCAGCGGGCCGAGGCGATCGTGATGTCGCGCCCGTTGCGCTCCACGGTGACCGACGTCGTCGAGCGCAGGAAAGCGACGAACGACTCCGGATCGGAGGCGCTGAATACGCCGCTCATGGTGCGCCTGGCGAGCGCCGAGTCGGCGACGTGAATTTGCAAGTGGTTGTAGCGGTTAAACGTTTCGACGACCGTGGCGACGCTGTCATTCTCGAAGGACAGCCGTCCCTCGGCCCAGGACAGCTCCCTTTCTGCGTTGACCTCACGCACGGCTTGCGCAGAGCCGGTCGGTGACACCGTGATCTGCTGACCGGAGCTCACCAGAACAACGGGCGATGCCGCCTGCGACTTGGCGGCGTCGGCCACGGGAGCCGCCTCGCCGGTCACGGCCTCCGGCACACTGGCCGGCTCGCCCCCCGGGCCAGGCCCTGCAAGCGGAAACGGCTCCGTGTTGTGAGGCATGACGGCAACACGGCCTTCGGCGACGGTCACGACGATGCCCTGGCTCCGGTGCTCGACACCGAATTCCGTTCCGACGGCCCTGACGACCGTGCCGCCGGCGCGGACCAGAAACGGCCGGTTCGGGTTCTTGGCGACACGGAAGCGCGCGCGGCCGCGCTGCAGATCGATCTGGCGGAGCTTGCTGTCGAAGCGGATTCGCAGCCCGGTCTCCGGGTCGATCTGCACGACGCTTCCGTCGGAGAGCGTGAGCTCACGCCGCTCGCCTTGTCCCGTCACCACCGTGTAGTTTCTCGGAGAGAGGCCGCTTAGCCACAGCGCCAGCAACGCCGCCGCCGCCGTAGCGAAACCAACCCCCAGCCACGTACGACGCGGGCGCGAGGCGCGCGGGGCGTCTTGTGAGGGCGGACGGGGTGGCAGGGGAAAGCTCATCACCTTGCCGGCGGCATCCGCGGGCAGGTGGCTCTTTCCCGTCTCGTCCGTGGAGAGCGTCGCCCAGCGCTGAAACTGTTCCAGTGCTCCGTGGACCTGCGCTACGCGCAGCAGTTCCTCGACGTGCAGCGCCGACTCGCGCAGCCAGTCGACGAATGCCGTGCGGGTCTCCAAGGAGACGTCCTCGGAGTCGAACAGCACCCACCATTCGGCCGCCTCCTCACCTGCACGCCGGCGCCGCTCACTCGCGTCCATAGGAGATCACTCGCAGCAAATCCGGGCTCAGCTCAGTGCGCAACCGTTCGTAGCTCTTCATCAGTTCCCTCTTCACCACCCGTGGTGTGGATCCCAGCCTCCTGGCGATCTCCTCGCGTCCCAACCCTTCCGTAAACTGCATCTTCAGCACCGCGCGCTGGCGGGGGCTCAGTGCACGCAGCGCGCGCTCGATCTCCGCCTGGGCTTGCGCCACCGCAATGTCCGCTTCCGGGCGGTCCTCGGCGGGCAGCCCTTCGAGCCATTCCGACTCGTGCGGATGACGCCGGCGAGCCCGCAGAGCCCACTCGTTGGCAACGTTGGCCGCCATCTTGAAGAGGTAGGCCTGGGGGTACTCGATGAGCTCCGCGCGGTCATAGCGCAGCAGCCGCAGGAACACCTCCTGCGCGACATCGCTGACATCGGCGGCGGGCACGATGCCCTGCTCCATCAGGAACCTGCGCAGGGGCACACGCCACTGACGAAACCAGAGCGTCAGGCGCTTTGCGGTCTCGTATCCGCTCATGCGATGTGGGCGCAGGCAGACATGCTGTACTCGTATCTCCTCACCCATAAGACCGGGCGTGGTCTTATGTTGGCCCCTGTGCCGGCCGAGCGCCGCCCCACGTGGCACGCGCGCCACGGGGAGGTCACGACATAACACCGGTCCGTGTGGGACTAGTTCTTTTTTCGGAGGCGAATGATCAGGTCGATGCCGGCGACTTCCGTGCCCGGGGGAGGAGGCGGCAGACGGCTGAACTCGACCTCGGGCACGGGAACATCGATCAGCGCCCCGCTCGAGGTATCGTGGAAGTGGTAGTGGGCGTCGACGTTCGAGTCGAACCAGGCGCGCGAGCCGTCAACCGACAGCTGGCGGATGATTCCGCGCGCGGCGAACAGGTTCAGCGTGTTGTAGACCGTGGCTTTGGAGACGCGCGCACCTGAGCTGCGCAGAGTCGCGAGGATCTGCTCTGCGGACAGGTGCTGCGGCGCGCACAGGAGCAGCGATGCGATCCGCACGCGCTGGCCGGTTGGACGGATGCCGCACTCGGAAAGGCGGGCCTGGCACCGTGCGGTGACCGTCCCAGGCGTCAGGACATTAGCCTCCATGCTGAGCATTATAGGCACAGTTCGGCACAGAATGGCCACTGAACGCCCCGGGAGGGGTGAGCCCCGCTGTTTTCGCAGGCGACTGGCAGGGGGCGATGCGATCCGTGACCGGGGCCGCTGGCCTCAAGCCGCCAGCTTGGTCTCCAGATGCCGGGCGAGCTCGGCGATCGTCGGGAAATCGAACAGCTCGGTGAGGTCCACCTGGCCGGGATATTCCCGGTCGATCTGCTCGTGGATCTCGATCAGCTTCAGCGAGCTTGCGCCGATCTCGAACAGATTGTCGTGGATGTCGACGTGCTTGCCCTCGAGGGCCGCGTCGCAGATCGTCTTGAGCTTGTTCTCGATCTCCGAGAGCGAGCTGGATTGTGGCCCCCGCTGCGCGGCGCGCAGTGCGGCCAGCTCCGCGAGCTCGGCATCGAACTCTCCCTCGATGAAGCTTTCCTCCAGCATGTGGCGCTGAATCTTGCCGCTGGTCGTCTTGGGGATGCGCTTGACCGGCACGACCTCGCTCACTTCCAGCCCGACCTTCTCGTTGACGAGCCTGGCGACCTGGGTCGCCACCGGCAGGAACTCCGTCATGTCGCCGCGGTGCAGAGCGAACACCACCAGCTGCTCGGTTTGCGAGTCGCGCCGGCGCACGCCGGCGGCCACGACCTTGCCCAGCTCCAGGCCATCGGCCGCTTGCGCGATCGCCTCCAGGTCGTGGGGGTAGTAGTTCTGGCCGTTGACGAAAATGATTTCCTTGGCGCGCCCCGAGACGAACAGCTCGCCGCGATCGATCAGCCCCAGATCCCCCGTGCGCAGCCAGCCGTCGGCGGTGAAGGCCTCCGCATTTGCCTGCGGGTTCTCGAAGTAGCCGCGAGTGACGTTCTCGCCGGTCATGTGGATGTGACCGACCTGGCCCTCGGGAAGCGGCCGGTCGTCGTCCCCGGCGACACGGACGCGGCAGAAGGGAACCGCAGTGCCCTCGGACACCAGCTCGACGGCGTCGCGGTCGGACTTCGCAACCGGCGTCACCGGATCGCCGACGCCCATGCGATGGCGATTCAGGGCGATGGTGCGGATCGGCGCTCCGGGCTTGGGAAACGCCGCTGCGAGGGAGGCTTCCGCCAGCCCGTACACGGGGTACATGGAATTGCGCGGCAGCTTCGCCGGGGCGAGCCGAGCGAGGAACTCCTCACACAGCTGCACCGAGATCGGCTCCGCGCCGTTGAAAATGATCCGTACACGGGACAGGTCCAGGCCTTCGATCGAGCGGTCCCCGAGCACCTTCAGATAATGCTTGTAGCCGAAATTCGGCGAGCACAGCACGGATGCGCGCACCCTCGAGGCGAGCGACAGCCACAGCAGCGGGCGGCGAACGAACAGCTCCGTGGGCATCAGATGCGCGTGCACGCGCATGAAGAACATCATGATGTGGAACCCGATGAGTCCCATATCGTGAGTGAGCGGCATCCAGGAAAGACTGACATCCTCCTCAGTGAAGGCCGCCGCTTCCTGTACACCACGGCAGTTGGCGAGGATGTTGGCGTGCGTGAGCACTACACCCTTCGGCTCGCTGGTCGAGCCGGAAGAGAACTGAATGAACGCCACGTCATCGGGCTTGGCCGGTTGCACCTTGCCGGCGCGGGAAATGTCATCGAGATCATCGACGAGGAATGTCCGCGGCCGCAGGCTCAGGAACAGCTCGCTCTCACCGGCCTGCGCGGCGAACGCGCCGATACGGTCGATGGACTTGCGGTCCGTATACACGAAGGGCTGGCCCATCCGCGGGCTGCCGAGCTTGCGGGCGATGCGCAGGAATTTGTGGCGATGCTCATCGCTGATGCCAATCGCAATCGGCACCGGCACGATGCCCCCCAGCAGCGCCGCCCAGAATGCGTCGATGAACTGCTCGTTGTGGCCGATGAAGAGGATCAGCCGGTCGCCCCGCCGGGCGCCGATCCGCTGCAGGTGATACAGAATCCCGAGCGCACGCTCGTGCAGTTCCGCGAAAGACACGCTGCGCGACTCGTTCTCGCCCTCGAGATAGGTGACGCTGCGCGCGACGTGGCGGTTGCTCTCGATGAGCTCCGTGAGAGTCGTAGCCTTCTGTGTCAACGGCGTTCCAGCCTCATGTGCAGGGGATATTTGCTGCGTAGGTTGATCTGCGCTTCCAGCTCCAGCGGCATGTCCGGGACGTGCACCAGGCGGTAGCGCCGGGCGACCTTGTACAGGTGCATCAGCATTTCGTACAGAGCGAAGGTCTCCCCGATGCAGTGGCGCGGACCGGCCGCGAACGGCATGTAGGCGAACCGCGGCCGCTCCGCCTCATGATCGGGGGCAAACCGCTCCGGCCGGAAGGCATCGGGATCGTGCCAGTAGCGCGGGTGCCGGTGCAGCAGGTAGAGCGGCAGCAGCACGTTCGTTCCGGCCGCGATCTCGAAGCCCGACAGCACGTCCGGCTCGATGGCGCGGCGTGATAGCAGCCAGCCCGGAGGATACAACCGCAATGCCTCGTTGATGACCTGCTGCGTGTAGGCGAGCGCTTCCATCTGCGCGAGGCTCGGAGCGCTGACCGCAGCTGCGGAGTCGATCTCCGCGTGCAGCCTGGCCTCGACCTCCGGGTGCTGCGACAACAGGTACCACGTCCAGTTGAGGGCGCTGGCGGTCGTCTCATGCCCGGCGACCACCAGGGTCAGCACCTCATCGACCAGCTCTCGCTCCTTCATCGCCTCGCCGGTGTCCTTGTCGCGGGCGTTCATCAGCATGCCGACGTAGTCGAAGTGCTCTTCGTGCCCCTCGCGGCGGCGGCGGACCAGCTCTGCCACGAGCTTGGTGAGGGAGCGGAATTTGAAGGCGAACTGCAGGTTGCGGCCCTGCTCCTTGGTCACGACCTCGAAGGGGTTGCCGCCGGGCTGCTGCGCCAGACGGTCGAGGTCCGTGCCGAAAATCGATCGCAGGACGATCTCGAGCGTCAGCTCGCTCATCTCGTCGGTGAGGCTCACCACCTCCCCGCGGGCCGCTTGCGCCTCCCAACGGGAGATGAAGCGCTCATTCGCCGCATCGATCAGGGCGGCGAATTCCGTGATGACGCGCCGGTGGAACATCGGCTGCATCATGTAGCGCTGGCGCTTCCAGAACTCCCCCTCGCTGGTCATCAGACCCTTCCCCAGGAGGATCTTGACCCGATCCAGGCCCACGCCTTTAGTGTAGTTGCGGTGGTTGGAGACGAGCACGCGCTTCACGTCATCGGGGTGATGAATGACGTACGTGTACGATCTGCGCGTCGGCACGTACACGCGGTAGGTGTCGCCGTGGCGGGCGAACAGCTCGATCATGCGGTCCAGGGAGTCGTCCGTGGATCCGATGTCGAACTGAAGCGCCGCCTCCGGCGGCTGATTTTGAGCGGTTCGTTGAACAGTCATGCCAGCGACTTCGGGTACGATCTTACATTATGCACGTCATTGATTCCGATCGAGTAATCCTTGATAACGCCCGGCAGGGCGGCCCGCAGGGCGAGGCGCGTGAGCGCCGAGTAATCCTTGATGACGCCGGGCCCGCAGGGCGAGGCGTGAGCGCCGCGTAAAATGACCGACGAAGGGGGCGGGGATCTCCGCAATACCATCTACCGCGCCGTCACGCGATCGAACCGACGGATGACAGTGGCACGGCGGCTGCTCTATCGCATCGCAGTGCCGCTGGGTGTGGGAATCATCAAGTGCTGGTGGTGGACCTGCCGCGTGGTGCGCATCGAAGGCGAGGAGCACCTGGCGCAGGCCTTGTCCCGGGCGCCTTCGCTGGTGCCGTGCTATTGGCACCAGCATCAGCTCTTCTGCGCAAAGTATCTGCTGGAGCAGCGCGCCCGGGGCTTGAGCGTCGGCTGGCTCATCAGCCCCTCCGTCGATGGGGAGATCGGCGCCATGATGGTGCGGCGCGTGGGCGGCCGGGTCATTCGCGGATCTTCCTCGCACACCGGTGCGCGGGCTCTGCGGGACTACTACCAGGCCCTGGTTCAGGAGAATGTGTCTCCGGTGGTCACGCCGGATGGGCCCAAAGGGCCGCGCTTCAAGTTCAAGCCGGGGGCGATCCTGCTCGGGCGCATGTCCGGGCGGCCGATCCTGCCAATGGCCTATGCCGCCTCCCACGCTTGGCTCATCAAGTGGGACAAGTTCGTGATCCCGTGGCCGTTCTCTCGCATCGTCATTGCCGTCGGTCCGCCTCGCTACATACCGCGGACCCGCGATGGCGGCCTCGATCCCCTGCAGCTGGAGATGGAGCAGGAGCTCAAGCGGCTGTTCGAGCTGGCTCGCGCCGCCCTGGAGTCGGCCTGACCCCGGGGCTGGCCGCGCAAAAACCGCGCTTGTTTGCCGGCTGCTACGGAATATGCGTGCCAGTGCGCAGACGGTTTCTGCGATTTAGCGCTACCCTGCCGGCAGTGCATCACCACCCTGTCGGAATCTGTTAACTCGCTCCATTACTTGATCGAACAGCGCCTTAGCTTGTTTTCCTTCATTAGTGTGCGAGAATCCGACGCAAGTACTTATAAAACCCGCAGAACGACCATGGACAGTCGCTCCAACGCCGAAAGCATCGGCGGAATCCCGAAGGGATCGCCGGAAACCGGAGGGGCGGCCAACGAAACGGTCGCCAGATGCGGACCACAAGCACCGACGTGGCGCCCCAAGGCCGCGCGGCTCGGGAGGTCAGGGCTGAATGTCGTCGCTGCCGCCGGATAAGACCGCGGAATTCACCGCGTCGGACATCCTTTCGGCAGATGCCTGGACCGGCCGCGCACCCAAGCCCGTTCTGGGCATGGACGTCGCCTGCACGAAGATCGCGGTCGACTTCCAGAACATGCGCCGCGAAACCGTCGACGAGTGCATCCGGCGCAATCTGGAGCTGCTGCGCGAAGCAACGGGCAGCGATTGCGCATTCCTCGTGGTCCTGCGTCGGGACGAGCTCGTGGTCGAGGACGTGCAGGTAGCGCGCAGCGCCTTCGCCCAGTGCCGTCCGGAAGGACTGCTGGGCGCGCCCATGGATTCCTTCCCCTGGTTGAAGTCACGGCTCGATCATCTGCGCCTGTCGGAGCTTCGGGACACTGGCTCGGTGCGGCGCGAGCAGGCAGCGGAAGCGCAACGCCTCGCCGATCTGCAGGTCGGCTCCGCTCTGCTGGTTGCGCTGCGCGTGCAGGGCCGGCCGGCGGGCTTTCTGGGACTGTGCCATACGTTGCCGCGCGGGGCGTGGGACGTAAATCTGCAGCTGCTGATGAAGCTCATCGGCACGAGCCTCGCCACGGGCCTCGAGCGCATCCGCATCGAGACACGCCTCGCGAAGCTCGAGGAGCGCACCTTGCTCTCGCAGTCCTCTGCGAATGAC
>DATNEN010000319.1:0-11314 GCA_035552975.1 Steroidobacteraceae bacterium
ACGAGGCGATCGCGGAGCTCATCAGAGAATAATCATGCTGCAGGAACAGGAGCTGAAAACCTTCGTCGAGGGGACGACGAACTACTTCGAGGTGGCCGCCCAGCAGCCCGCCTCGATCGGCTCGCCTTATCTCATGGAAGGTGCCCCCGCGGTCCACGACTACACGGGTGTCATCAACATCTCCGGCAAGCGCGAGGGCGTGGTGTATTTCACCGCCCCGAAGGCGATGCTCACGGTGCTGCTGATGAAGATGCAGGAGAACGACTTCAGCCACGAGACCATGCGCGACCTAGTCGGCGAAGTGGCCAACACCATCTCCGGTAATGCGCGCCGTGACTTCGGGCGCGACTTCGTGATCTCCGTGCCCAGCGTGCTCGCCGGGGAGAAGCCGGAGATGAAGCCCGGTTCGCGTTGCTTCGTCATTCCAATCAACTGGCGCAGCCACTCGGCGAAGCTGATCGTCTCGCTGACCTGAGCGTCCGGCAAGGACGAGCGACTCGCGTGCGATATATTCCGGTGGGCATGTGTCGCGCTGCGCCTTGCAGGGGCTAAATAGAACTTACAAAAGTAGCCGTTCTGGTCAATTCTATGTTTCCTGTAGAAAGCAAACCGTGCAGACCCGCCGGGAGAGTGCTTTGCGCAGGCTCCCAAACACGAGCTACGGCAGGGTCCCCGCGAGCTCACTCGTCCACACGCAACCGATAGCCGAGCCCAGCCTCCGTAACGAGATGCGTGGGCCGCTTCGGATCGGCCTCCAGCTTGGCACGTAGATTCTTCATGCACACCCGCAGGCTGCGAGTGTCACCGAGCCGCTCCGGACCCCACACTTCGCGAATGAGTTGAGCCTGGGTGACAATCAGTCCGGCATGCCGCGCGAGCGATTCCAGAACGCGATACTCCAGCGGAGTGAGGTGGATCCCGGCACCGTCCGAGCCGGTGGCCTCACGCCGAGTCAGATCGACAATGACCTCGCCAAACTTCAGCGACGGCAGATGGTCCGAGGAGCGGGCGCTGCGACGCAACGCTGCGCGGACGCGCGCGAGCAGCTCGGGAGCACTGAACGGTTTCGTCACGTAGTCGTCAGCACCGGCATCCAGAGCGGCGATCTTCTGCTCCTCCATCGAACGCGCGGAGACGACGACGATCGGCACTGGGGACCACGCGCGAACGCGTTGTATCAGCTTCACGCCATCCCCGTCGGGGAGGCCCAGATCCACGATCAGCAGATCCGGCTTGTGGCTGCGCGCCTCGATCTCGCCGCGCTTCATGTTCTCGGCCTCGATGACTCGATAGGCATCAGTCTCGAGGAGCACTCGTAGCACCTTGCGGATGTCGGGATCGTCCTCCACGATCAGCAGCTGATGCATCGCGCGCGTCATCTTCCGGGTTCTGTCGCCGGGAGGGTGAGCTGAAAACGAGCGCCTCCGCCTTCGCGGCGCAGTGCCTCGATGGTGCCACCGTGCGCTGTCACAATCGCTTTGCAGATCGCCAGCCCGAGGCCAACTCCAACGGCGGTGCCCTCCTCGACGCCGCGCTGAAACTTGTCGAACAGCCGTGCGGGATCGCCGGGAGGCAGGCCTGGCCCGTTGTCGTCCACGGTGATACGCACGAACTGTCCATCCACGATGGCGGAGACGAGCACTTGCGTTCCGGGAGGCGTGTATTTGGCGATGTTGTCGAACAGGTTGGAGAAAACCTGCACTATGAGGGAGGCGTCAACATGAACGTGCGGCAGTTCGTGAGGAAGACGCAGCTCCACCGGATGCTGCGCGAGCCGCTCCGATTGACCTTGCAGCGCCATCGCGACGAGATCGTCGACCGATTGCCAGTCGCGGCGAGTGACGATTTCGCCGGACTCGAAGCGCATGAGGTCCAGAACATTGGAGACCAGGCCCGTCATCTCGGTGGCCTTTGCTTCTATCGACCTGGCCAGTGAGGCACGTGTGCCCTCATCGAGCATCGCACCGCGCTCCGCGAGAGCTCCCCCTGCCCCTGCGATCACGGCAAGCGGCGTGCGCAGGTCGTGCGAAATGGAAGCTAGCAGCGTGTTGCGCAGACTCTCGCGCTCGCGTGCGAGATTTGCCGCTTCGGCCGTTTCGGCGAGGCGCGCACGCTCCAGTGCAAGTCCGATCTGGCCAGCAAACGTCTCCAGCAGGTGCCGCTGCTCCGGCAGAAGCACCCGGCGTGGATTCGATGGCAGCACGGCGAGGACCCCGAACCACTGGCGCTCATCGCCCAGAGGCACGTACAGACCGGAAGCCGCCGGAAGTGTGTCCGTCCCGAGACCCGCCTGCCGCCCGTGGTCGGCCACCCACTGCGCGACCGCGAGGTCCGAGGACCGATATGACTGCTCCAGAGGCGGGTCCCTGGGGTGGTGCAGCTTCCCATCGGCGTCGGGTAGGAGAATCACCGCGCCACACTGAAAGACCTCGGCGACATGTCTCACGGCCACCTGCGCCATGCTGCTGAGACCGCGCGTCGCGGTGAGCTCACGGCTCATTGCATACAGCAAGGCCGTGCGACGCTCGCGTGCGCCGGCCACGCGTGTCTGCTGTCGAACGGAAGCCACGAGATTACCGATAACCAGCGCTATGAGCAGCATCACTCCGAAGGTCACAAAATATTGCGCGTCGGATATTGCGAAGTTGAAACGGGGCGGAACGAAGAAATAGTCGAAGGCCGCCACATTCAATACAGCCGTCAACGCCGAGGGGCCGCGCCCCAGCCGCAGAGCGGCGACGGTGACCCCCAACAGATAGATCATCACCAGGTTCGAAAGCTCGAAGCGGCGAAACATCGTGAAAGCCAGTCCGGTGCAAATCACCGTGGTGGCAACGGCCCACGCGTATCGGTGCCAGGGAATCTGCCGAGCGACCTCAGAGGTATTAGTCCCCGCCTCCGGGCGAACTGCCGTCCGTTCAGTCGTGGCGACCGTGATGACATCGAAACCCCGCGCATTCATGACCAGTTGCACGGAAGCCGACGGGCGCAGCACTGCGCGCAAACCCCGACGCTTCGGCGCGCCGACGATTACACGTGTCGCGTGCCTGGTCTGTGCGTACTCGATCAAGGTTTCTGCGGCGGAAGGCCCGTCCAGAGTCACGGTCTCGGCGCCGAGAGACTCCGCAAGGCGCAGCACCTCGATGCGGCGGTTGCGATCAGAGTCCGCCAACCTCAACAGCCGAGGCGTTTCTACATACACGACGGTCCACTGCGCATCGAGCGCATCCGACATCCGCTTCCCGACGCGTACGAGTTGCTCGGACTGCGCGTCGGGCCCTACCGCAACGAGAATGCGGTCACCCGCAATGCGCGGACGCGTCTTGTCCTCGGGTAGCGCACGCGCCGCGGCCTCGACCCGGTCTGCAACACGGCGCAATGCGAGCTCGCGCAACGCCATGAGGTTCGGCGTGCGGAAGAAGCGTTCCGCCGCCGTAGCTGCTTCATCCGCGATGTAGACCTTCCCGGCGCGAAGACGCGCCAGCAGGTCATCGGGCGGCAGATCGATGAGCTCGATTTCATCCGCCTCGTCGAACACCTTATCCGGCAGCGTCTCGCGCTGCCGTACGCCAGTGATCTGGCCCACCAGGTCGTTGAGGCTCTCGAGGTGCTGGACGTTGACGGTGGTCCAGACGTTGATCCCAGCCTCCAGCAGCTCCTCGATGTCCTGCCAGCGCTTGGGGTGCCGCGGCGGTGGATCGCCGCCCACGAGGTTGGAATGCGCCAATTCGTCGACCAGGAGCACCCAGGGGCGCCGGGTGAGAGCGCCATCGAGATCCAACTCGTGTCGCACGATTCCACGGTAGCTGACGGCAACCGTCGGTAGCCTCTCCAGTCCCTCGAGCAACCGCTCCGTGTCGACACGGCCGTGCGGCTCGACATAGCCCACGACCACATCCTTGCCGGAGGCTCGCACGTTCTGCGCGGCCTCCAGCATAGCGTAGGTCTTGCCGACACCCGCGGAAGCGCCAAAGAAGATGCGCAGGCGACCGCGCTTCGCGCGCGCCTCTTCGGCCTGGACTTGGGCCAGGAGTTGATCGGGGTCGGGCCGTGCTTCGGCCATGTGGCGCGGTTACCTGCTTATCGGGCGCTTGGCGCGTGCACCTCATCGAGAGCGAGATTCAACTGCAGTACGTTCACGCGCGGCTCGCCCAGCCATCCGAACAACCTACCGCGCGCGTGCTCGGCAATCAATGCCTGAACCACCCCGACGTTCAATCCCCGCACCCGTGCCACGCGCGCCGCCTGATAGTTGGCGGCGGCCACACTGATGTCGGGATCCAGGCCGCTGGCCGAGGCCGTCACGAGATCGACGGGAACGGGCGCTGTGTTTCCCGGGTCTGCCGTGTGCAACGCATCGGCGCGTGCCCTGACGGCGTCGATCAGTGCCGGGTTGAGAGGACCGAGATTCGATCCGCCGGAGGCGAGACCGTTATAGGGCTGGGGCGAGGTCGCAGACGGGCGGCTCCAGAAATACTTCGGCTCCGTGAAGGACTGCCCGATGAGGCTGGAGCCGATGGGCTTGCCGTCGCGCAGCAAGAGGCTGCCGCCGGCCTGCTGTGGAAACAGGACCGCTGCCAGCCCCGTAACCACGAACGGATAGACGACGCCGGTGATCAACGTCAGGATCAGCAACAGCACGAGCGCGGGTCGAAGCAGAGTATTCATGGCGACTACACCAGGTGGAACAGGCCAAGGGCGACATCGATGAGCTTGATGCCCAGGAACGGGATGATGATGCCGCCCAACCCGTAGATCAGAAGATTGCGCCGTAACAGGATGACCGCACCGAGCGCACGATACTTGACGCCCTTCAGCGCGAGCGGAATCAGCACCACGATGATCAGTGCGTTGAAGATCACGGCGGAGAGGATGGCGGAGAAGGGACTGGCCAGCCGCATCACGTTCAGGGCATTGAGTTGCGGATAGGTCGAGGCGAACGCCGCAGGGATGATCGCAAAATACTTGGCGACGTCGTTGGCGATGCTGAAGGTGGTCAGCGAGCCGCGCGTCATCAACATCTGCTTGCCCGTCTCGACCACCTCGATGAGCTTGGTCGGATTGGAGTCCAGATCCACCATGTTGCCGGCTTCCTTGGCGGCCTGTGTGCCGGTGTTCATCGCGACGGCGACATCCGCCTGCGCCAGAGCCGGCGCGTCATTGGTGCCGTCGCCGGTCATCGCCACGAGCCGCCCCTCCGCCTGGTGCGAGCGAATCAACGATAGTTTGGCCTCTGGCGTTGCCTCCGCCAGGAAATCATCGACGCCGGCCTCCGCTGCGATGGCCGCGGCGGTGAGGGGATTGTCACCGGTGATCATGATCGTCTTGATTCCCATGCGCCGCAGCTCGCCGAAGCGCTCTTTGATTCCGCCTTTGACGATGTCCTTCAGCTCGATGATCCCCAGGACACGCGGACCGTCCCCCACCAACAGCGGAGTGCTGCCCCGGCGCGCCACGGCATTCACGCTAGTCAGGATGGCCTTGGGGAATACGTGACCGAGTCCTTCGATCTGCCGCTGGATGGCATCCGCCGCGCCCTTGCGGATCCGGCGGTCGCCGATGTCGACGCCGCTCATGCGGGTGTGGGCCGAGAATGCGACGAATGTTGCATTGAGGGAGCGCAGGTCGCGCTCACGCAGCTTGAAACGCTGCTTCGCCAGCACCACGATGCTGCGCCCTTCGGGAGTCTCATCAGCAAGCGAGGCGAGCTGCGCCGCATCTGCAAGCTCTTCCTCCGTCACCCCCGGAGCGGGAATGAACGTCGACGCCTGGCGATTGCCCAGCGTGATCGTCCCGGTCTTATCCAGCAACAACACGTCTACGTCACCAGCCGCCTCCACGGCACGCCCGGACATGGCAATGACGTTCGCCTGCATCATGCGGCTCATGCCAGCCACTCCGATCGCCGATAGCAGGCCGCCGATGGTCGTCGGAATGAGGCAGACCAGCAGCGCGACGAGGGCCGTAATGGTGATCGGGGTGCCTAGCTTGGCAACCTCGACGCTGTACTGCGAGTAAGGCAGCAGAGTCGCGGTCGCGAACAGGAATACCAGCGTGAGGGCGACGAGGAGGATGGTCAGCGCAATCTCGTTGGGCGTCTTCTGACGCCTGGCGCTCTCCACCATGGCGATCATCCGGTCGATGAATGTCTCGCCCGGATTGACTGTCACGCGCACGATGATCCAGTCGGACAGCAGCCGCGTCCCGCCGGTCACGGAGGAAAAGTCTCCACCGGATTCGCGGATGACCGGTGCCGACTCGCCCGTGATCGCACTCTCGTCTACCGAGGCGGCACCCTCGACGACCTCCCCGTCCGCGGGGATGTAATCCCCGGCTTCGACGAGCACCACATCTCCCTTGCGCAGCCGGTCGGCGGGAATGGGTGCCATCCGCGAGCGGTCCGCCGGATCAGCGAGCTTCTTCGCCGACACGGCTTGTTTCAGGCCCCGCAGGGAGGCGGCCTGAGCCTTGCTGCGGCCCTCGGCGAGCGCCTCGGCGAAATTGGCGAACAGCACGGTAAACCATAACCAGATTGCCACATTCAGGATGAACCAGGCCGGAGCCTCGCCTTTCCCGCCGAGCGCCTGCACCCACAGCAGCGTCGTGAGAATGCTGCCGACGTAGACGACGAACATCACGGGGTTGCGCCACTGTGCGCGCGGATCGAGCTTGCGGAGCGCGTCGATCATCGCGGGCACCAGCAACAGACGGTCGAACATCGACAGCTTGTGCCGTACGGCGGCGCGCGGCGGCTCCGCAGGGCGCGGCGGCGCGGGAATCGGCTCACGTGAGATCAAGTCGGCCATGGCTCAATTTCCCCAAAGCATCAGGTGTTCCACGACCGGCCCGAGCGCCAGCGCTGGAACGAATGTCAACGCTCCGACGAGCAACACCGTGCCGATCAGCAGAATGACGAATGTGGGTCCGTGCGTTGGCATCGTGCCCGCGGTGACCGGCACGCGCTTCTTGGCGGCGAGCGAGCCAGCGATCGCGAGCACCGCCGCAATCGGCCAGAACCGCCCGAGCCACATCACCACACCCAGCGCCGTGTTGTAGAACACCGTATTCGCGGACAAACCCGCGAACGCGCTACCGTTGTTGTTGCTCGCTGAGGTAAAGGCGTACAGGATCTCGGAGAACCCGTGTGCTCCCGGATTTGCGACGCCGGCCTGGCCGACGCTCAGCCTGACGGCAACGGCGGTGCCGATGAGCACGATGAACGGCATGACGAGAATGCAGATCGAGCTCATCTTCATCTCGAAGGACTCGATCTTCTTGCCCAGGTATTCCGGTGTCCGGCCGATCATGAGGCCGGCGATGAACACACCGACGATGGCAAAGATGAGCATGGAGTACAGGCCCGTGCCCACGCCGCCGAACACCACCTCCCCGAGTTGCATGTTGAACAGCGGCACGAGCCCACCGAGGGGTGTGAAGGAATCGTGCATCGAGTTCACGGCACCGCAGGAAGTCCCCGTGGTGGCGGTCGCGAAGAGCGCGGAAGCGCCGATGCCGAAGCGCGTCTCCTTGCCCTCCATGTTGCCGCCGGACTGCGTCAGGCTGGCCCGCTGGTCGACCCCCAGCTTGGCGATCCGGGGATTGCCGGCCTGCTCGCTGTTCACGGCCACCGCCACCAGGGACAGGAACAGGATCAACATGGCGGCGAACACCGCCCACCCCTGGCGCGTGTCGCCGACCATCCGTCCGAAGGTAGAGGTGAGAGCGGCCGGAATGATCAGCAGCGCGAGAATCTCCAGGAAATTGGCTAGCGGGGTCGGGTTCTCGTACGGATGCGCGGAGTTTGCGTTGAGGAAGCCGCCGCCGTTGGTGCCCAGCTCCTTGATGGCCTCCTGGGAAGCCATGGGGCCCATCGGCAGGGTCTGCTCGTTCGTCGTCAGGTTTTCCGTGACCGGGTTGCCGGAGGCGTCCTTGACGGGGTTGCCCGCTGCATCGGTCTTGGGCTGGCTGTAGGGGAGTGTCTCGAGGGTGGTCACATCCTTGTACGCGCTGAAGTTCTGCACCACCCCCTGCGAAACCAGTGCCACAGCCAGCACCACCGACAGAGGCAGAAGGATGTACAGCGTGCAGCGAGTGATATCGACCCAGAAGTTGCCGATCGTCCGGGCGCTGTGCCGGATGATCCCGCGGATGAGCGCGATCACGACAACGATACCCGAGGCCGCGGATAGGAAGTTCTGCACGGCCAACCCGGCCATCTGCACCAGATAGCCCATGGTCGATTCGCCGGAGTAGCCCTGCCAGTTCGTATTGGTGATGAAGCTGACCGCCGTGTTGAACGACGAGTCGGCTGTCACGTTCGCGAACTGTTGCGGGTTCAGCGGCAGCCACAGCTGGAAGCGCTGCAGCAGGTAGACCAGAAGCGCGCCCAGGCCGTTGAACACCAGAAGCGCGATCGCATAGTGCTTCCAGCCCGTCTCCGCGGCTGGATCGATGCCGCACAGCCGGTACACGCAAGCCTCGAGGCGCGCCCCCACCCGCAACGGCCAGATCGGCTTGCCCTGCATCACATTGGCGATGTAGAGCCCGAGAGGCCTCATCAAGAGAACGATCGCGATGACGAGGGCGGCGATCAACGCCAGCGACGGGGCCGTCATCAGAGCTTCTCCGGCCTGAACATCGCGTAGAGCAGGTAGACGAAGAGCCCTGCGGTCAGCACTGCGCTCACCACGTACAGGGCGTTCATTCGACACCCCCGAGACGCGACAGGGCCCACACCAGCCAGTGCGTCGCCGCATACAGCGCGGCCAGCAGCAGGATGAAGGCGGCATCCATAACGATTGCGGTCACGGCACTTACCTCACCGCCGGCCAGGGATTCGCCGGCAGGGAGCAAACGTTACCGCGGCCGCTGTGAGCGGCCCGTTAGGAATCGGCGCATGAGCCCAGGTACTAATGCGCTTACGCAGCAGACAGCGCGAAGCTTGACCGTGCCGGCCGCGACGCGCGTCAAGGAATTGAAGAAAAACTCGGGCCGTCGCCAGTCTACGACTCCCCGGGAGACGCTCCGGCTGTTATGTTCCGTCCTTGCCAGACGGGGGTTTCCAAAGAAATGAATTTCACATCGCTCATCGAGCCGATTCAGCGCGTGTCCTATTCGATCGACGACAGCAGCCTCGCCCTGATGTCGCTGCTGGTGGGGATGATCGGCGGCTGGAAGATCACGAACTGGCGCGAGCAGCTCAAGGCCAGGCGCGTTCGCGTGGAGAAGCCGGAGCGCTCCGGCCCCGAGGACCGCTGACGGCCAGCCGCTAGCGCCGGCCGCCCAGCACGCGGGCGGGAAGCAGGACGATCGCTCTGAGCAGCTCGAAGACGCCCTCCACGGCGATGCCGAGGAGCCGAAACGGCAAAAGCAGCAGCCAGAGCAGCGGATAAAGGACGATCGCCAGCAGCGCGAGCGGCCAGCAGACCACGAGCAGCAGCAGCCACAGTACGAATCCGATCATCAGGATGTCGTCCCCGCCTGGGTTCGCCAAGCCGCCGGCCCTCCGGCCCGGCGACACCGTTGCCATCATAGCCCCGTCGGGGCCCTTCGACCGCGAGTCCTTCGAAGCCGGTCTCACGGTGCTGGAGCGAAGGTATCGTCTTCAGTACGACGCCCGGCTATTCGAGCGCTATCGCTACCTCGCCGGAAAGGACTCCGGTCGTTTGCGGGAGCTGCTCGCCGCGCTCGAGGACCCGCAGATCAGGGCCGTTTTCTGTGCCCGGGGTGGGTACGGCGCCATGCGGCTGCTGCCACACCTCGCCGCTGCCGACCTTTCCCGCGCTCTCAAGCCTGTCATAGGCTTCTCCGATATCACGGCCCTGCATCTGTGGCTGCAGCACCAGGGGACGGCCAGCATCCACGGCCCGGTCGTCACGCAGCTCGGGCGCCAGGAAGAAGCAGCGCAGGCACGCCTGTTCGGGCTGCTCGAGTCGACCTCCGCCGCACCGCCGCTCACAGGGACGGACACCTACGTTGGCGGCATGGTCGAAGGTCCCTTGCTCGGCGGCAATCTCGCCGTCGTCTCTCGGTTGCTTGGGACCCCGTACCTGCCGCCGCTGGAGGGCGCGGTGCTGCTGCTGGAGGACGTCGGGGAACGGCCCTATCGTCTCGACCGGATGTGGACCCACCTGGCGCTGGCGGGAGTGTTTGGCAAGGTTCGGGGTATCGTGCTCGGTGCGTTCTCCGGATGTGAAGAACGCGATGCGGACTATGCGAGCACAGAGGTGCTGCGCGCGCTGGCGGAGGAAACTGGACTTCCCTGCGCGGCCGGCTTTCCGGTCGGGCACGGTGACATCAACGAAGCCGTTCCGCTCGGAGTGCGGGTACGGCTCGACGCCAACGCGCGGCGTCTCACGTTCCTCGAGGCTGCGGTCGCAGACTGAGGATTCCGCGAGCACGGCAGCGGAGGATCGGCACGCCGGCGAAAACCACGCTTTTCGCCGGCCGTGTGGTCGACCCGCTGGCTCGCAGATCGCTCGCCCCCCACCGTCCAACGCCCCACCACAAGCGCCAGGTTCAGCACTCCACCCGGGTGGGCTCGCTGTGGGCCTCGACTCCGCGAAAATAGCCGCAGGCGCATTTTCGCCAATCTAAAACAATGATCCACCCTCGCCTATCATCTCCCGCCGCACCATCGGGATCGGCGGCCCACCATAGGAAAGGAACTTGTCGTGAAATTCCTTCCAATGCGCGCGGGGGTCCTTGTCCGAGCTCCTGTACTTGGCCACCCAATCGGCGCGGAGCTTGCGGATCATGAGCTTGCCAAGGGTGTAGTTCAGATACGCAGGGTCGTACGTGCCGCGCGCGGCCTGCTGACGCGCGTCCCCCGGATCGGCGAACGCGCTATCGCGGAACATCTTCTCTGACTGCGCTACCGTCATCCCCTGCGTGTGCAGCCCGATGGCGCACAGGAAGCGGACGTCGCGCAGCAGCGCGTTCGTGAGCTGTCCGATGTGCTGCTCGGGGTCGGGACGGCCAGCCGCGTTGCCCAGCCCCTCCTCCCACATCATCTCCTCCGCGTAGTGTGCCCAGCCTTCGGCATACCCGTACCCGACCCACAGAGCGGCAATCTTCGAAGGATTGCGGTTGGCATGCAGGAACTGCAGAAAGTGCCCCGGCCACACCTCATGCACGCTGGTGTACAGCAGGTCGTCCTTGCCGGGAATGTAGGCCGCCTGCTCCTTCTTCGACCAGTGGGGATCGGGCGGCGCAATGTTGTAGGTGTAAGCAACTCCCTGGTCGTAGGGTCCCGGCACGCTGATATAGGCAGAGTTCGCGCGATTGTACGGAGGAGCCTCTGCGACGAGCACTT
>DATNEN010000320.1:0-7688 GCA_035552975.1 Steroidobacteraceae bacterium
TCGCCGGTTGACGCGCGCGCCTGAGCCGGCGCGTGCGAATCGCGGCTCCCGCTTCTGACATCCTCGACGTCTGCAACGTTTCCGTTGGAGCGACGACCAACGCCGCGGGCAATCTCGACTACACGATTCTGTTCTACGGCATCGCCGGGGCCGCGAGCTCGCCGCAGGACACGGTAGTCGGGGGCGGTGGCGATGGCGGGAACCCGGGCAGTCTGGCGGTCGCCTTCAAGGGCGCGCCCTGATGCCCTGAAGAGCCGCACCCCCCGCGCGTCGGCGCGGGTGCGGCTCGTGGCGTACATCCCCACGCCCGGCGCCTTGAGCCCGTCCTGATGGGCGACGTGCCCGTGTGACAGGCGTCTCGCGGCAGGCTTTACCACCCCGTGGCGCGTCCCGCACGCTCGGAACTGAGCATCAGGCCACTTCCCACCCCTTGACAGCCACGCCCCCGCGGAGGATGGTAGCGCTACCACAGTTGTCCGCCGCGCGATCAAGGGGGCGCACGGATGCAGCAACATCTGCCGCGTGACTGGCGCGACGCGCTTCTATTGGGCCGCCTGCTGACGCAGGCGGGGCCGACGCCCATTCTGGTCCGCAACGGGCGCGTCAGTGACCTGTCCGCCCTGGCCCCCACGACGGCCGAGTTCGCCGCCGGGTGGCTGCAGACCTGGAGCTCGCAGCCGCGGCTCCCAGGGGCGGATCTGGGCGAGCTGGAGTCCCTGGCCTTGGCACCGGCCTGGACGACGCAGCGTCCCGCGGTCCCGCGCCTGCTTTCACCCCTGGACCTGCAGTGCGTCAAGGCGAGCGGCGTCACGTTCGCGGTCTCCGCCGTCGAGCGAGTGATCGAAGAGCGCGCCCGCGGCGATGCGGCCCGTGCGCAGGCCGTGCGCGATTCCCTGCAGAGCCGTGTCGGCACCGATATCCGTTCGGTGAAGCCAGGATCCCCGGAGGCGGCGCGGCTGAAGGAAGCTCTGCTGGCCGATGGACTGTGGTCTCAGTATCTGGAGGTCGCCATCGGCCCCGATGCCGAAATCTTCACCAAGGTGCCGGTGCTCTCCTCGGTGGGCTGGGGCGACTGGGTAGGCATCCGCTCTGATTCCGCCTGGAACAACCCGGAGCCCGAAGTGGTGCTGGTGTGCGATCCGCGCGGCCGCCCGATCGGTGCCGCGCTCGGCAACGACGTCAACCTGCGGGACCTGGAAGGCCGCAGTGCCCTGCTGCTCGGCAAGGCGAAGGACAACAATGCCTCGTGCGCCGTCGGACCGTTCGTGCGGTTGTTCGACGCCCGCTTCACCCTGGATGACGTGCGCAGCTGCGAAGTGGGCCTGGAGGTGACGGGCGAGGACGGTTTCCGGCTCGCGGGCCGCAGCTCCATGTCGCTCATCAGTCGCGATCCGCTGGAGCTGATCGGCCAGACCTCGAGCCGCCATCATCAGTATCCGGACGGCTTTGCACTCTTCCTCGGCACGATGTTCGCCCCCATCGAGGATCGCGACGTCGCCGGCCGCGGCTTCACGCACAAGCAGGGCGATGTCGTGCGCGTGTTCAGCGAACGGCTCGGGAGCCTGGAAAACAAGGTGACCACGTGCGAGGCCGCACCCCCGTGGACCTTCGGATTATCCGCACTCATGCGAAACCTGGCCGCGCGGGGTCTGCTCGGTTCGGGCGAGTCAACGAGAAAGAGAGTTGAATGAACGATACCGCGTTGCAGACGCACACCGCAGTCTACCCGAGCCTGCGGGGAAAACGAGTGGTTGTGACCGGCGGAGGATCCGGGATCGGCGCCTCGATCGTGGCCGCATTCGCCCGCCAGGGCGCGAATGTCAGCTTTCTGGACATCGCGGTGGAGGAGTCGCGCGCCCTCGAGCGCTCGCTGGCGAAGTCCGCCTCTCCGGCGCCGCGCTTCTATCACTGCGACCTGCGCGATCTCGAGGCGGTGCACGCCACGTTTGCGCAGATCGCCGAGCGCTCCGGAGCGCCGCAGATCCTCATCAACAATGCGGGCAACGACGACAGGCACACCTTCGAGAGTGTCACCTCGGAGTATTGGGACGACCGGCTGGCCGTGAACCTGCGCCACCTGTTCTTCTGTGCCCAGGCAGTCACGCCCGGGATGAAGGCGGCGCGCAGCGGCGCCATAGTGAACCTTGGCTCGGTCTCGTGGCATCTGGCCCTGCCGAATCTGACTGCGTATCAAACTGCCAAGGCGGGAATCGAGGGCATGACCCGCGCGTTGGCGCGCGAACTGGGGGAACACGGTATCCGCGTCACCTGTATCGTACCCGGCGGGGTACGTACGCCACGCCAGACCCGTCTCTGGCACACTCCAGATGAGGAGGCACGCATCCTGGCGCAGCAGTGCCTGAAGTTTCGCGTCGAGCCGGAGGACGTTGCTTCGCTGGCGCTGTTCCTGACTTCGGACGACGCGCGTGCGTGCACCTCTCACGAGTATTTCGTGGATGCGGGGTGGCGTTGACGCCGGTCGCGTGGGCTGGCCGAGGGCCTGGATTCCGCGAAAATTTCGCGGAAGGGTGGGACGCCGGCGAGAGCCACGCTTTTCGCCGGCCGCGTGGGCTGGCTGAGGGCCTGGATTCCGCGAAAATTTCGCGGAAGGGTGGGACGCCGGCGAAAACCACGCTTTTCGCCGGCCGCGTGGGCTGGCTGGGGCCTGGATTCCGCGAAAATTTCCGCAGGAAATTTTCGCCAATGAATCAGTGAACGAGGGGATCAGATGACAAAAGTGAACACCTCACTGATCGTGGGGTTGACGTTCGTCGCAACGCTCGGCGGACTGCTGTTCGGGTACGACACAGCGGTCATTTCCGGCGCCGTGAGCTCGATCGACGCCTATTTCATCGCTCCACAGCACCTCTCGGAGACGGCGGCCAGCAGCTGGTCGGGCTGGACGATCTCGTGTGCGACGTTCGGGTGCGTGCTCGGGGCGGCCCTGGCGGGCTGGCTCTCCAATTCCCTCGGACGCAAGGGCGGCATGATCGTGGCTGCACTGCTGTTCCTCGCCGGCTCCATCGGCTCTGCGGTGCCGGAGCTCGGGCTGGGGAGCATCGGCCACATGGGGCCGGCCGCGCTCTGGCCCTTCATCCTCTACCGCATCCTGGGCGGGGTGGGCGTGGGCGTCGCTTCCATGCTCTCGCCGCTGTACATCGCCGAGATCTCTCCCAGCGCGATTCGCGGCAGGCTGGTGTCATTCAACCAGCTGGCCATCGTCGGCGGCATGCTCATCGTGTATTTCGTCAACTGGTATATCGCAGCCCAGGGTGACGATGCCTGGGTCAAAGCGACGGGCTGGCGGCTGATGCTCGCATCGGAGGCGATTCCCGCGCTGCTGTTCCTGGTGCTGCTGCTGTTCGTTCCTGACACCCCGCGCTGGTTCGTGCTGCGGGGACAAAACGAGCGCGCCTTGCAGGGGCTGCGCCGCATTACCGATGAGGCCGACGCGCGAGCGATCGTCACCGAGATCGAGAGTACTTTGAAAACGCCCACGCTGCCGCTGTTCTCCTTCGGCACCGCCGTGGTCGTCGTAGGCATCCTCCTGTCGGTATTCCAGCAGTTCGTCGGCATCAACGCCGTGCTCTACTACGCCCCGTTGATGTTCGGCAACCTCGGCGCTTCGACCGACAGTGCCATGCTGCAGACGATCGTCGTGGGCGCTGCCAACACGATCTTCACCGTAATCGCGATCCTGACGGTGGACCGCTGGGGACGCCGGCCGCTGCTGATCGTCGGCGCTCTGATCATGGGCGTGGCGATGATCGTCCTCGGATGCCTCTTCTATACGAAGGCAAGCGGGATTGCGCCGCTGATCGCCATCCTCACGTATATCGCCGGCTTTGCGCTCTCCTGGGGACCGGTGGTGTGGGTGCTGCTCTCGGAGATGTTCCCCAACGCCATCAAAGGCAAAGCGATGGCCATTGCGGTGGCGGCCCAGTGGATCGCCAACCTGTTCGTATCCTGGACGTTCAAGATTCTCATCGGGAGCTCGGCGCTGAACGCGATGTTCAATCACGGCTTCCCCTATTGGATCTATGGCGCCATGAGCCTGTTGGCGGCGTTGCTCGTCGCGCGCTACGTGCCGGAGACCAAGGGCAAGACGCTGGAAGCGATTCAGGACTTGTGGCGCCCGGGGAGTGCTCGCCTGGCGCCGAGCGCTGGCCCGGTGGATGACGTGGCCATGGCAGGCAAGGCCAAGTGGCCGGGGTGAGGGTGTCGAGATGAACAAGGCGACCGCGCGAACGCAGACGGAAGATCTCAGTCATTACATCGGTGGCGCTCGAGTCGGCGCTTCTGTGGTGCACGAGAGCGAGAACCCTTCCAACACCAGTGAGATCGTCGCGCGGTTTCCCGACGGCGGTAAGAGTGATGTGGATGCCGCCGTGGAAGCGGCGCGCAAGGCATTCCCCGCGTGGTCGGATGCTTCTCCGGAAGTGCGCTCCGACTGCCTGGATCGCGTGGGGGAGATCATTCTGCGGCGGCGCGAGGAACTGGGCCGTTTGCTCTCGCGCGAGGAGGGCAAGACTCTGCCAGAAGGAATCGGCGAGGTGGCGCGCGCCGGCCGCATCTTCAAATACTTCGCCGGCGAAGCGCTGCGCCGCCACGGACAGAACCTTTCCTCCACGCGCCCTGGCGTCGACGTGACGACTTCGCGTGAGCCCGTAGGGGTGTTCGGGCTCATCACCCCGTGGAATTTCCCGATCGCGATTCCGGCGTGGAAGTCCGCTCCCGCCATGGCGTTCGGCAACACGGTGGTCATCAAGCCTGCCGGCCCAACGCCGGCGACGGCCGCGGCCCTCGCGGATTGCATCTACGAGGCGGCTGTCCCGGCGGGGGTGTTCAACCTGGTCCTCGGACGGGGCTCGGTCGGCGATGCCCTTGTCAACCATCCCGGAGTGAATGGCATCTCGTTCACGGGCTCGCAGGCCACGGGCGCCAAAGTCGGTGCCGCGGCGATGGCTCGCCAGGCACGGGTGCAGATGGAGATGGGCGGCAAGAATCCCCTGGTCGTGCTGGATGATGCGGATCTGGAGCGGGCCGTCGCTTGCGCATTGGACGGGGCTTTTTATGCCACTGGACAGCGATGTACCGCCTCCAGTCGACTCATCGTCACGAACGGGATACATGATCGCTTTGTGGCTGCTCTCGCGCAGCGCGCAGCCGGGCTGAAGGTGGGCGATGCCTTGGAGGCCACCACGCAGATGGGGCCTCTTGCCAGCCGTGAGCAGATGCAGCAGACCCTGTCGTATGTGGACATTGCGAAGAAGGAAGGGGCACGCCTGGTGACCGGAGGCGAGCCGCTCTCTCTCGACAAGCCCGGTTGGTACGTCAGCCCGGCCGTCTTCGCGGACACGACACAGAAGATGCGCGTCAACAGCGAGGAGATTTTCGGTCCGGTAGCGAGCGTGATCCGGGTGCGTGACTACGATGAGGCTCTCGAGGTCGCCAACGGCGGTGAATTCGGTCTCTCGGCGGGCATCGTGACGACTTCGCTCAAACACGCACGACACTTTCAGCGTGCAGTCCGTGCGGGCATGGTCATGGTGAATCTGCCGACGGCCGGAGTCGACTATCATGTGCCTTTCGGAGGGATGCGACGCTCCAGCTACGGACCTCGCGAGCAGGGGTTCGCGGCAGTGGAGTTCTACACCCAGGTGAAGACCGCATACGTCTGGTCGTAACTGGTCGTGAAGTGAGACAGGGCAGCCACAAACCGGTTCTGCTCGAGGCAGAGCACGTCTGCACGGTCGGGGCGGAGCTTGGCGAGGGGCCGATCTGGGTGCCCCGCGATTCGGCTCTGTGGTTCGTCGACATCAAGGGCGGATTGGTGCGGCGCTACGAGCCGGGCACGGGGCGCCAGAACGCCTGGCAGGCACCCTCCAAGCCCGGCTTCGTCATACCGCTGCGCAGCGGCGGCTTCCTCGTCGGCATGAAATCCGGCCTGCACACGTTCGATCCGCAATCCGGTACATTCGAGCATCTGGCCGCGGTCGAGCCCCACGCCCCCGATAATCGCCTCAACGATGCGAGTGTCGGACCCGATGACTGCATATGGTTCGGCTCGATGGACGATCACGAATCGAGCCCGACGGGAGCGCTGTATCGGTTGGATGCCCAGGGCCGCCACACTGCGCTCGATCAGGGCTACATCATCACCAACGGCCCGGCATTCAGTCCCGACGGCGCGGTCTTCTACCACACGGACACGTTGAGCCGTGTCGTCTACGCGTTCGATCATTCCGGGCCCGGTAAGCTGTCGGGCAAGCGAGTGTTCGTGCGCATTGCCCCCGCGGACGGCTATCCCGATGGAACCACCGTCGACGCCGAAGGCTGCGTGTGGGTCGCGCTGTGGTCCGGTTGGGGTGTCCGCCGCTACTCTCCCGCGGGAGAGCTGCTCACCACGGTGCGTGTACGTTGCGCAAACGTGACCAAGATCGCCTTTGGTGGCGAGGATGGCTGCACGGCCTTCGCAACCACGGCCTGGAAAGGTCTGTCGCCGGCCGAGCGCGCCGCGCAGCCGCTGGCGGGGGACTTGTTTCGATTTCGAACCGATGTTCCGGGTTTGCCGTGCCGCGAGGCGCAGCTCACGCGGCGATGATGTAAGAGCTCGAGGTCAGATGGGCGCGATTTATCCGGATTTGCAGAACAAGGTGGTGCTGGTCACCGGCGGCGGCTCGGGGATCGGAGAGTTCATCGTCCGCGAGTTCGCGCGGCAGAAGGCGCGTGTCGCCTTTCTGGACATCGCCGTCGCCCCTTCGCGGGCGCTGGTGCAGTCGTTGACGCAGGCAGGCACGCCGGTGCACTTCGAGCCTTGCGACCTGACCGACATCCCGGCGCTGAAGAGTGCGGTGGGTGCCGTCAAATCGCGCCTCGGCCCCATCCAGGTTCTGGTCAACAACGCCGCGCACGACGAGCGTCATCCCACCGAGTCGGTGACTGAGGAGATCTGGGACAGCCGCATCGCCGTCAACCTGCGACATCAATTCTTCTGCTCGCAGGCGGTGTTGCCCGACATGAAAGCCGCCGGAGCAGGCGCCATCGTCAATCTCGGTTCGGTCTCCTGGATGATCGCCCAGGGCGGCATGGCCGCCTACACGGCCTCGAAGTCAGGAGTCATCGGACTGACGCGCTCACTGGCGCGCGACTACGGACAGTTCGGCATTCGCGTGAATGCCGTAGCGCCCGGGTGGATCATGACTCAGCGCCAGATCGACAAGTGGCTGACGCCGGAGAGCGAGGCTCAGCTGATGGAGCGGCAGTGCCTGAAGCGCCGCCTGCAGCCGGCGGAGATCGCGAAGTTCATCGTGTTTCTCGCCTCGGACGAGGCCAGTGCCTGCACCAACCAACACTATGTCGTGGACGGCGGGTGGGTGTAAGGCCGCCGACCAGGCCGAAATAAAGAAGGGAGAGACCAGTGCACGCAGCGTGCACACCACCGCGCGCGCTTCGCGCGATTCTGCGTCAGTGGTTATCGCGCGGCACGCCGAACTTCTCGTCGATCTTCTGATACTTCACCGCCGGCTTGAGCACCATGCCGGCGCTGAGCTGGTCGACCATCGAGCGCTGAATCTCCTGCCACGGAGTCTGTGAGGCGGGGAACTTGTAGCCGCCCGCGGCCTCGAGCGCGCGTCGGCGCGCGGCCAGCTCGCTATCGGAGATGAGAATGTTGGCGGTGCCCTTGC
>DATNEN010000321.1:0-4629 GCA_035552975.1 Steroidobacteraceae bacterium
ACTGGTCGCGGCCTGCACAACGCGGATGGCGCGCGCGGGTGGCGAGTCGCGGAGGTGGCGGGTCGCGCGGGTGGCGGGTCGCGCGGGTGACGGGTCACGCGGGTCACACGGGTGGCGCGCGAGTGACCGGTCAAAGGGCTCCAGTGGGCGGGCGCCGGCTATTTCTTGGTTTTGACCGGTCGCTGCCAGTCTTCGATGGTCGTCTGCCGGGCGCGCGCGATCGTCAGCTTCCCCGACGGCACTTCGCGCATCACGGTCGAGCCGGCGGCGATCGTCGCCCCAGCCCCGACGACGATCGGGGCGACCAGCACACTGTTCGAGCCCGTGTGGACGTCGTCTTCGATGCGCGTGAGATGCTTGTTGGCGCCGTCATAGTTGGCGACGATGGTGCCCGCGCCCAGGTTCACGCGGCTGCCTACCTGCGCGTCCCCGACATACGTGAGGTGATTGGCCTTCGAGCCCGCGCCGAGCTGCGAATTCTTCACCTCGACAAAGTTGCCGATATGCACCTCATCAGCAAGCCGCGATGAAGGGCGGAAACGCGCAAACGGCCCGATGTTGCACGACTGTCCGATGATGGCGCTGTCGATCACGCAGTTCGGAAACACCACGGTGTCGTCGCCGATCTCACTGTTGCGCACCACGCAGTTCGGACCGATGCGCACCCGATTCCCCAGCTTCACATTCCCTTCCAGCAGAACGTTGGCATCGAGGAACACGTCGCTTCCATGGCTCACGGTGCCGCGCACATCGATGCGCGCCGGATCCGCGATCGTGACGCCGGCGAGCAGCAGCTCACGCGCGATGCGCGCACGGTACACGCCCTCCAGCTCTGCAAGCTGCACTTTGTCATTGACGCCGAGCACCTCCGTCACAGTCGGCGCAACGAGCGGATTGACGGCGATCCCTTCCTTCACCGCCGCGGCAATGACGTCGGTCAGGTAGTATTCCCCCTGGGCGTTCTTGTTCTTCAGTCCCCGCAGCCATTTCCTGAGCAACTTCGCCGGCGCGGCGAGCACCCCGGTGTTGCATTCGCGGACCCGCAGGTCTCGTTTGGCCGCATCCTTTTCTTCCACGATCCGCAGCACCCGGCCGCGTGCGTCCCGCATGACCCTGCCATACCCCGAAGGGTCGTCCAGCATCATGGTGAGCAGCGCGACCTGTTTGGGACCCGCCAGGGCGAGCAACGCCTGCAGCGTGGATCGCTGGATGAGCGGCACATCGCCGTAGAGGACCAGAACGCGCTGGTCGTCCGGTATGCCGGGCATCGCCTGGGTGACCGCGTGGCCGGTACCGAGCCTCTGAGCCTGCAGGGCCCAGGACAACGGGGGTGTCCCCTTGCCGGCGGGCGTGTCGGAGGCGAACGCCTCGCGCACCTGCTCCCCGCCGTGTCCGTACACAATGTGGATCGCAGCGGGCTCGAGCGCCCTTGCCGTGTCGATGACGTGCGCCAGCAGGGGCCGGCCTGCGAGCGGCTGCAGCACCTTCGGTCTGGCGGACTTCATCCGCTTGCCCTCGCCCGCCGCGAGAATTACGACCGCGAGCGGCAGGGCACGACTCGTGTTGGAGACCGTGGGCATGGGGCGATTGTACCCAATGCCGTCCGGGTTCCGCTGGCCGGGACAGCGGACGGGGGTGCGCCGGAGGGCATGTCCGCGAGCTTCTGGCGGATGAGCGCCCCCATGGACAGCTCGGGGTTGGAGTGAATCTGGTGCTCGGCCGCCTCGCGCTGCTGGATCAGCGTCGAGGCCTCTGTGAAGGCCACCTCGAACGAGGCCGCTTTAGGCAGGGAGTCCTTCAGGAAGGCCTCCCCGAACCAGGTCAGGTCGCGGCTGTAGTCGCACCCGAAGGAGCTGTGATCCGAATCGGCCGCCGTAATGACCAGCGTCGTGTCGCTCTTGAGCTCATCCAGAAAGACGCCCGAGTAGCACGCCGAAACGATGATGATCCGCCATTTGATGCGTGCGTCGTCCAGGATCTCCTGCAGGTCCGCGGGCCCGAGCTGCGCCAGGGGTAGCGAGCCGTTGGATACCGCGAGGCCATCCTGGGAGCCGTGCGAGGTCAGCATCAGGACCAGTACATCCTGGTCCACATCCATCCGGTCGGCGATGAGCTTCACGGTCTGGTCCAACCCCGACACCGTGGCCAGCGGGTAGGTGTCGCGGTCGTTGGCGTCGTTGATGAGCTCGACCGAGCGGTCCGCCGTGCCGAACCTGTCCGCAAAGACCTGCTCCGCGTACAGCGCCTCGCGCTTGAACACCGCCTGCTCGCCGACCCCCGCGAAGCCGACGAAGAACATGTGCGGCTTGCCTGGTACCGCCGGCGCCACGCGCTCCACGGCGGCCTGGATTCGGGCCGGCTGGTCGTACAGGAGGCCTTCCGACGTGGCGACATCGTCGTCCTGCGTCTGCTGCGTATCGTCGACCACCCACAAGCGCGTATCGAGCCCGAACGAATCCAGCACGAACGGCGCCGCGAGAATGAGCGCCGCTGCAAGCAGCACGGCGCGGACGCGGACCGTGCCGTACGCCGCGCGGACGGTGCGCAACCCGACGAACTCGAGGTACGCCAGTGCCCCCAACACGGCCAGGAGAGGCCGGTTGTGCAGGAAAGGGATGTCACTGAGCAACCATAACAGCAGCAGCACGTACGGGGCAGCAGAAAGCGCCGGCACGAGCAGGGCGCGCGTGTTGGCGTGCCTGTCCTGCGCGCGCGCTACCAAAGCGCTGCCGAAGAATCCCACCAGGAGATAGGTCGCCCATCCGAACACACCGTCGAGCTCCAGAACCGCGCCGGTATCGGAGTGCAGCCAATCCAGCCCCACCCACACCAGCAGTCCGAGCACGAGCAGCAGCCCTGCCTGATCGAACGTGCGCACGAAGCGCTCCGGGGCGACGCGCCCGGGGATCAACAGCCGTAGCCCGGCCGACAGGTTGCGCCTGAACGCGGTGAGCACACCGGGACGCGCGGCCGCGGAATCGGCGAGCGAGTCCGCGGACGTCGCCAGCGGCTCCGGCTGCGCAGGCGCATCCGGCGGTGCGCTCGGCGGCCGTGGACCTTCCGGCTCCGCGGCTGGTCCGGACGGCGCGGGCGGCTGGGACTGCGGTTCGTCAGTCATTGGGGCGGCCCGGGGGCCAGGGGCACCTGCGTCAGCGAACCTTCCGCAACCGCTGGATCAACTTCAGCTGCGCGGCGGCGCGGGCCAGCTCTGCGAGCGCCTCGGCCTGCGAGATCTTGTCTACCTTGTCCCGCAACGCCTCCTCGGCGCGCTGCTTGGCAGCCAAAGCGGCCTGCTCATCGAGGTCCTTGGCCCGGATGGCCGTATCGGCGAGCACGGTGACCTTGTTGGGTTGCACTTCCAGCGCACCGCCGCCGACAAAAAAATGCTGTTCGGCCCCATCGCCGGTCTGCACCCGGACTTCCCCGGGCTTGAGCAGAGTGAGCAACGGCGCATGGCGCGGAGCAATCCCGAGGTCGCCCACCATACCCGGAGCGAACAACATCGTCGCCGGGCCGGAGAAGATCTCGCCCTCGGCGCTCACGATATCGACCTGAATCGTATGCTGCTGTTCTTCAGCCATGTTCCTAGAGGCTCCCGCAACTACTGCAGAGTCTTCGCCTTCGCGACGGCCTCCTCGATCGAGCCCACCATGTAGAAGGCCTGCTCCGGCAGAGTGTCGAACTCGCCGTTGAGAATGCCCTGGAAGCCGCGAATGGTGTCCTTCAGCGAGACGATCTTGCCGTCCTGCCCGGTGAATACCTTCGCAACGTTGAACGGCTGCGACAGGAAATTGCGGACCTTGCGCGCGCGATACACGGTCTGCTTGTCCTCTTCCGACAGCTCATCCATGCCGAGAATCGCGATGATGTCCTGCAGCTCCTTGTAGCGCTGCAGCACCGCCTGAACTCCGCGCGCGGTGTTGTAGTGCTCCTCGCCGACGACCAGAGGATCGAGCTGGCGGCTGGTGGAGTCGAGCGGATCGACGGCCGGATAGATGCCGAGCGAAGCCACCTGGCGCGACAACACGACGGTGGCGTCGAGGTGGGCGAACGTGGTGGCGGGCGAGGGGTCGGTCAAGTCGTCCGCAGGCACGTACACCGCCTGGATGGAGGTGATCGAGCCCTTCTTGGTCGAAGTGATGCGCTCCTGCAGAACGCCCATCTCTTCTGCGAGAGTCGGCTGATAGCCTACCGCGGAGGGCATGCGCCCGAGGAGGGCGGACACCTCAGTGCCGGCGAGCGTGTAACGGTAGATGTTGTCGACGAAGAACAGCACATCGCGACCCTTGCCGCCGCTATCGGGCCGCACCTCGTCGCGGAAATACTCCGCCATCGTCAAGCCGGTGAGCGCCACACGCAGGCGGTTGCCCGGGGGCTCGTTCATCTGCCCATAGACCATGGCGACCTTGGAGTTCGCGAGGTTGTCCTTGTCGATGACGCCCGCCTCCATCATCTCGTGATAGAAGTCGTTGCCCTCGCGAGTACGCTCGCCCACGCCGGCGAATACCGACAGGCCGCTGTACTGCTTGGCGATGTTGTTGATCAGCTCGAGCATGTTGACGGTCTTGCCCACGCCGGCGCCGCCGAACAGTCCGACCTTGCCGCCCTTCGCGAACGGCACCAGCAGGT
>DATNEN010000322.1:0-13756 GCA_035552975.1 Steroidobacteraceae bacterium
GCGAAACGCGGGCCAGCCAAAAAGAAGTCTCGAGCAAGGCGAGCGCGCAAACCCGCTGCGCGCTCCAGCGCCTCACGCAAGAAGCGCCGCTAGGCGCCGTGTTGGCCCTGCCGCGGGAGGGCCGCGGGACGGTCGCGGCGCCGCAGCATGTCGTGACTGTCGGGGCTCTTCAGGCCCGGCCGGCCAGGCGACCGGCGAGACGTGCGACCATCTTCACGAGTTGCTCCGGCTCGATGGGTTTCGCCAGGTGCACCTGAAACCCCGCGGCGTGCGCCCGATCGGCATCATCCGGACGCGTGTATGCCGTAAGTGCCGCCGCCGGGAGGCGCTCTGAGCTCGTTCGCGTCCGCACCGCCTTGATGAGCTCGTAGCCGTCGCGCCCCGGCATGCTGACGTCGGAAATCAGCACGTGCGGCTCGAAGCCGTCCAGGGTTGCCAGGGCTGCCTCTACCGAAGGAGCAGCGGCGACCTGGGCGCGGCTGTCGCCCAACACGCGACGCAGGAGATCGAGCGTATCCGGCTCATCGTCGACGACCAGTACGCGCAAACCGCTCAGATCGGTCTGGGCGGCCACGTCCGAGCGCCGCGCCGCGGTGTTGTCTGCCAACTCGGGGCGCACATCGATCGCCTCGTCCGGCTGTCGGTCGCGCGGGGCCACGCGAGGGACCACCACCGTAAAGGTCGCCCCCTGATTCGGGCCGGGGCTCGTGGCGGTCACTGTGCCGCCGTGGAGCTCCGCAAGCCGCTTGGCCAGCGCGAGGCCCAGGCCCAGTCCCGCGTAGCGGTGCTCGGCACAGGAGTCGGCGCGCCAGAAACGATCGAACACATATGGGAGCAGATCACTGGCAATACCTGCTCCAGTGTCCTTGACCTCGATGTCGCAGTACCCGCCGATGCTGCGGACCGTGATGTGCGCATGACCGCCACGCGGCGTGAACTTGATGGCATTGCTCAGCAGATGCCACACGATCTGTTGCAAGCGCTGGGGTTCGCCGAACACCACGCAGTCCCGGGTCTCGAACGTCTTGCCCAGGGAGACCCCCTTGGCGGCGGCATGCTCCTGCTGAAGCTCGACCGCAGCCTCCACGATTTCACACAGGTCCGTTTCTTCGGCATCGACGCGAATCTTGCCGCTGGTGATCGCACTGAGGTCCAGAAGATCGTCGACGATGTGGGCCAGGGCGCGGGCATTGCGCGCGATCGTCTGCCCGCCGCTGCGGGTCTCGCGGTCGCCCAGGTGGCCGTGCTCGAGCAGCCGCGACCACCCGAGAATCGCGTTCAACGGGGCACGCAGCTCGTGAGCAAGCGCCTCGAGGAACTCATCCTTGAGCCGTCCCGTGCGTTCGGCTTCGGTGCGAGCCGCGCGCTCACGCTCCAGCGCAGCGAGCAGTTCGTCGATGGATTGGTTCATGGAGGTCCCGAACTGTGGCGTCTCGGGGCCGCAATAGCAAGTCGCCTTGCTGGCGGTGACCACGGCATGACAGCGGCGTAGTTTGGCGAAGCTTCGGTGGGCGACGCTTCGCTCCCCGCCGATCCCTCCGGGATTCCGCCGATCCCCTGCGGGATTGGCGACGCTCCGCTTTCCGCCGATTGCTTCGCAATTCCGGTTGTTTATAACGCAGCCAACATCCGCTCGCCGATGACCCCGCGACGCCAGCCACGCAGCAGCGCGACGTCGCGTTTGCCATCGGCGAGTTGTTCGAGGTCGCGTCGCGTTGCCAACACTTCCGGACTGAGTCCAAGTTCGCCGGCGATCGACTGATTCAGTGATCCGAGGGAGCGCAAGAGCGCAGCCTTCGCAGGATCGGGACGCTGTCGTGTCTCGACGGCGGGCGCGGGATCGGGGATTTCCGCCGCGCGCACACACTCCAGGAGCTCCTCGCCGCAATGCTTGATGAGGTTGGGCGGTAGATCGGCAATTGAGGCGAGCGCCTCGGCGGACCTCGGCACCCGCAGCACGATCTCCCGCAGCGTTGCATCTTCGAGGATCCAGCCTCTAGGTCGATTACGCTCCGACGCACGTCGCTCGCGCCACGCTGCCAATGCACGCGCAAGCCGGATCCGTCCGTCGTCGAGCCCGCGCAATCCCTTGATGCGCAGCCACGCCTGTTCCGGCTGTGTCACGATCGCCTGACTGTCGTCGAGATCGGCCAGCTCCTCCTCGAGCCACTCGCGGCGGTTGAGCTTGTCGAGCCGCTCTTCCAGCTGCGACTTCAGGGGCAACAGATAGCGAACGTCATCGAGCGCGTACTCGATCTGCTCGGGCGAGAGAGGGCGCCGCGACCAGTCGGTACGCGTGTGCGACTTCGCGAGGTCCTGCCCCAGAAGCCGGCGGACCAGATCGGCGTAACCGATCTGCGCCGGCAGGCCGCACAGCGCCGCGGCGATCTGCGTGTCGAACACCGGCCGCACGAATCCGACGGCGGGCAGCAGGACCTCCAGGTCCTGCCGTGAGGCGTGCATCACCTTGACCGATCCGGAGGTGGTGAGCGCGTGCGCGAGCGGGGTCAGATCGGTGAGCGTGAGCGGATCGACGCACAGGGCGTCGCCCGGGCCCGACAGTTGCAGCAGGCACAACTCCGCACGATAGGTGCGCTCCCGCAGGAACTCGGTATCCAGCGCGAGGCACTCGAAGGAGGCGAGCTTTGCAGCCAGTTGTGCCAGCTCGGCGGATGTCGTGACGATCGTATGCAACGTGTTCAAGGAGGATCTGTACAATTCGGCACCTCGCATTATGCGAGTCCAGAGCCGCGCACGAAAGTCATGGCACAACCCCCGCAGGGGCCACGGGCAACGACCGCAGGGTCCGGACCATGGTCGATCTGATCCGCCTGTACACTCAGATCGCGGTGCTGCGTCGAGGTCCTCAGGACGTGCCGGCCTCGGCGCTGCTGCTCGCGGTGACGGTCGTTGGCTACATCCTGGTCAACTCCATGGTCAATGCTGTCCTGCCGCCGTTGGACGGGCCGTGGCTGCCGCGCCTGATGCTGGACGTTGCGTTCAACCTGGTGTGGTTCGCGTTGTGGCTGAAGCTGGTGCGACGGCCGGAGCGCATCCTGCAGACGACGACCGCCGTGTTCGGGTTCCAGGCGGTGCTCGCGCCCATCCTGATCGTCTCGGAGTGGCTCGCAGAGCGCTACCAACACGATCAGCTGTGGCAGTTGCCGTTGTCCCTCGTCGCGCTCGTGCTGCTGATATGGCTGATCGCCGCGCTCGGCCACGTGGTGAAGGCGGCGCTGGAGTGGTCCGGCCCCGCGAGCGTCGCGCTGGTCATTCTGCAGATACTGGTCGAATATCTGCTGGCGGTCTCGCTCTCACCGCTCAAGTCCTGAAGGTAGTCCTCGATGCACGTGCATATCCTGGGGGTCTGCGGCACATTCATGGGCGGCATCGCCGCCATTGCGCGCGCTGCCGGCCATCGCGTCACCGGCTCCGATCGCAACGTCTACCCGCCGATGAGCACCCAGCTGGAGGCTCTCGGGATCGAAGTCATCGAGGGGTTCGAAGCGGCGCAGCTGAGCTCGAAGCCGGACGTCGTCGTCGTCGGCAACGTGATGACACGCGGCCAGCCCGTGATCGAAGCGCTCCTGGACCGCGGCATTGCGTACGCGTCCGGCCCGGAATGGCTGTCGCGCGAGGTGCTCAAGGATCGCTGGGTGCTGGCGGTCGCCGGTACGCACGGCAAGACGACGACCTCATCGCTCCTGGCGTGGATCCTGGAGCATGCCGGCCTGTCGCCCGGATTCCTGATCGGGGGCGTGCCTGCGAATTTCAACAGCAGCGCGCGCCTGGGACACGAGCCGTTTTTCGTCATCGAAGCGGACGAGTACGACACGGCGTTCTTCGATAAGCGCGCCAAGTTCGTCCACTACCGCCCGCGCACCGCGATCCTCAACAATCTCGAATTCGATCACGCCGACATCTACCCCGACGTGGCCGCCATCCAGCGGCAGTTCCATCATCTCGTGCGCATCGTTCCCGGTGCCGGCCGCATCGTCTGGAATGCGGCAGATGAGCGGCTGCAGGCTACTCTGGCGATGGGCTGCTGGACACCGACCGAGTCGTTCAGCGCCGTGGCTGAATCGCAACCGCTATGGAGCGCGCGGCCCGTTGGCGGAACCGACGACTTCTCGCGCTTCCAGGTGCTGGAGGCCGGTAAGCCGCGAGGCACGGTCAGCTGGTCCCTCATCGGAGCGCACAACATGGAGAACGCTCTGGCAGCGATCGCGGCTGCACGGCACGCGGGAGTGCACGTTGAGCGCGCGATCGACGCACTGCAGTCGTTTGCCGGGATCGCGCGGCGCATGCAGCTGCGGGGCGAGGTCAACGGGGTGCGCGTGTATGACGATTTCGCCCACCATCCCACGGCGATTGCCACCACGATCGACGGTCTGCGGCGGCGAGTCGGCAAGAGCCGGATCGTGGCGGTGCTGGAGCCCCGATCCAACACGATGAAGATGGGAGTGCATCGCACCACTCTGGCGCCGTCGCTGGCGGGAGCCGACGAGGTCTGGCTGCATGCCCCCGCCGATCTGGGCTGGGACACCGCTCCCATCATCGCCGCGCTCGGCAGTCGCGGCCATGCCAGTCACGACATCGACTCTCTGGCGGAGGAATTGGCACGCACCGCCCGGCCGGGAGATCACGTGCTGATCATGAGCAACGGGGGATTCGGCGGCCTGCACGGCAAGCTGCTCGCGGCCCTCGCCCGCATGAGGTAGTCTGGCGGACGGCATGTCCCGCTCCGACACTCGCGGCGCCTCGGGCAGGGTCCAGGCCCTGCCGCTGTTCCCTCTCAACACGGTGTTGTTTCCGGGGGGACCCCTTCCTCTGCGCATATTCGAGACGCGGTATCTGGACATGGTCCGTTACTGCATGCGCGAGCGCTCTCCCTTCGGCGTGGTGTTGATCCGTGCCGGGGCGGAGGTCGGCGCGGTCGCCGACACAGCCGAGGTCGGCACGACCGCGCACATCGTCGACTTCAATCCGATGCCCGACGGGCTGCTGGGCATCAGCTGCGTCGGCGAGCACAAATTCCGTGTGCTGAGCCGGCGGCAGCAGGACGACGGTCTCAACGTCGCGGACATCGAGCTGCTGCCTCGTGAGGAACGGCTCGGCCTGCCGGGCGAGTTTGAACATCTGGGCGTGCTGCTGCGCAAGGTGCTTCCGGAGCTGGGTGAGCTGTATGCGGCAACGGCCATGCATCCCGATGATGCGGCCTGGGTGGGCTATCGCCTGGCGGAAATCCTGCCCGTGAGCCTGTCCGAGAAGCAGCAGTGCCTGGAGATCGACGATCCGCTCGTGCGCTTGGCGCGGCTGAATCCGCTCATACGGCGCGCGGAGGACTAGTGCGTTTCGCGTAGCCCGACTGCGCGCTGCAACTCACGCAACTCTTCCGGCCGCAGCTCCCGCGTGCCCGCCCACGAGCTGATCGCGCGCGCGCCGTGAGAAGAAGCGCACGAGCGGAACGCCGATCGCCACGCACCACGCCAGCACCAGCCAGCCGACGAATCCATCGGTTTGACTGAGGAGCCAGCTGAGGGGCCGGTCGCGGACCGCCGCCGACGTGCCGGTGACGGTAAGCATGACCCACACCCAGCCTGCGTGCAGTCCCATGCATGAGGCGATGTGCCCGGTTGAGCTGCGAATCGCTGCGAGGATCACGCCGACGGCAAAGTACGTCAGGAACGCATCGGCAATCACGAGCGGGGCGGCGAAGGAGTGCAGCGTGCCGGCCAGCAGGTCCCAACCGCTGGAGGAGCTGACCTGACTGGCGTCGATGTGGTGCTTGGCGAAGAAGTGCGTCGCAGCGAAGATGAGGGAGGAAAGCACGACTGCCACCCGTGTACCGGACTCCCGCTGGATACCGGTGAAGATAATGCCGCGCAGGGCTGTCTCCTCGATGAGCGCAACGGCCAGTCCACTCGCGAGGGACTGCGCTACCAGCTTCGCCAGGTGCGCCGCGTCCAGCGAGGCCACTTTGTGCCAGTCGCGCAGGCCGAGTGCCGCCATTGCGCAGACGATCGCCGCCATCGTGAGCACCCCGACTCCGAGAGCCAGGAGGAACTCGCGCGCAAAGCGCCGCCGCGGAATTCCATAGCCGAGGCTCACCCGGTCGCCGAGCTTCATGCGGGGCGCCAGGATCAGGAATCCGACCAGCCCCACGAGCATGGCGATGCGCTCGCCGATGCGGTGGAACGGGAAGTCGAAGTGGGGATGCAGCAGCAGCCAGGCAGGGTAGGTGAGCAGGCCGATGCACGCCAGCGAGATGAGGATCAGGCCCAGGAACAACGCGAACGCGCGCATCAGGAGGTCTCAGTGAGCATATCGGCCGCGCATACAGTACACCCAAGGCAAATCTCGACAAACGCGCATGTTTTGGCTCTGTGCCGCTGGGTGCGGTGGGACTCACACTGTGCATCCCTTGACCCATGGATGGAGCAGCTCATGAAGGAGTCCAGAGCGCGGCAGATACTTCAGGCGCTGGTGCAGGGAGTGGACCCGCTGACAGGTGAAGAGCTGGCGCCCGGCTCGGTGCTGCAGCACGCAGACGTATTGCGAGCGCTGCTGGCTGGCATTGGCGCACTCGAGCAGATGGCAGCCCGAGCACAGCGGCGTGCGCAACTACCGAGCAATGTGGGGCGGCCCTGGACCTCCGAGGAGGAGCTAGCCTTGATATCGGAGTTTCAGAGGGGCGAAACCGTCGCGGCGATCGCCGAGCTGCATGGCCGCACGCTCCGGGCGATAGAAGCCAGGTTGGAGCGCATGGGACTGATCACCTCGCAGCAGCGCAGTACCTGAGAGGTCGCGTTGGGAGCGCGAATGTCCCCGCGGATGCCCTGAGATCGTTCAGCCCAGCAGGGCGCGCCACTTCTCCAGAACCGCCGTGAGGCGGAATCTCGGATCCGGCCCGGTGCTGGGCCGCTGACCGGAGCGCCAGGCGCCGATGCGCTCGATGTAGGCGTCAAAGAGCGCGAAGCGGTCCGCGAGGCGCGCGGGCCCGGCCCGCCACGGGATCGACAGCGAGTGGACTGCGGCCTCATAGGCGCGCTGCGCACGGGAGAGAGGCAATACCTGGGAGCGGTCGCCGACGATCTCCACGGCTGCCCCGCAGTCGTGCGTCAGCACGGGTGTGCCGACCGCGTGCGATTCGGCGAATACCAAGCCGAAGGTCTCCGGAATCACGAAATTCGGAGTGAACGTGCAGAGTGCAGACCGGACCTGCGAGTGGATGCTCTCCTGAGGCAGAGGACCGAGCCACTGGACGCCCGGGATGCTGGCGGGCTCGCGGTGCCGGTAGCCGGGATTGCCGACGCAGAGGTACACATCCGGCATTGCGCGGCGGATCGCGCGAAACGCATCCAGCGTGTACGCGAGACCTTTGTTGGGCGAGGAAAAGAAGACCAGCTTGTTGCGATCGACGGTCGTGCCGTCGGGTATCAACGTGTCCGGGACCGGGTTGTAGATGGTGCAGGCGGGCACCTCGTCCGCGACACCCATCTGCCGCAACGTCGCTTCCACGTTCCGACGTTGGGTATCCGATACGCATACCACCTTGACCCCCATCTCGCGCAGCAGGGACGCCGTGGAGGCGAGCCGTCGGCCGCGCTTCGAGCCCGGGCGGATGAGGTCGTGCAGCCACAGATACACGCAAGCCTGTGGGAATAGCTCACGTATGCGGGGCAGGGCGCGCGACTCGCGAGTCAGGACCACATGCTCAACACCTGCGACCCTGCTTGGTGGAAGATAGGACCCGAACGCCTCGGTGCGATTGTGCTGCATCACGTAGGCACCGAGCCCGTCGGCAATCCGCGTGAGACTCGCTTCCGTACCCCCGGTTGCTTGCTGCTGAAGCGTGCGGGTGTCGTACGGTTGGTGGCAGACCGGGTCGTAGAACAAGATGGACGACATTGGGGTTATTCTACGGTCATGGAGAACAGTTGGCCCACCATGGCCTCGCCCGGTACGAGTGGCCGCGCGCGATTGTCCGCCTGCATCATTGCTTACAACGAAGCCGACCGCATCGAGGACTGCCTGCGGTCCGTGAGCTTCTGCGACGAGATTGTGCTCGTCGACTCACACTCCACCGACGGCACCCGCGAATTGGCAAAAGCACTCGGCGCTCGCGTCATCGAGCGGGACTGGCCCGGTTATCGCACGCAGAAACAGTTTGCCGTGGATGCGGCCGCCAGTGATTGGGTGTTGTGCCTGGATGCCGATGAGCGCGTCAGCCAGGAGTTGCGCGCCGAGATCGAGACGGCACGCGAGCGCGGCTTCAGCTCGCATGCCGGCTGGTCCGTGCCGCGCATCACGGACTATTTCGGGCACTTCCTGCGCCACGGCAACGCTTATCCGGACCGTCTGATCCGGCTGTTCGATCGGCGCCGCGGGCGTTGGATCGGCCATGAGATCCACGAGAACACACAGGTGGACGGGCCCGTCGGCAGGCTGCGCGGACACCTGGAGCACTTCTCCTACCGCAGCCTCTGCGACCATCAAAATCGCATGCAACGCTACGCCACACTGATGGCGCAGGCCCTCTACGACAGTGGCAAGCGCTGCGGCCTGGGGAAGGTACTGATCAATCCCCAGTGGCGCTTCGTGCGCGGCTATCTGTTGCGGCTGGGATTCCTCGATGGCTGGCGCGGCCTGGTATTCGCGCTCATCGAGGCCAATTACGTGCGCCGCAAGTACCTGCAGCTGTACATGCTCGGCAAAGGACTGGCGGCCCGAGATGGCCCAGGCCAAAATGGCCCAGGCCAAAATGGCCCAGGCCAAAATGGCCCAGGCTAATTGAGCTGCTCGGGCTTGTAGCCGTCGCGGCGCATGAGATCCAGCAGGCCGCCGTCTCCTACCAGGTGCAGTGCGCCGACCACCACGAAATAGTCCTGTTGACCCTGCAAGAGCTTCTCGAGCTGCGGCATCCAATGCTTGTTACGCTCCGACACCAGCGTGCGATACAGCGGTGGGAAGGACTTGTACTCCTCGCTCAGCAGCGCGCCGAGGCGTGCGGCATCACCGTTGCGCCAGGCGACGATAACTTCCTTCGTATCGCTGTCGACCTCGTCCATCTCCTCGACGATCATGTCCAGGAAGTGCACCTGGTCTTCATCGGACAGCGCGCCGAGAACGCCGAGCTGCTCGGACACTGTCTCCAGCCCGGTGACGGGCTTGCCATCGGCCTGCGCGCGCTGGTCGAGCTGCATCTCGACGCCGGCATCGCTCTGGAAGCCGAGCTTCTGGTACTGCAGCTCCAACAGCTCCATGCCGACCACCCAAGGCTGGAACGGTTCCATCAGCTCGGTCGGCATGCCCAGCTGCTCCGCCTCGCGCGTGAGGCGCTGGTAGCGGCTGTCACCGAGCCGCTGGCGCAGCGTGGTCCCCGGAGGCAGGGTGCCGTGCTCGAGCATCCAGCTGGTCGTCTCAAGAGGACTCACGTGTCCCACATCGAGCTCCATCACCAGGCCCTTCGAGCTGGCGTAGGCGCGATCGAAGGCAGCCGGAAGCGCTGCGTCGTCCGCTTTGAGCAGATGGACGGAGCCGGCCAGATAGACGGTGTTGTGCGGTCCGTGAATGGCCCAGACGGGGCTGGCCGCTGCGGCAATCAGCGGGGCGGTCAGGCCGCCGAGCAAACCGAGCGCGAGGATGAGCCAGCGGCGAATTTTTCGACCCACACGACCTCCGTCAGCAGCGTTCCGTCGGGCCGCAGCTCGAGCGTGCGGTACCCCGGCGGGCGCCGGTCGACGGCAAATTCGTCGGCATGGGGCAGAAATTGCGCGCAGGTCGCGGGTGTCGCGAGCAGGCGCACGCCCTTGCGGAGCCCTTCGAAGCTCTGATGCACGTGGCCCCAGAGGACCGCGCGCACATTGCGGTGCCGGTCGAGGGTCTGCAGGAACTCCCCGGCGTTCTCCAGCGCCACCTGATCCAGCCAACGGCTGGACATGGGGACGGGATGGTGGTGCAGGCAGACCAGGCAATGCCGGCCGGCGGCGCTCCCCAGGGCCTCATCGAGCTCTGCGAGGCTCTGCGGACTCAGGCGGCCGCTCGCGGAGTTGGCGAGCGAGCTGTCCAGCAGCACGATGCGCCACTGGCCGATGTCCCGATGTCCTCCCACGACGAAAGGCTCGCCCGCCAGCTCCCTGCGCATGGCCTTGGGCTCGTCGTGATTCCCGGGGAGGCACAGCACCGGAGTGCCGAGCGGCGCGAAGACGCGCCGGAAGTGTGCGTATCCGGCCGGGTCGTCCTGAACGATGTCGCCGGTCACGAGAATGGCGTGCGGCGGCCACTCGCGCTGCTGAGCGTGCGCGAGCGTGGCCTGGAGCGCAGGCAGCGTCGCGACCCCGCGCAGCGATTCCGTTTCGCTGCCGTACAGATGCGGGTCGGTGAAATGAGTGAGGCGCAATATGCTCATGATCCAGTCGCTGCAAATCTATTGATAACAGGCGCGCTGCAAATCCGTTCCCTCGGGGTCCATGGCGCGCTGCCACGAGATCGTAACAGAGGGTCGCACGGATGCAGTGAACTGGATCAAGGGCTCCCGAAACGGGCGGGACAAACATGACGCAGTCGCGGTTCGCATGTGCGAATGTGTGAACCCGCCCACGCACATATTATGAAGCCAAAGCGCATCGACCAAGGCCAAAGTACCGTGTTTTTCCGAATTAAGTTCTGTCGTCTGTGCCCGACAATGCTCCGGAAGCGATGCAGATCCAGCGGCTGCGCCGGCACGGTTAACGTGCCGTTCAGAATCGGCGTTGAGCGTGGGGCGCGTCTGATGGAGAATGCGCGCCCCGATTCACGACCGAAGTCTCAAGAACACTGGTGACCACCCGCCGCGAACTCGCCAACGCCATCCGTGCGCTCGCCATGGACGCTGTACAGCGCGCCAACTCGGGCCACCCGGGCGCACCGATGGGAATGGCGGACATCGCGCAGGTGCTCTGGAGCGATGTTCTCAAGCACAATCCGGGCAATCCGCGCTGGTTCGATCGCGACCGTTTCGTTCTCTCCAACGGCCACGCTTCGATGCTGCTGTATGCATTGCTGTATCTCACCGGATATCCGCTGGGCATCGAGGAGATCAGGAATTTCCGGCAGCTCGGGGCGCGCACTGCCGGACATCCCGAGCACGATGCGCAGCTCGGAATCGAGACGACCACCGGGCCGCTCGGCCAGGGGCTGGCCAACGCCGTCGGCATGGCGCTCGCGGAACGGCAGCTCGCCGCGCAATTCAACCGCCCCGGATTCAACGTCGTCGATCATCACACCTACGTGTTTGTCGGGGACGGCTGTCTCATGGAGGGCCTCTCGCACGAGGCGTGCTCGCTCGCCGGAACGCTGCGCCTGGGCAAGCTCATCGTCTGCTACGACCACAATGGCATCTCCATTGACGGCCCGGTGCAGGGTTGGTTCAGGGACGATACGCCGAAGCGTTTCGCAGCCTACGGCTGGCACGTGAGCGCCGATGTCGACGGACATGATGCGGAGGCGGTGGCTGCGGCACTGCGCGCGGCGCAGGCGGAGACGCAGCGGCCCTCGCTGTTGTGCTGCAGGACCGTCATCGGTTGGGGTGCGCCCCATAAGCAGGGTACGCAGGCCGCACACGGGGAAGCCCTCGGAACGGACGAGGTCGCCGCCACGCGCAAGGCGATCGGCTGGCCTCATGAGCCGTTCGTCGTTCCGGAGGAGATCCGCGCTCAGTGGGATCAGCGCCGCCGCGGGGCGGCCGCGGAAGCGGCCTGGCACGACCTGTTCCAGCGTTATCGTGACGCGCACCCGGAGCTCGCGCGCGAGTTGGATCGGCGCATTCGCGGCGATCTCCCGTCCAACTGGTCCAACACAGTTGCAGCGGTCACTACGGCGATGTCTGCGCAGACCGCCGCGCAAGCGACACGCCAATCCTCGCAAGCCGTGCTCGACATCCTGGCTCCCGCGGTGCCGGAGCTGCTGGGCGGGTCAGGCGACCTGACAGGCTCCAACAACACGCTCTTCAAGGGCGCCCGCACGCTCACGCCCGAGGACCCTTCGGGCAACTATGTTCACTACGGTGTGCGCGAATTCGGCATGACGGCGGCGATGAACGGGATGGCCCTGCACGGCGGGGTGATTCCGTATGGCGGCACGTTCCTCGTATTCTCCGACTATGCCCGCAATGCCGTCAGGCTGGCGTGCCTGATGAAGACCCGGATCGTGCTCGTGTACACGCACGACTCGATCGGGCTCGGAGAGGACGGGCCTACTCATCAGCCGATCGAGCACCTGACCAGCCTGCGCGCGATGCCTCACATGACTTTGTGGAGGCCTTGCGACGGCCTCGAGACGGCAGTGGCGTGGGCGACGGCCCTCGAGCATCGCGGGCCTACGGCGCTGATCCTGACGCGCCAGGCGCTCCCGCAGCAGCCGCGGACTCCCCAGCAGCAGTCCGACATCCGCCGAGGCGGGTACGTACTGATCGACTGCGCCGGTCCACCGCAGTGCATCGTCATCGCTACCGGGTCGGAGGTGGGTCTGGCGGCACCGGCCGTGAACGCCCTGAACTCGAGCGGCCAGCGGGTGAGGCTCGTTTCCATGCCCTCGATAGAGGTGTTCGACGCCCAGGATGAGGGGTATCGCGCAAGCGTCCTGCCCCGTGCCCTCAGGCGTCGCATTGCCGTCGAGGCGGGGGCCACGCTCTCGTGGTGGCGCTACGTGGGTACGGAGGGCCGGGTCCTCGGGATCGACGGCTTCGGGGCGTCCGGAAAAGCCGCGGACTTGTTTCCCCACTTCGGCTTCACGGTCGATAATGTGCGCCAGGCCATCGAGGCTCTGCTGGATACGGCGAACTGATCTCTTCTTTCAGCTGCAAGCGAGGGTGAGGACATGGCATTAAAAGTGGGCATCAACGGGTATGGCCGCATCGGGCGCAATATTCTGCGTGCGCTCTACCAGGGCAAGCGCACGGCCCAGATGCAGATCGTGGCGCTCAATGACCTCGGCGATGCCAAGACGAACGCGCACCTCACCCGCCACGACACGGTGCACGGCCGGTTTCCGGGCGAGGTGATCGTCGACGGGGACTCGATGGTCGTCAACGGCGACCGCATCCGGGTGCTCGCCGAGCGCGATCCGTCGAAGCTGCCGTGGGGCGATCTGGGAATCGACATCGTCCTCGAGTGCACCGGACTCTTCACCAGCAAGGCAAAGGCTTCCGCCCACCTCAAGGGCGGCGCGAAAAAGGTGATGATCTCCGCCCCCGGCGGCGAGGACGTCGATGCCACTATCGTCTACGGCGTCAATCATCAGACGCTCAAGGCGAGCCACACGGTCGTCTCCAACGCCTCCTGCACCACCAATTGCCTCGCGCCCCTGGCGAAGGTGCTGCACGAGAAGATCGGCATCGTGTCCGGGATCATGACGACGATCCATTCATACACCAACGACCAGGTCCTGACGGACGTGTATCATTCGGATCTGCGCCGCGCGCGCTCGGCTACGATGTCGCAGATTCCGGCCAAGACGGGCGCCGCCTCGGCCCTGGGCCTGGTGCTTCCGGAGCTCAAGGGGAAACTCGACGGTTTCGCCGTGCGTGTGCCCACGATCAACGTGTCGCTGGTCGATCTCACTTTCACGGCCAAACGCGCCACCAGCGCGGAGGAGATTCACCAGGCGATGAAGGAAGCCGCCACGGGCAGCCTGAAGGGCATTCTGGCGTACAACGACCTGCCGCTGGTGTCGGTGGATTTCAACGGCGATCCGCACTCTTCCATCTTCGATGCCA
>DATNEN010000323.1:0-2510 GCA_035552975.1 Steroidobacteraceae bacterium
ATTGAAGGGCCGTGTTGCCCTTGTGACAGGCGGTTCGCGCGGGATCGGGCGCTCCATTGCGCTTGCTCTCGCCTCCGAAGGTGCGGCCGTCGCCGTCAACTACAGGAAACGCGAGAATGAGGCGGCAGAGGTCGTCGCGGACATCGAGCGAGCCGGTGGCCGCGCGATCGCAGTGCGCGCCGACGTCTCCGTCAACGACGAAGTTCAGGCCATGATTGCCGAGGTCAACACCCGGCTGGGCACGATCGACGTGCTCGTCAACAACGCGGGTATGGCGAGCGTCGTCGACATCGATGCCATTACCGAGGCGCAGTTCGATCGCATGCTCGCGGTCAATCTGAAGTCGGCGTTCCTGTGCACGCAGTCCGTGCTGCGCGGAATGCGCCAGCGCCGCTGGGGACGGATCATCAACATGTCCTCTCTTGCCGCGCGCGGCGCGGGCATCGTCGGCGTTCACTACAACGCCTCCAAGGCGGGTCTCGAAGGACTCACCCGAGGCTATTCGGCACGGCTCGCGGCCGACGGGATTACCGTCAACGCGGTCGCCCCGGGTCCCGTGGATACGGAAATGGCCGAGCCCCTGAAAGCGGCGAACGTCGCCGCGCGCATCCCCCTTGGGCGCTTCGCGGAGCCGCAGGAGGTGGCCCAGGTCGTGATGCTGCTCGTGCGTGACGGGTACATCACCGGCCAGACGATTCCCGTCAATGGCGGGCTGAGCTTCATCTGATCTCGTTTGACGACGCTCCGCTTTCCGCCGATTCCTCCGGAATTGCTATTATTCCCGGTTCGCGCGAGGGGTCTCCGGACGGCGCAGCGGCTTGGCCTATGTAATTCAATAGGTTACGGCACCGCAGCCGCTACCGGGGCACCACGCTCGAGTGCTGCGCAAACGATTCACGAGCCCATCCAATGCTGCAAGGTATCCGCGACATCCTGGAGTCACAGAAGTGGCTCACCTACATCGTCCTGGGAGCGCTGGCGGTCATCTTCGCCGCCTGGGGCGCCTACGGGATCGTCAATCTGAGCTTCGGCGCGCCTGACTATGCCGCCAAGGCGGGCGGCGCGGAGATCAGCGTGGAGACGGCGCGCCAGGCCTGGCAGCGCCAGCAGAGCCAGTTGCAGCAGCGCCTCGGCCAGGACATCCCCGCGCAGGAGAAGGCCGTATTCCAGGACCAGATGCTCGAGCAGATGGTGCGCGACCTGCTGTTGTCGCAGCGCTCGCACGACCTGGGATACCGGGTCAGTGAGGCGGACATCATCAAGGCGATCCACGCCATCCCGGCATTCCAGATCGGCGGCCAGTATTCCGCGGACGCCGCGAAATTCGCCCTGCAGCAGGCGGGTATCTCGATCGACACGTTCGAGGCGCAGATGCGCGATTCCCTGCAGCGCGAGCAGCTCGAGGACGGCATCGCCATCTCCGATTTCGTCACGACGCCGGAGGTGCAACGGATGCGCTCGCTCGAGGACGAGCAGCGCGAAGTGCGTTACGCCGTGCTGCCGGCGGACAAATTCGCGGCTGATGCGAAGATCGACGACGCCGCCGTCGAGGCTTATTACAAGGCGCACACCAAGGACTTCATGACCCCCGAGATGGCTCACCTGCAGTACGGCGAGCTGCGCCTGGAGCAGGTGGCCTCGCAGATGACCGTCAGCGATGAGGATCTGAAAGCCGACTACGAGAAGAACAAGAGCAAGTACGTCAATCCCGAGCAGCGCCGCGCGCAGCACATCCTGATCCCCGTCACCGACCCGAAGGACGATGCGGCCGCGCTCAAACAGGCGCAGCAGGTGCTCGCGGAGGCGAAGGCCGGCAAGGACTTCGGGCAGCTCGCGAAGCAGTACTCCAAGGACACCGGCTCCGCGGATCAGGGGGGCGAGCTCGGCTTCGTCACCAAGGACGCCCTGGAGAAGCCCTTCGCGGATGCGCTGTTCAGCATGATGCCGGGACAGATCGCCGGCCCGGTGAAAACCCGCTTCGGCTATCACATCATCAAGCTGGAAGAGATCCAGCCGGCGAAGATCAAGACCTTCCAGGAAGTGCGCCCGGAGCTGGAGGCGGACTTGAAGCGCAATCGCGCGGGCGATCGTTTCGGGGAGATCCAGGAGCAGCTGCAGACCAAGCTGCAGGAGCCGGATGCCAACTTCGATGCGCTCGCGAAGGAATACAAGCTGCAGACCGGCGATGTGCCGCAGTTTCTGCGCGGTGTCGGTGGCGGCGCGTTGGCTGGAGTGCAGCCCCTGCAGGACCTCGTGTTCGGCGACTCACCCGTGGGGATCGGCAAGGTGGGGGGGCCCGTAATCGCCGGCGAGGATCGGCTGATCATCGTCAAGGTGCTCGATCGCAAGCAGCCGGCCCTCAAGCCGCTGGCGGAAGTTCACGACAGTATCGTCGCCGACCTGCGTAAGCAGGCGGGCACTCAGGCGGCAATGAAAGCGGCAGACGAAGCGACGGCAAAACTCGACGCGGGCGCCTCATTCGATACCGTGGCCAAGGACCTCGGCGTGAC
>DATNEN010000324.1:0-2216 GCA_035552975.1 Steroidobacteraceae bacterium
CATGCCGGAATCTGATTCATGACCCACGCCCTAGATTCGTTCTGAACCTGCCAGCCAAAACGATAGGTAAGCGGACCGACAAATCGTTTGTTCGACGCGGAGCGGCGAGCCACCGCCCTGGCGGTCAAGGAGCGCGAGTTAAGCCGAAGCTTCTTCGTCCGCCCGAATGAGCTCACAGCGCGATACTGCTCGGCTTCGACTGACTCCTTGAACTCAAGAAGGTTTCCTGCAATGTCCGCTAGTTCCAGTTTGACTGCGGCTGGCGGTGGACAACCCGGTGCGCAACGCCGTTACGCACGGCGCTGCGACCAGGATCGCGCTGGCCGGCCATCGACTGGACCACACCATCACCATCACCGTCGACGACAACGGACGCGGCCTGCCCGCAGAAGAACACGAGAACGTGCTCGGTCGATTCGCCCGCGGAAGCAGTGCCGCGGCCGGAGGTTCGGGACTAGGCCTGGCGCTGGTCGTTCAGCAGGCGGCACTGCACGGCGGGAACATCATGCTGTCCGACAGCCCGCTCGGCGGGCTGCGGGCTACCCTTACCTTGTCGACTGAGCCGCTGCAGGATTCGACTGACCAGAGTTGAGCCCGCGCCGCCGGATGCCCGCAGCCAGCAGCCGCCATCCGAGCAGCAGCACCGCGGTGGCGGCCGACGCCACCAGGAGAAAACTGAACGCGACGCCCGCGGAAGTGGTTCTGCGCAAGAGCATCCCGACCGCGACCGTGCAGACCCAGACCACTGCGCCGGTGGGAACGATGGCGGTGGGCCTGCGCCAACCCCGGCTGAGCAGCCAGCCAACCGCGGTGCCCGCGAGGAACGGCCACGCCGTTTCGGCCACACCCGTCAGTGTCAGCCCCTCGGCGTGGCTGCGCCTGCCGACCGCGCAGAAGACCAGCACGCCGACGATGTCGGCGAGCGCAGCCACCGCGCTATTTCGTCGCATAGGTCATCACGTCGTCATCCAGTGGCATGACGTCGGTTTCGTCGCGAGCGGTGAATCCGGGCTGCATCGGCGCGGGCTTCCCCGCCGTCACCACCTTCTCGAGGTCGACCGTCGAGGCGATCCGGGAATCGAGACGAAAAGACTTGAACACGAACGGAAGTCCGTCGGAGCGCAACGGATCAGGGGTACTCATCACGTGGAAATGCAGGTGCGGCGCATCGGAATTGCCGGTGTTACCCAGCGCCGCAATGACCTGCCCGGTGGTGAGCCGGTCGCCGACCTTGACCTTCAGGCTGCCGGTTTTGAGGTGCGCGTAGAACGCATAGTTGCCGTCGCCGATGTCCTGCACGATGTGGTTGCCGCCGTACTGCTCGAGCGGCAGTCCGGTCGGCGTCTTGCTGGGAATCTGCTCGGGCAGACCGTCGAGCACTGCCACGACGGGCCCTTCGGCAACCGCGTGGATGTCGGTACCGAAGTAGGAATAACTCTCGAGCTTGGTCGGGTCTCCGGTGAACAGCACCCCGTCGGGTTGTAGTTGAAGGTAGTCGATGGCGTACCGCTCGGCCGCCCACAGGCCCCCGGACAGCGGGTTCAACGCATTACGGTGTGCGCTCATGCCGCAACAACCGCCGCCGTCCAACCAGCCTGGGCCGTCCAGCGGTGGCGCGATGACGACCGGCTTCCGGGACAGCACAACGACGGGCGCCACCTTCTCGTCCATGACCGCGTTGATCAGCGGCGGTGTCGGCTTCGGGACCGTGAAGCTGACCGTGTGTACGAGATCAGTGGGGAGAGGGGCGGACGTGTCCAGTGCGACGTCGAGCCAGACCGCGCCGCCCTGGGCCGGTCCCAACTTCGTCGTCGGCGTGGGCGTCCCGTACACCCGGGTCCAGTAGCCGAGCTGGTCTCCGGCCAGGGTGAGCAGCGTCTTGTCGCCGGCGTGGACGGCCACCGACGTCAGCGTCACCTCCTGATTGAGCGTGTTGGTCAGCTCTAGCTCGTAGGCGAGATGGGTTTTGCCATCGGTGGCGGGCACCGGTACTGGGGCAGCGACCACCTTTGCGAGGACCGGCGTGAATGCGACAGGAACCTCAGGTGACGTGGAACTCGTTGTGGCCGAAGGGGACTGGGCGGTGCCCTGTTGGCCGTCGGTTGCCGACGAACACGACGCGACCGTCAGAGCGACTGCGAAGAGAACTGCGACGATGGAGCGGGCTCTGGTCGGCATGTAGCGCTCCTATGAGTCGTGTTTGGGCTCGGCATCGC
>DATNEN010000325.1:0-15423 GCA_035552975.1 Steroidobacteraceae bacterium
ATCCCAACGGCCTGCAGCGCACCGGCTTGCAGCGGGTCGCCTATTTCTTCGATGACGGGACCCTGCGGCGCGAGTACTGGCCGGTGCTGGACGCAACGCAGACGACCACCACTTTGAAGCGCGACCTGTTGACGCACCTCAAATCCGTTACGTTCCGCTACATGGATCAGAGCCACACGTGGCAGACCCAGTGGCCCCCGGCCACCGTGGCAGGGGCCTTCGCACAGCAGATGATGCTCATCGAGCGGCCCATCGCGGTGGAGATCACTCTGGAGACCGACGACTGGGGCAAGCTGGTGCGCATCCTGGAGATCACCGGATGAGCGGGCGCTCGTTCGCCGGCCGTGTGCCGAAGCCCGCTTACCGGGCAGCCTCCTGGACAACCTCCCGGGCAGCCAGCCGCGCGACCTCGCGGGCGCGCCGTCCGCCGGTCCCACCGTCGCGGCAGCGGGGCATCGCACTGCTGGTGGCCATCCTGCTCGTGGCCATGGGAACCATCATCGCGGCCACCATTGGCTATGAGAACGCGATGGCGGCACGGCGCAGCACCGCAACGTTCGCCTTCGATCAGACTCTTCTGATCGCCGAAGGCGGCGAAGCGCTGGCGGCGTATGGCCTGCGCGAGGTCAAGCGCGCGACGCCGCAGACGACGGACCTGACCCAAGCCTGGGCCAAGCCCTTCGGCCCGGTGGAGATCGTTCCGGGGGTGATGCTGGATCTGACGCTGGAGGATGTCTCGGGCCGCTTCAACATCAACCGCCTGTACGATGAGCAGACCGGCAAGCCGAACGCGGCCGCCGTGGCAGCCTTCACCAACCTGCTGGAGATTCTGCAGATCGAGCCGAAGTGGACCGGCTACATCCTCGACTGGATCGACCCCGACACGCAGCCGAGCACCCCCGATGGCGCGGAGGACAGCGTCTACCTCGGGCAGGACCCGCCCTATCTGGTGCCGAACAAGTACATCACCAGCACCAGTGAGCTGTTGGCCCTGCCGGGCTTCGGCCGCGACCGCTACCTCAAGCTCGCGCCGTACATCACGGCCCTGCCACCGGATGTGAAGCTGAATGTGTGCACCGCGTCGGGACCGGTGCTGGATGCCTTCATGGGCGGCAGTCAGCGCACTTTCAGCCTGGATGCGGATGCCCTGGCGAAGAACCGTGCCATGGCCGGGGGCTGCTTCCCCAAGATGAACACCGACTACGCGAACGCGTTCGAGAACAAGGCGGCCTTCACGCAGGTGCAGGGCGAGCTCAAGGAGGTCTCCAGCTACTTCCGCCTCACCAGCCACATCACTATTGGAAGTACGGAATTCAACTTGTACAGTCTGCTTTATCAGGAGGGGACCGGTAATGTGCGCCCCATCCAACGCAGCTTCGCACCGGACTGAACGCGTATGACGAGCGACTCCCATGGCTGACTGGCTTCTGCTCAGGCTTCCCCGGACGCCGGCGCAGCCCGCTACCTGGCTGGTGGTGGATCCGCGCGGCAACGCCGTCGGCCCGCCGCAGTCTGGCCCGCTGTCGCTGGCCGCCCCGCGCACCGCAGGCCGTCGCATCTGTGTCCTCGTCCCCGGGAACGATGTGCTGCTGGCGGAGCCGGAGGTGCCCACCAAGGCCGGCACCAAGCTCGCCCAGGTCGTGCCCTATGCTCTGGAGGAGCAGTTGGCCGAGGACATCGACGAGCTGCATTTCGCGATCGGCAGACGGGCCCCGGATTCCAGCCGCACACCCGTCGCCGTGGTGGCGCGCGCACTGCTGGATGAGTGGCTGACGCTGCTGAAATCCAGCGGCATCGAGCCCGAGGCGATGTATGCGGACAGCGACTTGTTGCCGCTGAACCCGGGGCAGTCGGTCGCGCTTCTGGAAGAGGACGTGGTGGTCGTACGCCCCCCCGGGGGCTCCCCGGTCACCTTGCCGGCCGACGCCCTGGATGAAGCACTGGAGATCGCACAGTCCTCCCCGAGTGAAGGCGGCGCCGGTCGCGGCCTGATCCTGTACACCGGGCCGGCCGAGTGGCATCAGCATTCCGCGCGTGTCGAGGCTCTGCGCGAGCGCTTCGACGGCATCAAGATCCAACTGCTCAACGGCGGACCGCTGTCGCTGTTCGCACAGCAGCTCCCGCAGGGCTCACCGATCAACCTGCTGCAGGGAACGTACGCACCGACCACCTCGCGCGCGGTAGGTTGGCCTGCCTGGCGAGTCGCTGCGATCCTGCTCGCCGCACTGGTCGGCCTGCACGTCGCCGGCAAAGCGGCCGAGCTGAGCATGCTCAAGCGCAGCGAGCACAAGCTCGATGCTTCCATCAGCGACGTGTTCCATGTGGCGATGCCGGGGCAGCAGACCACTGCCGACCCGCGGCGGCGGATGGAGAAGCAGCTCCTGGACCTCACCTCCCGCGGCAGCGCGGGCGGCCTCCTCCCCGCCCTGGAAGCGCTTGCACAGGCTCATGCGAGCGCTCCCATGACGGCGATCCAGGCGCTGAATTTCCACGACGGTACCCTGGAGATGCAGCTCTCGGCCCCCGATGCGACCACCCTGGATCACGTCATCCAGTCGCTCAAGGGTAACGGCTGGCAGGCGAAGCAGACCTCCGGCAACGCGGCGCCCTCGGGCTACCAGGGACGCATCGAGCTTCGACCCAACTGAACGGGACTGGCATGAATCTGTCGCTCAACTCGATGTCGGAACGTGAACGCCGCATGGTCTATGCGTGCGGCGTCATCGCCGTGCTGGTGCTGATCTTCGCAGTGATCCTGCCGCTCGACCGCAGCGTTGCGCAGGCGAGCCATCGCGTCCAGAAGAAAACCACCGACCTCACTTGGATGCGCGGCGTCGCGCCCCAGCTCGCAGCGCTGGGGCCCGGGCCGATCGCCTCGGCCTCCAAGGACTCGCTGCTGGTCATCGTCGATCGCACCGCCCGCGAAGCCAACCTGGGCAAGTCGCTGGTGGGCAGCACGCCCAGCGGCCAGGGCGGACTGAGCGTGCGCTTCGAGAACGCCTCCTTCAACACGCTCATCGCGTGGCTGTCGCGTCTGTCGGATCAGCAAGGCATCAAAGTGGACTCCGCCTCGATCGACAGCGCCGGCAAACCCGGGACTGTCAACGCCGCGATCGTGTTGAGCAAGAGCAGCTCCTGACGCGTCCATGAGGCGAGTCATCCTGATCACCGTGCTCGCGGTGATAGCGTTTGCGGCCATACTCATTGCGCGCCTGCCCGCGAGCTGGGTCGCTCCAACACCGCCCTCCAGAATTGCCTGCGGCGCCACTGACGGCACCCTCTGGAGTGGCAGCTGCGCCGGGCTCACCGTCCAGGGTCATCCGGTGGGAGATGTGACCTGGCAGCTGCATCCGTTGCGTCTGCTGGTGGGAAAGGTGGCCGCTCACGTGGAGCTGAGCCGCACGGGCACCGGCACGGCGCAGACCGATGTCGAGAGCGACTTCTCCGGCAAGGACCTCACGGTGCGCAACCTGAAGGCAGACTTCCGGATGGACCCGGCGCTCATGACACAGGTGCGCCTGGATCTGCACGGCAGCGCGCACGTGGATATGCAGATCGCTCGAGTGCAGAACGGCTCCATCGCCGCTCTGCAGGGCCGCATCGAGGCACGGGATCTGTCCCAGACCGGCGGCAGTCCCGGCGGCCTGGGCAGCTACTCCCTCACCTTCCCCGGCAACTCCACGGGTCCTCCGCAAGGACAATTGCGCGACCTGGGCGGACCCCTGTCGGTCGAGGGTGAGGTCACAGTGATGCCCCAGCCAGGAGGCATCGCCGATATCGTCGTCCAGGGCCTGGTGGCCGCGCGCCCGACCGCCCCACCGAGCCTGGCCAACGAGCTGAAGATGTTGGGAACCCCCGACGCCCAGGGCCGGCGCCCGTTCTCGCTGGAGAACAGCTTCTAGGGCGTGTTCACACCTGCGAACGCCCAAAGTACGGTACTGAGCAGCCGGCAAAAACCACGCTTTTTGCCGGCGGCAACGAGGCTGATGTCCGCAAAAGCGCCGCAGGCGACTTTTGCTGATGAACTAGGTCAGCTCCCGGAACGCGCCGAGCAGGGGAAAATACAACGCGGCACGCACGGGATGGGGTCCCAGGCCCCGCGCGAGCTCCACGTACCTGCGCAGTTGCCCTTCGTAGCGCTGCATCTCCCGATCGAGAAATTCCTGCAGGCCTGCGCCCTGGTGACGGCTCGTCTTGAAATCGATCACCCAGCGCGTTCCTGCGCTGTCCACGAACGAGCGATCGATGATGACGTTGGTGAGCCTGCCGTCCGCGAGCCCCGTGAGCGCGAGCTCACTCTGCGGCTGTTGGTGCTCGCGCGAGAAGATCCAGCGTCCCCGCTCATCGGCGGCGGTGCGCGTCAAAGCCTCGATGACCACCTGGACCGCCCCGGGCAACTCCGCTTCCGGTACACCATGGCGGCGCAACTGGTGAGCAAACTCATCCCGCCGCGCCTCTATCGAATCCGCCGAGGGCGTCGCCTCGCCGAATCCCTCCAGGTGCGCGTGTACGAGCGTCCCGATGCTGCGTGAGGTCTCCTGCACCCAGCTGAACTCCAGGTCCTGCTCCAACGACTGTTGAGCGATCGGCAGGTGCGGCAGAGCTTGCAGAGCCTCGAGCCTCGGCGGCGTCCACTGGGGGCGTAGTCTGCGCAGCGGCTGCGACATCGCGCCGGCCTCGACCACCTCCGCCGCGAGGGTTGCAGACTCGAACTGAGTGCTGAGCACAGGCCATAGAGACTTCAACAAAGTCCCGCCGCGGGGAGCCACGCTCCCGTCGGCCCTCGGTTTGGGCGCTGCGGACAGGTGTAACGTTTGCCGGGCGCGCGTGGCAGCCACGTACAGGAGGCGCACCTGCTCGTTGGCCGTGCGCTGGTACATCAACTCCTTCAGATACTCCCCCACGCGGCCGCCGCTTTCCTCTCCAATGACCGCAACCGGCGCCATCACCAGATCGCTCTCGCCGGCGGCACGCGGCAGATCCAGCCAGCGCAGCAACGGTTCGCGATCCCGGCCGCGATCGCGGTCCAGCGCAGGCAGCAGCACGTGATCGAACTCCAGTCCCTTCGCGCGGTGGATCGTCATGATCTGCACCGGTGGCGTGCGATCCGCGGCCGTCTCCGGCTGTGCGAACAGATTCTCCAGCAACAGCTCCAGATCCTGAGTTCCGCGCCACTCGCCCGCGGCCACACGATCGCCGAGCGCCTCGAAGAAGGCGCGGGCGTGCCGCAGATCCTGGGCCTGATAGGCCTCGGCTGCCCCGAGCCGCAGCCAGGTCCTCTCCAGCCAGTCCGGGAGCGAGTCCCTGCCACTGTCTGCCAGAGATCCTTGCAGCACCTCCTTGAGGCGTTGCAGGCGTTTTTGATCTGCCGCCGAGCACTGCGCGAGACGTTCGGGATCCGCCATTGCCTCCCACAGGAGCGCGCGATCGGTGCGCTGCGACAGCCTGGTCAGGGTCGCCAGGGAAAGCCCGCACCACGGCGCTCTCAACACCGCCAGCCACGCCGTCCGGTCCCCGAGATGACACAGTGCCTGCAGCAGCGCCACCAGATCCCGAACGATCGCCACCTCCCCGAGCGGAACCAGATCGACGCCGACGCAGGCCACACCTCTGTCCTGGAGGGCCGAGATGATCGGCACGGCATGCGCCCGTGAGGCCACCAGGACGGCCACCGAACACTGTGCATCCAGCAGACGCAACTCGATGATCCGCTCGCTCACGGCCGCAGCTTCTTCGGCCTGCTCGCCGAACAGGCGCAGCTGCACCGCCGCAGCAGAGTCATGAAACAATCCCAACTGCACCGCCTCGGTCGATTCTGATGCCGGCCGCGCGGCCACGCTGGGTATGAAAGCGACTGCGCTGGCGCGCAGATCGTCCTCTGCGGGAAACAGCCGGTCGAAGGTCTCGTTCGTCCACTCGATCAGCTTCGGCACTGAGCGGAAGTTGCGCCTCAGCTGCAGCGCTTTCAGCCGCACAGCTCCGATGCCACCGTCGCGTGCGCGCAGGAACAGGCCCACCTCCGCCTCGCGGAACTGATAGATGGACTGCATCGGATCACCGACCACGAAGAGTGTGCGGCCGTCGGCCTCTTCCCAGCCCGCCGTCAGCGCCTCGACGAGGTCGAACTGAGCCAGGGAGGTGTCCTGGAACTCATCGACGAGTATGTGGCGCAGGGATAATCCGGTTCGCAGCGCCAGATCGGTGGGCAGGCCCGCATCCGAAAGCGCGGCGCGCGCTGCACCGGCGACGTAGGTATGGTCGACGCGACCGGTCACGGAAAACTCGGCCTGCAGGTGCGCCGCCGCGGAGCGCAGCAGCCGCGAAAGGGCCTCGAGCGCGGCCGCATCACCCTCCTCCAGCTCAGGTCCGGGAAGAGAAGCAATCTCGCGCAGGATTTCGCGGGCTCCCTCCACACCACTGAGCCCCTCGATCAAGCTGCGGAGCGCGCTCTTCGCTGCCTTGCTGTCATAGGCCGCACCGAAGAGCTTCGCGCCCCCGATCACCTTGCGCCACTCCTTCTCCTGAGTCAGGCACAGGTCCGCGAGTCGCTGCCAGTCGCGCAGACACTCGGCTTCGGCTTCGAGCTTGCCCACATCCGGAAGCGTTGCCGCTTCGCGCCGAAGGGCTGCGGGTATTTGTGCGCAAGCGCGAGCGAGGTGATCCCTGCAGATGTGCCTGAGGCTATCGCTGACACGGGTGCGCAGAGCACCCGCGTCGTGCGCGAGCACGTGGGGCAGCCAATGGCCCCGCAGCTCCAGCATCCGCTCGAGCAGTTCCTCCACCTTGCCCCAGTTGTTGTCCAGACGATCGAACATCAGATCGGCGTCCGCCGCCAGCGTGGCATCGCCTTCTGCATCGATCAGCGCCCGGCGCGCCGCATGCCGATAGAGGTCGCGCGTCGCGTCAGCGACCACCAACGACCCTCCCGCGCCCGCCGCGACGGGCAACTGACTGGCGAGCCGGAAGTTGAACGAGTCGATGGTCTGAATGCGCAGCCGCCCCGGATCGTCGGCGAGGTTCCAACCTCGCAGGGCCGAGTGTCGCAAGGCAGCCCCTGCCAGATCACGCAGGCGAGCGCCTTGAGGTCCCCGAGTGTCGATCTCCCCGCGCAGGGCCTTCATGACGCGTGCACGCATTTCCGCCGCCGCCTTGCGAGTGAAGGTAATCGCCAGAATCTCTTCCGGCTCGTCGACCTCGGCCAACAGCCGCAGCAGCCGTTGCGTGAGCACCGTCGTCTTGCCCGATCCGGCCGGCGCCTGCAGCAGGATGGACAGGCGCGGATCGGTCGCCTCCTCGCGCGCGCTGTCGTCGCTCAGAGGGTGCGCGCCGCTCATGCCATGCTCGTCGCCGGTGGCGCGCCCGGCCGCGGTGCCGAAGAGCGCTGACTCACTCACCCGGCGCCTCCTCGAGCACATCCACATCAGGGTCGCTGCGATCTCCGACGCGGCACACGCTCTTCACGTGACAGTATTCGCAGGCGCCCTGCTTCGGATCCACAGCGGCGTTGCCGCTCACGAATCCCGCCGCCAGCCGCTCGACACACTCCAACCACTCGCGCTTGCGCAGCTCCCAGGCATCCCCGTCACCGCCTTCCGGAGGGATGACTTCTTTCACCTTGGGCAGCACTCTCGCAGAGCTCGCAATCCCATCGAAGCGCACTTCGCGGGCGGTTACGCTCACAGTGGCCAGCGCCACCACGTCCTCTTCCACAGCGGCCAGATACGCCAGCAGCTGCGGGTGCGAGGGTCGCTCGCCGTACCAATCCGTGCTCTTACTCTGTCCGCTTTTGTAGTCCAGGATCGCGCTGCCGCCGCTCTCGAGCCGATCGATTCGATCGATCCGAACGTTCATCCGGGCAGTGGCCGTGGTCAGCGGCCCCTTCAACGGAAGATTCAGAGCCCTCTCGAACTCGGTCCTTGTGACCGTGAACGGTGCGCGTTCGCGCTCCAGCTTGCAGAGCGAGCGCATCAGGCGAACGGCGCGGCGACGCTCACGGACGCGCGGTGGCCGATCCTGCGAGTCGCTCCAGATATCCTTCGCGGCATCGCTCACGCAGCGCTCGACCAGATCGCTCTCAGCGACCTCGGAGAGCCCACGCAACGTCAGTGAGTCGCCGACCTGAGTCCAGAAGCGCTGCAGTGCCGCGTGCAGCAGCTTGCCTCGGGTTCTCGGGTCAACGCCCGGATCGGGCGCGCCGAGCTGCGTGCTTCCCAATCGCAGCTCCGCGTAGGCCCGGAACGGGCACGTATTCTGACGCTCCAGACTGGTGGTTCCGGCCGGCAATGGCCGTGCGACATCCCACTCCAGGCCCACGCGGTCATCCACGGCCTCGAGCAAGCCGGGGCGCCGGATGCGCTCGGGCAACCACAAGGTCGCGGCCGCTGGCGCTTGGGCGCGACGGGACGCAGTCATCCAAGGCGACAGGAGGGGGCTGGGCAGCAGCTCCAGATCCCCGGATCGCGCGGGTGCACTCAGAACGAGCTCCCCCGCTGCCGCGCGCCACGCGTTGAGCAACGAGCCGGCTTCCATCAATCGGCCCGCCGCGCTGGCGGCCGGGATCCCTGCCGCGAGCTGCGCCGGCAGAGGCAGGAACGGGTCCGGTTGGACCGGCTCCGGAAACACCTCCGAATGCAAACCCGCCACCCACACCGCGTCGTAGCGCACGATCGGGTCCGCGAACATCGGGGTGATCGTGACCACCGGGTCGTCGTCGGCTCCCTTGTAGGGCGTGCGGGCTGCCAGCTCGATGAGGCATTGAACGGCGTTCTGCGGTGAGAAGAAGCCGGCGGCTCCGACCAATTGCCCGAACTCCTCCAGCAGCTCATGGAAACGCATGACGGTCTGCTGGTCCTGGCTGTTGCGAGCGCGGTCTCCGGGCCAGCCAAACACCGCCAACGCAGCACGAAATCGATCCGACCACTCCCGAGGCGACGCACGACCTTGTCCCAGTGCGGCCGCTGCCTCGGATATCTGTGTGACGATGTGGCGCGCACCCGGTGACGCCGCGCTTGCGCTACGCAGTTCCGCTGCTAATGCAGCCAAGTCGAACTGCATGCTCGCGCGCTCACGCAGCGACACATCCAACCGTGCGCGCGCGCCTGCGTCCGGCGTCTTCCAATAGGGCGAGCGCAGCCATGCACTTACAGCCTCGAAGTCTCCGGCCTCGCCGCTCAGCCAACTCAGTGTTGACAGAGCGTGCGATACGGCGGGATTGCGGGCGAGAGGACTGCCGCCCTCGATCGCCACGATGGGATCGGCGGAGCAGCTTTCCGGGTCGAGCCAGGGTTGCGGATCCAGCGTCTGTTGGATGAGCCTCGCCAGACGCTCGCGGGCGCCGGCGCTGCCGGGCAGCACCACCAGCAGTCGACTCTGCGGACGACGCGCGATCTGCACCCTGCACCATTCGGCGACCAGCTCCAGCTCCGTCAGATCATCCGGCGCGATGATCACTTTCGGCCGCTTCAGGCCACTGTGCTCCGCGGCCCGGGGGCCGTGCGCGACACCGAGGAACGATGCCAGACGCGGCGACACCCTCAAAAAGCCCGCAGCCTCGAGCGGACCGGTCAGGCCGCGGCTGGCAAGCCAGGAGGCCGCGGATGCGACGGAGGCGGCCCCCAGTGCACGGCATCGCTCCTCGACAGCGCGTTGCACCTCCTGCAAGAGCGCAGGCTCAGTGCCGGGGACGAGCGGTAATCGGCTAACCTCGATGTTGTTGTCTGCCGCCAGCGCACTGGCGCGCCGCAGTGCTTCAGCGAGCGCGCGGCGATTGACGAGGTCCCATTCGCGAGTCGCCTCAGCGGCGCACTGCCGCCACAACAGCCACTCCTGCGCAGCGGATAACGTCCTGGGCACGTTCGCGCCAGCGGCGGCGGCACGAACCTCCACTTCACGTGTGATCCACGCTTCGAGCGTGACGACATCCGGAGTGCTCCAGACGCGCCGTCCGGCTTGGAGCTGAGCTGCTGAGTAGGCGAGTCGCAGCGAATGCGCTCGCTGGCGGGAGGGAACCACGACGGTTGTCCCGTGCCGCAGGACTCTACCCAGGTCGGTTTGAATCCTAGTCAAAACAAAATATTAGCACATATTGTGCAGAGCTTACTTGAACCTCGAGCTGGCATCGACAACGTTCGCGGCAGCAGCAACCGACTCGCGCGGCTGGTTCGCGTATTGAGTCAGCAGATCCTCGATGCGCCCGAACACCTCGGCGAGCGTCGCGGAGTCCGGCAGCGTGGTGACCCGGAAATGATTCCGATACGGCACGTTGAAGCTGACGCCGGGGGCCACGAGCACGCGGCGCGACTCCAGCAGATCCAACGCGAACTGCCGGTCATCGAAGTCCGGCAACTCCTGAGTGTCCACGCCGATGAAGGCGTACATCGCACCCGACGGCGGCAACAATTTCAGGAAGCGGCTGCGCTGAACGGCGTCCAGGATGGCCCGGCGCGACTCGTACAGTCGCCCGCCCGGGGAGACGAGGTCCTTGATGCTCTGATAGCCGCCGAGCGCGGTCTGCACGGCCCACTGACCGACCGCATTGCTGCACAAGCGCAGCGAGCTCAACAGCTCCAGCGCGCTGAAGTAGTCGGCCGCACCGTGCAGGCGCCCGGAGAACACGGCCCAGCCGACACGGTATCCGCAGGCACGATAGACCTTCGACAGACCCGACAACGTCGCGCACAGTGTCTCGCGCACGATGGTCGCCATGGGGACGAACTCGGCGGAGTCGTAGACCATCTGGTCGTAGATCTCGTCGCTGAAAACGATCAGCCCCGAGCGCTCAGCCAGGCGCGCGAGGGCTTCCAGCACGGCACGCGGGTACACCGCACCGGTAGGGTTGTTGGGATTGATGATGACGATCGCGCGTGTGCGGGGCGTGATGAGCTTGGCGATCTCTTCCGGATCCGGGACGAAGGCGTTCTCAGGCCGGCACGGGTAGTGCACCGCGCGCCCCCGGTTGAGCGTCACTGCCGCGGTCCACAGCGGATAGTCGGGACTGGGGACCAGCACTTCGTCGCCATCGTTGAGCAGCGCCCGCAGGACCAGGTCGATCAGCTCGCTCACTCCGTTGCCGAGGAACACCTCTTCCGCGGTGACGCCGGTCACGCCGCGCGCCTGCTGCTGCATCACGATGGCTTCGCGAGCCGGGAAGATGCCCTTCTGGTGACAATAGCCCTCCGCCTCCGGAAGGTTCTCGATCATCGCCAGCCGCATGGTCTCGGGGGTGCGGAAACCGAAGGCCTTCGGGTTGCCGATGTTGAGTGAAATGATCTCATAGCCCTGGCGCTCGAGCTCGTGCGCGCGGCGGGCCAGGCGGCCACGGATCTCGTAGCGGACGTGGCGCAGACTCTCGCTGGGACGGACGACGGGATCGTTTTTCATGGACAACCCGGAGGACTCCACTCGAGGACCTGGATGCCCCGAGCATACCAGCCTCGGGGGTCGCACAGGCCGTTTCCGGGTCACAGCTCGCGCCAGCGGTGACAGGCGACCTGGCGGCGGTCCCCTGCCTGCTCCAGCGGCGGCACCTGATCCCGGCAGCGCTCGATGGCGTGGGGGCAGCGGGTCCGGAATACACAGCCGCTGGGTGGGTCCAGCGGCGATGGGGGCTCCCCGGCGACAGAGCGTGCAAACCGCGCCGGCTGCACCTCGGGGTCGGCCACGGGAACCGCGGACAGCAACTCCCGTGTGTAGGGGTGCAGCGGCCGCACGTACAGCTCCGCGGAGGGAGCGAGCTCCATGACCCGGCCGAGATAGAGCACCAGGACGCGTTCGCAGAGTTGCTTGACGACCGCGAGGTTGTGACTGACGAACAGAATCGACATTCCGGTCTCGCGCTTGAGCGCAATGAGCAGCTCCACGACCTGCTTCTGCACCGACACGTCCAGGGCGCTCACCGGCTCGTCACATATCAACACCCGCGGCTTGAGGACCATCGCGCGCGCAATCCCCACGCGCTGGCATTGTCCGCCGCTGAGCTCGTGTGGATAGCGTTCGAGCAACTCTGGCGTCAGCCCCACGTGACGCAGCATCTCCAGCACTTCGGCGTCGCGTGCCGCTGCCGTCAGCTTGCGTCGATGAACCCGCAGCGGCTCCGCAATGATCTGCGCAACCGTCATACGCGGCTCGAGGCTCGCCAGCGGGTCCTGGAACACGATCTGCAGGTCTCGCCGCATCGGTCTGAGAGCGTGCGCGGACAGACCCTCGATCGAGCGCCCCATCCAGACCACGCGGCCTGTCGAGGGCCGAATGAGTCGCAACGCTGCGCGCGCCAACGTGGACTTGCCGCATCCCGACTCGCCCACGACACCCAGCGCCTCTGCTTCCCGCAGCTCGAAGCTGACTCTCTCGACTGCGCGCAACTTCGCTCGGCTCACGAGTCCCTTGCGGACGCTGAAATGGATGCTCAGGTCGGAGACCGACAGAGGTGGGGTCTGCGAGGCATCCGCCCCGCGCGCCATCTCCGCGGCCGGTGCGTCGATCCGTGGCATGGCCTCGATGAGTGTCCGCGTGTAGGGGTCGCTTGGCGACTTCAAGAGAGTGCCGACCGCTCCCTGCTCGACGATCTGCCCCTCGCGCATGACGGCAACCTCATCTGCCAGGCCCGCCACGACTCCCAGATCGTGCGTGATGAGCACCATCGACATGGCGCGTTCGCGCTTCAGATCTGCCAGCAGCGCCAGAATCTGCGCCTGCACGGTCACGTCCAGTGCCGTCGTCGGCTCATCGGCGATCAGCAATGTCGGCTCGCATGCGAGCGCGATGGCGAGCATCACCCTCTGTCGCATCCCACCTGAGAGCTCATGCGGGTACTGCTTCATCCGGCGTTCGGGATCTGTCACGCGCGTGCGCCGCAGGAGCGCCAGCGCCCGCAATCGAGCCTCTCTCCACGTCACACCCACGTGCATCACCAGCGGCTCGGCAATCTGATCCCCGACGTGAATGTGGGGAGTGAGCGAGGTCATCGGATCCTGGAACACCATGCCCACTTTCAGGCCGCGGATCCGATCCAACTCGACGGCACTGCGGCCGATGAGCTCAGTGGTGCCGAAGATCGCGCGGCCGCTGGCGGTTCCATTGGGGGCGAGCAGTCCCATGGCCGCCAGAAAGGCCTGGCTCTTGCCTGCGCCGGACTCCCCCACCACGCCCAGGCACTCGCCCGGCTTCACGTTCAGGGAAATGCCGCGCACGGCCGCGACGCGACCCTGCGAGGTGTCGAAGCCGACATGCAGGTTCTCGAGGCGCAGAACGGGTGCGTCGGAGGTGTGGACGAGGGCAGGCACGTCAGCGCTCCGCGCTCGTAGAGGGATCCAGCGCGTCGCGCAGACCATCCCCGATGAGGTTGAAGCACAGCAGCAGCACGCTGAGCACGAGCGCCGGCACCACCAGCATCCAGGGAGCCGCTTGCATCTCCTGCGCGCCACCGTTGATCAGGCTACCCAGGCTCGCCAGCGGCTCCTGCACACCCAGCCCGAGAAAGCTCAGGAAGCTCTCGAACAGAATCATGTCCGGGATGGTCAAGGTCGCATACAGGGCCACGGGCCCGATCAGGTTGGGGATGACGTGACGCAACAATATGCCCGGGGTCCCCACGCCGGTAGCACGCGCGGCCTCGATGAACTCACGACGTTTGAGTGCGAGCGTCTGACCACGCACGATGCGCGCGGTCGTGAGCCAACCGACGGCACCGATGACCAGAAAAAGGCCGATGAGGTTTCCGCGACCGAAGAACGTCGCGAAAATGATCACCAGAAACAGATACGGAAGCGCGTAGAGCACATCGACGAAGCGCATCATCAGATCGTCGGTACGGCCGCCCACATACCCTGCGATGGATCCCCAGGCGAGTCCGATGATCACACTGACGGCGGTCGCGAGCAGTCCGATGACGAGGGAGATGCGCACTCCATAGAGAGTGCGCACGAACAGATCGCGGCCGAGCCGGTCGGTGCCGAGCCAATGCGAGGACTGCAGCTGCGGAGGGACCGCCAGATGATGCCAGTCCAGCGCATCGTAGCGAAACGGACTCAGCGAGGGCCCCACGATCGCCAGCAGTGCGATGAGCGCCACCAGGACGCCCGCCACCAGGGCTTTGCCATCGCCACAGAATCGCCGCCCGGCTCGTCTCCACAACGGCTGAGAAGAGATCTCAATCATGCCGCACGCGCGGATCGAGCCAGCCGTACACCACGTCGGCGGCGAAGTTCAGCAGCAGAGTGAGCACGCCATAGACGACGATCATCCCCATCACCAGCGTGTAGTCGCGGTTGATCGCCCCCTGTACGAGGTAGCGGCCGGTCCCCGGCAATGCAAACACGGTCTCCACCACCAGCGAGCCGGTGACGACGAAGGCGGCCGCGGGTCCCAGGTAGCTGACCACAGGGAGCAGGGCCGGACGCAGCGCATGCCGCAGCAGGATTCGGGCCTCACCCAGGCCACGCGCGCGCGCGGTACGAATATGGTTCGACCGGAGCACTTCCAGCAGGCCGCCGCGCGTGAGCCTCGCGACATAAGCGGCAACCGGCAGGCCCAGCGTCAGCACCGGAAGAATCAGATAGCGCGGCGAGCCCTCCTCCCAGCCACCCACGGGCAGCCAATGCAGGTAGAGGCCGAAGATCAGGGCCAGCAACGGGCCGGTGACGAAGCTTGGCAGCGCCACCGCGAGCGCCACGAAGCCGGCGATGCCGAAGTCGGCGGGCCGTCCGTGCCACAGCGCCGCTGCCACGCCCAGGGGGATGCCCAGGAGGAGGGCCAGCAGCAGCGCCAGCCCTCCCAGCGTGGCACTGACGGGCAGGCCGGCGACGATCAGCTCCGACACCGAGAAGTCGGGTAGCTTGAACGAGGGGCCCAGGTCGCCCCGCACCAGCCGCGATAGATAGTGGACATACTGCAGCGCAAGTGGCTGATCCAGCCCGTAGACCCGGTCGAGATTGGCACGCACCTGGGGCGGCAGTGTGCGCTCCTGATCGAACGGCCCGCCGGGTGCCAACCGGACGAGGAAGAAAGAGACGGTGATGATGACGAACAGCGCGGGAAGCAGCCCGAGGAAGCGGCGAAGTGTGTACGCGAGCATTGACAACGCCTATCCGTGCCCTCCACAGCACCCCGCCTGCGTGGAGCGCGAGGCGAACGCAGCACTCGAAGGGGTCCCCCAGCGCACTTGTCGCGCCGCCGAAACACCCGAGTGCGGGTGCGGCGCAGTCTAGAAACTAAAGATTAGTCAAGTCAACGCAAACAAGGGGGCGAAAACCGCACATAGAGCCGAAACACCATTGCGTTGTGGCAGGAACACTTTCTAAACTGTCAACAGTGATGGCCGATTTCATACACGAGCATCAACGATCCATGGAATCGACTCGCCCGATTCGCGCTTTGGTGCGGGGCCTCGATGCCCTGACCATGCTCAATTTACGCAACGGCGCCACC
>DATNEN010000326.1:0-4063 GCA_035552975.1 Steroidobacteraceae bacterium
GCGTACGGCGGCGGCGGCTCGAATGCTGCGCAGCATTCCGACAGCGGCTATCCGGCCCTGGTGAATCTCGGGGGCCTCAATGTCGTGATGCCGGCGACACCGGCGGATGCCAAGGGCCTGCTGAAGACCGCCATCCGGGGCAACAATCCCACTTTCTTCCTGGAGGCGATCGGCCGCGGTGGCGAGCAGGGCGAGGTTCCGGACGGCGACTACACCGTGCCGTTCGGCAAAGCGACCGTCGCCCGCGAAGGCAAGGACGTGACCATCATTGCGCTCGGCTCGATGCTCAAGCCGGCCCTGAGCGCCGCGGGCAAACTGCAGGCCCAGGGGATCGAAGCCGAAGTCGTCGATCCGCGCACGATCGTACCGATGGACGAGGAAGGCCTGTTGCGCTCGGTGCGCAAGACCGGCCGCGTCGTCGTCGTCGATGAGGCGCGCGATCGTTGCAGCGTGGCGAGCCACATTGCCGCGGTGATGGCGGACGTGGGCTTCTCGGCTCTCAAGGCGCCGGTCAAGCGCGTCACCGTGCCGAATGTCTGCATGCCCTACGCACCCAACTCCGAGCGGCTGATGATCCCGAGCGATGAGCGTATCGCCAAGGTCGCAGCCGAGCTGTTGCGCTCGAAGGCCGCGTGAGCGGGTCCCAACACCATGCGTATCAGCTTGAAGTTGAGCAAGGTCGGGATGAGCATGCAGGAAGCGACCATCGCGAAGTGGCACAAGAACCCCGGCGACTCGTTCGCCGCGGGCGATGTGCTCTATGAGATCGAGACAGAGAAGGTCACGCAGGAGATCACCGCTCCTGGCGCCGGCAAGCTGCTGGAAGTGGCCGTTCCTGCCGGACAGACCGTGGAGGTGGGCGGCGTCGTGTGCGTCGTCGACATGACTCCCACTTGAACAATCGAGGAGGCGCCACATGTTGAAGCTGTACCACGCCGAGCCCCTGGCGAACTCCCTCAAAACCCTGATCCCGCTCAAGGAGAAGGCTCTCCCGTTCGAGAGCGTGTACGTCGACCTGCACAAGTTCGAGCAGCACGCGCCGTGGTTCGTCGCCATCAATCCGGAAGGCCAGGTGCCGGTGCTCGATCACGACGGCACCATCATCACTCATACCACGGTGATCAACGAATACCTCGAGGATGCTTTTCCGGAGGCGCCGGCGCTGCGTCCGGCCGACCCGGTCGGCAAAGCGCGGATGCGTTTCTGGAACAAGTTCGTGGACGAGCACGTCATGAACTACGTCTCGATGCACGGCTGGCATCGGATGGTCGGCATCATCGCCCGCTCGATCGAGGCGGGCGAGTTCGAGAAGCTGGTCGCGCGCATCCCGCTGTATGAGCAGCGGGAGAAATGGAAGACGGCGCGCTCGGGGTTCAGCCCCGCGGACCTGGCGAATGCCACCCGCAAGATCGAAGTCGCCATCGAGAAGGTCGAGCAGCAGCTCGCGCGCACCCCCTACCTGGCGGGGCAGCAGTTCACCCTCGCGGACATCAACTTCTTCGCCATGTGCGGGGTGGGTCTGCAGCGCATGTTCCCCGAGATGAAAGTGGAAACACGCGCCCCACGCCTGGTTGATTGGCTGGCAAGGGTGCGCGCGCGGCCCGGAGTGCAGGCTGCGCTGAGCATGCCCGACCATACGAATCCGGCTTTGCGTACCTTCAGCGGCGAAGCACGCTGATTCTCCGCGAAAATCGCCTGCGGCGATTTTCGCGGAGTTGAGGCCCTCAGCCAGCCCAGGCGGCCGGCAAACAGCGTGGTTTTTGCCGGCGTGCCAGCCGCCGCGCGTCCCCTGCGGGACGCACGGCCGCTGCATTCTCCTGCTATCCCTGGTAGCCGACTTCGAAGGTCGAGTAGACCTTGTCCTGAGTGGTCATGAACTCCAGCAGGGCGGGCCTGCCTTCCTTGGTCGCCGCGATGCCATTCTTCAGGGCATGGATGATCTGGTCCGCATCGGTGACCCGCTCGCTGTAGCCGCCGAGGGCCTTGGCCCAGTCCGCGTAGTTGCCGGAGATGTCGGTGGAGTGGTACTTGGCGCGCGACACCGCCATCGCCTTGAACTCCATCGCCATCGCGTGGTTGTTGAACAGGATGGACAGGATCGGGATCTGGTTGCGCACCGCGGTCTCGAAGTCCATGCCGGTCATGCCGATGGCGGCATCGCCCCACATGTTGACGCACAGCCGGTCCGGATGGGCCAGCTTCGCGCCCATCGCCAATCCCAGGCCGTAGCCGAGCTGGGTCGACTTGCCCCAGCCGATGTAGCTCAGCGGCGTGACGGGCTTCCAGAACGGGGACAGCTCATCGCGCGGGCTGCCGGCATCGTGAGTGATGATCGTGTTGGGCACGTCCGCAACGGTCATCAGGTCGTGGATCACGCGATACGGCGACAGCGGCTTGGAATCGCTGGTGAGGCGCGGCATCCACTCCGCCATCCACGGGTCGTTCAACTCGCGAATGCGCTTGTGGACCTGCGCAGTGAGTCCGCGGGGCTTCTTCAGCCGCTCCTTGAGCGCCTGATGCAGCATCGCGAGCGCGAGCTTGGAATCCCCGACCATCGGATAGTCCGTCGGGATGTTCTTGTTGATGTCGTGCGGATCGATCGTCTGGTGTACGTAGATCTTGTCCTTCTGCTTCATCGGGAAGCGGATGCCGAAGCCGGTGGCCGTGAAGCTGGCACCGACTCCGAACACCACGTCCGAATCCTGCACGTGTTGGAACACGGCCTTGGGCATCGAGACGCCGCCCGAGCCCATCGACAGCGCGTGGGTCTCCGGGAACGCGCTCTTGCCTTCCAGGCTGGTCGTCACCGGCGCCTCGAGGAGCTCGGCCACCTGCATCAGCTCGGGCCACGCCTTGCCGTAGTGCACGCCCTGGCCGACGTAGAGCATCGGCCGCTTGGCGTTGATCAGCACTTCGGCGGCGGCATCGACGTCCGCGTGGCTGGGCGCCGAGAGGATGCGCCGCACCGGCTTGTAGTTGACCTCGGTGGCGGTGCCGGGGACCTCGACGTTCCACATGTCGCCGGGGAACTCGAGCAACACCGGTCCCGGTCGGCCGTTGCGCGCGAACGTGAAGGCGCGGCGCAGCGCGGGAATGATCATCTCGGGGGTATTGATCTGCTCGGCGTGCTTGGTGATGTGCTGGTAGTTGAGGACGGCGTTGAATGTGGGCTTGAGCCACGCCTGGTTACGCGAAGAGGCGCCCGGCATGAAAATCAGCGGCACGCCTTCCGACCAGGCCTGCGCGATGGAGCCGAAGGCGTTCTCGGTTCCCGGTCCCGCCTGGCAGCAGAACACGCCGACCTTGTCACCGGAGCTCTGGCGGCTGATGCAGTCCGCCATGTGCGCGCCGACGCGCTCCTGCCTCACGATGATGGGACGGATACCCGCGGCGGCGCATGACTCGGTCAGAGGGTTCAGAGGATAGGCGAGGAGATACTCGGCACCCTCACGTTTCATGATTTCCGCGGTCACTTGCGCAACGTTCATCGCCCACTCCTCGTCAAGCCAGGTAATACGGGTGCCAGGTTGGCAATAGCCGAGTATAGAGGTGTCCCCGCGGAAAAACGCGCGCACCCCTCAATCGCGACCGTCAGTAGGACGATAGCGAGCCTGCTGTCAACACCCAATGTGAAGATATCTGAACGGCGTGTGCCGCGACGCACCGTTCTATTGCCAAATCAATTGGTTAAGTTCAAGTCGGCGGGAGCTGCGCACCTCGATGTCTGGCGGCTGGCAGCGCTCGTGATAGTCGGCGCGGCGGCCGGTATATAACTGCATGGCGCAGAGAATGGCGGTGCGCAAGCCCGATGATCTTTCCCACGGGAGTTGCAGGAGCCCAACGGGCGCGGCAGCGATGCAAGAGGAAAGCGAGCTCGACTGGGACGCTGTGTATGCCGACCAGGCGCCCCGCGTGTACAACTATCGCTGGGGCTCCGGGATGGTGGAAGTCAAATACTCGTACCAGGCCATCATTCTGGTGCGCAGCAAACTCTACGGCGCGCTGCCTCTGTCGCCGCGCGACATCTACCTCGCGCTGGCCAAAACGGTCCCGGATCCGGCGA
>DATNEN010000327.1:0-44436 GCA_035552975.1 Steroidobacteraceae bacterium
CGGTGCGGCACGGGGACGGGTTCGCACGGCAACACACGCGATGATCGTGTAGATCATCGCGAGCGCGGCCACTACGCAGCCGCCATCACCAAGCCAATGGACGAAGCTCATATGCGGTAGACGATCCATCGCGCAGGAATCATTCCCCGTTGCGGTTAAGCGACAACAGATGTAAGGAAGCTGTAAGGATGGTGCGCGGGATCTGTTACAGGCGCGTGCAACAGGCGCGCGCAAAGTGCGCACGCGCCTAAACTCGTCGAGCGAAGCGGCTGACGATCCAGAGTGCCCCGGGGAGGGCGGTGAAATCCGCCACCAGGGCCAGGATGAAGCCCGAGGCGGAGACGATGCCGAACTGCCGCATGGGCGGCAGGTCCGACAGCGCCAGGGCCAGGAAGCCGCTGGCGTTGATCAGCGTCGCGAACAGGATCGGCCGCCCGGCGACCAGCAGCGCGTGACGCAGCGCTCCGGCGGTCGAGCCTGCCGAGGTGCCTTCCTGGAAGTGGTAGAAGAAATGCACCTGGTCGTTCTCGGTCGCTCCCAGAACCGTCGAGCCGATCAGGATGGTGGCGATGTTCAGCGGAATCCCCACCAGGCGCATCACGATGAACACCGAGAGAATCGCAAAGAACGAGGGGATCATGGTCATCAGGCGGGCGGAGGGGCTGCGGAAGACGATCAGGAACGCACAGAAGATGACCGTCGCGGTGATCACAAAGCTTTCGGTGAGCGTGGGTAACAGGCGCGCCGTAATCGCCGACGACACGGCCCCCTTGCCTACTACGCGACCTCGCACCCCGCGCAGCGCAGGCTCGCTGTGTTGCTCGGCGGCCCAGGTCTGCTCGATGAATGAGCGCATCGCACCGGTGCGGCCGAACATCTCTGCGCGTCCGCGGATGCTCAGCCTGACGCTCGCCAGATCCGCTACATCGACGTACTCGCGAGCTCCGGGCTCGGTGAGCATGATCTGCTCGAGATCGCCGGCGAGCTTCGGCCACGCGCTCGCTTCCATGGGCAGGCGATCGGAGCCGGACTCGATGTACCGCGACCAACGCAGCACCGAGGTCGGGCCGTCGACGGCCGTGATGCGCGAGTCGCCCTCGAATCGGCGTGTCAGTTGCTCCACGGCGCGCAGGAAATCCGGATCCAGTGCGTGGCCGGGAGGTGTCTGCAGCCACAGCTCGAACATGTCCAGCCCGTTGGTGCGCTGGAACCGGCGCGTGTCCTGCGCCACCGGCTCGCTCTGGTTGACGTAGGTGAGCGCATCGGTTTCCAGGGCAAGCGGCTCCAGCCTGCCGGGTATCCCGAACAGCGAGGCGGCGCCGCACAGCATGAGCACTATCGATGCGCCGATCAGCGGCCAGCGATAGCGACGCGTTGCCGGTACCAAAGCGTCGACGAAGCGCGGAAACCAGCGGGCCGCCGGACGTCGCTCCGACAGCAATGGTGTGCGCATGAGCGACTGCAGAGCCGGAAACAGTGTGAAACAACCCAGCCACGCCACGACCAGCCCGCACGCAGTCCACAGACCCATCTCGCGCACGGGGCGAATTTCGGACACTGCCAGCGCGGCGAAACCGACCGCGGTGGCAAACATCGAGGCGGTGCACGGCAGGAATTTGTTCGCCAGGGCGCGGGCGTGATGCTCCAGCAGCGTAGGCGCATCGTCCGGTTCGATGTACCGCGAGTGGATGTAGACGAGCGTCGCGGTCGTCGTGACCATCACCGTGAGCGGCACGAGAGTCGAGACGACGGTGTTCGACCAGCCGAATAGCTCGGCCAGCCCAACAGCCATGGCGACGACGCAGCCGAGCGTGATGATGATGGCACCGAGCGCTCGCCAGGAGCGATACACGATGAACACGAGCACCACCAGGAAAATTCCGAACAGCGGCATGAAGCGCTTCGTGGCCGCCGTCGTCTCCCGCTCCAGCCAGGCTTCGAGCCACGGCTGGCCCACGCGACGGACGGCGGTAAACGGTCCGCTCGAGCCCGCGAGCGGCAGGACGATCGCATCGATTGCCGCGAGCGCACGGTCGCGCTCGGCGGCCGAATCGGCGTGCAGCTGGATTCCGATGCCCAGGTAGTGATCGCCTATCAGGCCCGCACGGCGGAACAGGGAAGTGCCGGTGGCGAATGCCCGTAGAGGCGCCTCGCTGGAGCCGGCCTGTCTGTCCGACCCCGCGTGCCGATACAGAGTCAGGAGACTCTGTGCCTCGACGTGCGGAATCTTCGCGAGCTGGCTCTCGACGCGACTCGCAGCGCTCACCGCTGCGTCGCTCAAGGGGTCCGGCGACTCGAGCATGATGAGCGCCTGGTCCCCTTCGGGAAATATTTTCTCGAAGTCGACGGTGGCCTGCGCGGTCGGATCGCCGGCGACGACCAGTCGGTCGATGGCCGGATCGTTGGGGATGTGCAGCGCGCCGTAGATGCCGGCGGCCGTCAAGAGCGCGAACGCGACTACGATCGTACGTCGGAATCGCAGCACGCGCAGGAAGATCCGGAGCATCTTGGGCGAAGCGGGCAGACTCATTCTTCGACGGACGCGCCCCTACTCGCCTTCCGATAGGCCCACAGCGCTCGGGAATGATAGCCTAAAGCCATGGCGACATTACTGGCAGGTGCGCTGGCGACCCTGGTGTTCTGCGCGCCGGGATATCCGGGCGCGGCAGGGGATGCTCAGCCGTTCGTCGACGAGTTTGCCGCCGCGGCGGCGGCTTCCGCGGGATGGCCGGCCGGTAGCCTCGCCGCGGTCTACGACCCGACCGAGGAAGGCGGGATTGCAAAGCTCGGCAGCTCCGAGGCCGTACTTGCTTTCGTGCCGTATCCGTTCTACGTCGAGCATGCGGCGAGCCTGCATCTGACGCCGCTCGCGCAGGCCGATGTCACCGGGACCGGAACCCAGGAGCGCTGGAGTCTGGTGGCGAAGTCCGGGGCCGTGAGCGGGCCGCCGTCGCTCGCCGGCTATACCGTGCTGAGTGTGGCCGGCTACGCGCCCGATTTCGTCAGGCACTCGGCACTGCAGGCCTGGGCGCTGCCCGCCGACGTCAAGATCGAATCGACGGGCCAGATTCTCAGCGCTTTGCGGCGCGTGGCCTCCGGCGAGAAGGTCGCCGCACTGTTGGATCAGACACAGGCGGCATCGCTTCCGACGCTGCCCTTTGCAAAACAGATCGAGACCGTCGCTCAATCTGCGCCGTTGCCCGTTGCGCTGATAGTCGCGGTCGACTCGCGCTTGCCTGCGGCGCGCGTGCGCGCGTTTCAGGCAGGTCTGCTGAAAATGGGGCACGACGCGCATGCTGCGGACACACTGAGCTCGTTGCGTCTGCGGGGCTTCACACAACCTCGGCTGCCGCAGTGAGACGGCTGCTGGTCGGCTGCATCGCAGCTGTGCTCGGCGCCTGTGCCAGCCAGCCGCCTGCTCTCCCGCCGCCGCCGGCGTCGGCAACGGTGGCCGATCTGACCGCAGCGGTGCTCGCGGACTCCCAGCGCAGCGATGGCGCGTCGGATGCGAAGATTCGCGGCGATCTCGCCGACGATGCCATGAACAACGCAAAGGCCTGCGTGGATCGCTTTCCACAGACAGGGGCTTGTCTCTACGTCCGTGCCCTCGGGCTGGGTCTGCAGGCGCGCTCCCATCCCCCGGATGCCATCGGCCTGCTCAATAGCATGCTGATGGATCTCGGGAGCGCCGAGGACCTCGATCCTAACTTTGACCACGCAGGTCCGTCGCGCGTGCGGGCGCTGGTGTTGCTCCGGGCGCCTGCATGGCCGTTAGGGCCCGGCGACGCGGATTCCGCGTTGGAGTGGGCACGCCGCGCCGTTATGTTGCAGCCGCAATATCCGCCCAACCTGCTGGCGCTGGCGGAGACGCAGGCAAAGACAGGTGACGCGCCCAATGCAGCGGACAACTACGCGAAGGCGCGCAAGCTCGCCGAAGCGATGCCCGCGAGCGCCGATCGCGCCGACTGGTTGCGACAGGCAGAGGCGGGATTGGGAGGCAAGTGAGCGCCGCACCGCCGGGAGCGCGGTGCTGGCTACAGCGTCAAACAGGCCGGGGCGCGCCGCGCCGGCTGGAGCGCCGCGGCGGCTACAGCGTCAAGCAGGCTGAAGCGCGGCGAGCGAGTCCAGCAGCAGGCGGGCAAACTGCGGCCCTTTGCCGGCCTCCTCATGTTTGAAGTACACGAACACATCGCTGCACGCGGATGTCTTCTCGCGAATGGTGCGCGCCCACTGGGCAATCTCATTCGGCGTGTAGCCCTCGTCGCGCAGCCGGAAGTAGGCGTAGTCGGCAGTGATCTCCACGGGCGCTGACAGTGTTTCACTGTCGGCGATGCACAGGGCGAGATTCTTCGCCCGCAAGCGCGCCAGTACATCCTCGTCCCACCAGGACTTGTGACGGAATTCGAAGGTCGCGCACACCCCTGGAGGGAACGTCTCGAGGAACCTGTCGAGCAATCCGACATCCTTGCGCAGAAAGGGCGGCAACTGGAACAGCAGGGCGCCGAGTTTCGGCCCGAGGGTCGCGGCCGTGTCGAGGAAGTACTGGAGCAGCTCCGCACAATCCTTCAAGCGCGCATCGTGCGTGATGCGCTTCGGGGCCTTCAGCGTGAGCTTGAACCCCTCTGGGGTCTCACGGTTCCAGCCGGCGAGGATTTTCTCGTTCGGCGTCCGGTAGAACGTGTAATTGATCTCGACCGTCCGGAAGCGCTCTGCATAGTAGGGAAGCATCTTCGAGGTGGGAAACTTCTCCGGGTAGAAGCTCCCCCGCCACTCGGGATAGTTGTAGCCGGAGGTGCCTACCCAGACATTGGTCATGCGCTTGCGACCCAAGGGGTTGATTGTGCACATCATATCGTCCGGCGCCCCCTGTCGCGCAGGATCATAATGAGATCATGGACGAGCTGGAGCCGCATGATCCCGAGAGCCGCGATCCGCGCCGGGCAGCAGTGCTGGGGCTCCTCCTGATTCTGGTGCTGGTCGGTGGCGGGCTCTATCTCGCCCATGTGCTGCACGACGCGTCCCGGATTCAGGACTGCGTGATGTCCGGACGTACGAACTGCGCCCCGATCGAGTCGAGGCACTCGAGCACGTATGAAAGCGAGGCCACTCCGGCTCCGCAGAGCAAGGGGGCAGGCGCGGCCCGTGAGGACGTCGATTGCACGCGGCGCTGCCGCGACCGAGACGATACGCGATCGCGACAGTAGGGCGCGCTGTGCCTCCCCGCTATGGGATCTGCATCTAAGAATCCCGGCCCCGATCCCGCTTACGATGCCCGGCGATCGGAATCTCCTGCCCATGCCTACCGACGAATTACTGGAAAGCCTGCCTGATCTGGTGCTGATGGTGCGGCGCGACGGAATCGTCGCGGCGCACAGCGGCGGACACGGCGTGGCCGATCTGAAGCCGGCGGGGGATGCCAGCGGCAGGCACATGGACACCCTATGGCCGAAGGATTCGGCGGCGCTGCTGCTGCAGCTGGTGAAGAAATCCATCGCCCAGCGCACGGCCACGGAAGTGAAGTTTCAGCACGAGGGCAGCGAGTACGAAGTGCGAGTCAACCCGCAGGGCCCGGATCGCGCCTTGTGCGTGGTTCGAGCGGTGCTGGGGGCTGCCCAGGATGCAGGGCTCGAGGGATCGGACGAGCGCCCACGCCCGCACCTGGACCGGCGGGGCTTCTTGCGTCGCTTCAAGGAATCGACCTCGCTGGCGGCGCTACGTGAGAAGCCGATCGCCGTCGCCGTGGTGCACCTGGACGGCATCGCCGATATCGCGCAGGTGATTGCTCCCCGTGTGTCCGAGCAGATCATGAGCACGGTGATCCTGCGGCTTCCCGCGCAGGATGAAGCGGAGCCGGGCTGGTATCTGGGGCAGCTGAGCGACAGCCTGTTGGCCCTGGTTCTGGAGACCTCGGACCGCGAGGTCATCGACCGCTGCGTGAGCAAGCTGTGCGCCAGCCTCCGCCAGCCTGTCGCCGTCGGGGAAGCCGAATTCCACCTGACCGTGTATGGCGGCGTCGCGATTCTCGGGCAGGACGCTTCCACTCCGAAGCTCTTGCTGGATCATGCGCGTTCCGCCGCGACGGAGGCACGTCGGAGTGGGGCCTCTTCCGTGTGCTTCTTTACCGATACTCTGAAGCTGCGCTCGCTCGCACGCCTGGACATCGCTAGGGAACTGCACGAGGCGATCGAGAGCTGTGATATTCGCTTTCGCTACGTGGGCCGTCACGACCTCGTGACCGGACGTTTGGTCGCGTGGGTCGGCTATCTGCGCTGGCTGCATCCTCTGCGCGGCGAGATTCGTCCGAGCGAATTTTTGCGTGTTGCGGAGATCACCGGTCTCGCTGCTGCCCTGTCCCGCGCGGTGCTGGCGCGCCTGCGGGAGGATTTTCTCGATCTCAGCGCCAGGTCGGAAGCCGATGTACGCATCTCCTTCGGCGCCCTGCGCCATCACGTGCTGCATGAGAATTTCATCGGCGACATCGAGCGGTTTCTGGCAGAGGGCGCGGTGCCGGCGGACCGGCTCGAGCTGCGTATCTCGGAGAAGACGTTGATTTCGCGCGACCCTGCGGACTTTTTCGCTCTGCGGCAGCGGGGCGTGCGCCTGGTCGTAGATGAAGTGGGCCGCGGCCTCGGCTCACTCGACTGGCTCGCGCGGACTCCGATCTGGGGGTTGCAGCTGGATCGTGCCTGGACGACCGCGATCCGCACCGACGCGGTGGCTCTCAAGGTCTGTCGCGCGGGCGTCGCCGTTGCCACAGCACTCGGACTCACACCCATTGCCACGGGTGTCGACGATCAGGAGCAACGCGCGGCGCTGCTTGCGCTGGGGTGCCGGCACGGCACCGGCGATCTCTATCAGGACGCCTCACCTGACATAATCGAGGAACCCCTCGCTTCGGCGTCACGTTGAGTCAGACGCATCCGTGGGCGCCGCGCAACGCGCCAATTTGACACTGCCGTTATGATAACTCCGTCACAAACACCTCGCCGGCCTGTGAGGTGTGCTTAGCCGAGAGTGTCGACCCGTTCACGTCAAATACGCACACGCGGATCCGGCCCCGGGAGTCCGCCCTTGAACGGGAAAAAAACGATGCTTCGCCTGATAGTTCCAGCCTCCATCGCACTGCTGTCGCTGCCTGTGGCTTGCGCGGCCGACGCAATACCCTCCACGTCCGCGAGCCAGCCGCCGCTGGTGGTGCCGAGCCTCTATATCGTGCAGGCCCCTTCGGTCGAATCGGCCGAGCAGAGCGTCCAGCATGTGGCGGCGAGCGTCGAGCGGCCGCTCGAGATCATCAACGCCGTATCGGCCTATCTGACGCTGGATCAGGCTGAGCGGCTGCGCGAGAGCGGCTTGCACGTCTACGCGGATCGCAAGGTGGCGGCCCGGGGGCTGTTCTCCTGGCTCGGCTCGCTGACGGCGCCGGTGACTTCGACGGTCGGCACCGTGGCTACCCCCATTGCCACTCCGGTGTTGAATACAACTGCGCCGCTGACTACTCCGCTCACCCAGGCACTCGCTCCGGTCACTTCGCCTGTGCTGAATACCACGACGCCTGTGGCAGGCCCGGTCGTCTCGCCGCTGCTCTCGCCGCTCATGACCTCCCTCAGCTCGGGCCAGTCGCTGCAGGACGGCACCAGCGTGGGCAGCTCGAGCCTGTTCTATGAGACGAACTATCCGATGCTGGTCGGTGCCGACCAACTGCACAACCAGGGGATCACCGGCCAGGGCGTGACGATCGCCATCCTGGATTCCGGTCTCTGGCAGGATCCGACCCAGAACTACGGCGGGCGCATTCTCGCGACCCTCGACGTGACCAACGGCGGTCACGGTGCGGTGACCGGCGACCCGTTTGGCCACGGCACGCATGTGACCTCGATTGCCGCCGGCGGCGCGCAGGATCTGGCGCTCAGCTACGACAGTATTGCCCCGAAGGCGAACCTCGTCATCGTACGGGCGTTCGACGGCCAGGGCGGTGGTGCCTATTCCGACGTGATCGCCGGCCTGAACTGGATCGTGGCCAACAAGACGCGCTACAACATCCGCGTCGTCAACCTGTCTTTCGGTGCGACCCCGGAGTCCTACTACTGGGACGATCCGCTGGCTCAGGCCGTCATGCAGGCCTGGCGCGCCGGTATCGTAGTGGTAGCGGCCGCCGGCAACGAAGGCCCCAACCCGATGTCGATCGACGTGCCGGGCAATGTGCCGTACGTGATCACCACCGGCGCCCTGACGGACAACTACACCCCGTACGATGGGACGGACGACCGCCTGGCGTCGTTCTCCTCCACCGGACCGACGTTCGAGGGCTTCGTGAAGCCGGAGATGGTCGCCCCCGGTGGCCACATCACCGCCTCCATGCCGCACGACAGCTACCTGGCCAACATCGATCCGGGCTCCATGTCCGCGGGCGAGCAGTTGTTCACCATGTCGGGCACTTCGATGTCCGCGGCGGTGACGACGGGAGTCGTCGCGCTGATGCTGCAGGCTCACCCGTACCTGACGCCTGACCAGGTGAAGTGCCGTCTGCTGGCCTCGGCGCGCCCCGCCGTGACTTCGGCCAACACGCTGGCCTACAGCGTGTTCCAGCAGGGCGCCGGCCTCATCAACGCGCCTGCCGCGATCAACAGCTCCGCCGTCAACTGCGCAAACGTGGGCCTCGACGTGAACGCCGATCTGGCCGGCACCGAGCACTTCGGCGGCCCGGCCAACGAGGACGCGAACGGCAACTACTACATCATGAACATGAACGGCTGGTATTGGGGCGGTAGCACCAGCGGGGACGGTTTGAGCTGGAACGAGGGATACACGTGGGCACGCGGCTACTCCTGGTCGCAGGGCTACACGTGGGCGCAGGGATATACCTGGGCGCGGGGCTACACCTGGGCGAGCGGGTACACCTGGGCCCGAGGCTACACGTGGGCGCGGGGATACACCTGGGCCCGGGACGTGTCATGGTGGAACACGTCGCAGCCGGGCGCTGCGCCGACGACCCCCGCCTCGATCGTGTCGTGGGTGCCTAACGAATAGCAAAACCGCCCCGAGGCGGTTGCCAAAGAGTCGGGGACAGCCGCGGGCCGCGGGCGCCACAACGCCTCAGCGGCCCGTGCCCATAAACGGCCCAGACCCGGACGGATGACCGGAATGTGATGCAGATCGCGCAAAGCGCGATCCACGCCGGTCCGCGCGGGAACCTGGATCAACGAAGGCAGCAACGGCATTGAGGCATCTTAGGCGCGTGAGCACCACCACTCGCGCGGCGGGCTGGCGTTCGTCCCTGCTGGCCGCGTTCGGCCTTCTCCTGGGGACCTCTATCGCATGCGTCGGCCCCGCGGCTGCCGCCGACTCGCCCCCGCTCATCCTGGAGCACCTCACGCCCTCGGACGGCCTTCCCCAGGGGACCGTGTTCGTCACCCTGCAGGACTCACAGGGCTTCGTCTGGCTCGGCACCCAGGATGGCCTGGTTCGCTACGACGGCCACGAGCTGCTGCGCTACGCCTACTCACCGGGCGCTCATAACGGACTGCCGGGAAACTATATTCACCAGATCATCGAGGACGCGCATCACGATCTGTGGATCGCCATCAAGGATGCCGGTGTCGCCCGTTGGAATCGGGCGACCGATACGTTCACCGTGTATCGCCACGACCCTGCGGATGCCGGCTCACTTTCCAGCGATGCCACGCGGGCGCTCGTTCTGGATACGCGCGGCCGCCTGTGGATCGGCACACTCGACGCAGGCATCGACATCCTGGATCCGGCGAGCGGGCATTTCGAGCATCTGCGGCACGACCCCGCTGCCGCCGGGTCACTCGGGAGCGATCGCATTCAGACCCTCGCGCTGGATCGGTCCGGGACACTGTGGGTCGGCACCGATCACGGACTGGACCGTTGGGACCCTGAACGGCATTCCTTTGCTCACTTCCGGCACGAGGCGGCCGGCCATGCCGCGGGCGGCTCCGCGTCCCTGACCGGCAATCTCATCTCGCAGGTGCTCGAGGACCGTAGCGGCGCTCTGTGGATCGGAACCTTCGACGGCGGCCTGGATCGCATGGACCGCGAAGGGCGCCTCGTGCAGAGCTTCCGTCACGATGCACATCGGAGCAGCTCTCTCGCCGACGATGAAGTGCACGCCCTGCTGGAGGACCAGGCAGGACATCTGTGGGTCGGCACCAGCGCCGGGCTGGATCTGCTGGATCGCTCGACCGGGCAGTTCAACCATTACAAGCAGGACGCCACCGATCCGGCTTCGCTGCGCGATTCCTTCATCATGTCGCTCTATGAGGATCAGACCGGCCTCATGTGGATCGGCACTTACGAGGGCGGTGTCAGCCGCTGGAATCCGCGTAGCTGGGAGCTCGGCATTCACCGACCCGAGTGGGTGCGCGACAAGCAGGTGACTTCGTTCGCGGACGCGTCCGACAACAAAGTCTGGATCGGCACTCTCGGGGGCGGGCTGACACTGTTCGACGCAGATAGCGGCACTGCTACCGCGATCGACGCCTTGACGGGGCGCTCCAACGCCATCGGCGACATGCGCGTCATGGCCCTGCACCAGGATCACCGGGGCACGTTGTGGATCGGCACGATGGGCGGCGGAGTGAAGAAACTCACTGCACGCGGCGAGATCCAGTCCATCCCGGTGCGTCCCGGCGACCCTCACAGCCTGAGCGCCGAGGGCATTGCGACGATTTTCGAGACCAGCACCGGGCAGTTGTGGGTCGGGACGCACGGCGGCGGTGTGAACGTGCTCGATCCCATGACGGGGCTGATCCGCCAGCTCCCGTTCGGACCCTCGATGCCCGGCGCGGTCAGCTCCGCCAACATCACTTCGATCGCGGAGGACCGGGGCGGTCACTTCTGGATCGGCACGGACGGCGGTGGCCTCGACCTGGCGCGCGCCGACGGCACGGTCGTCAGAGTCTTCCGCCACGATGCCGACAACCCGGCCTCCCTCCCGGTCAACACCGTGTATGCGGTCACCGTGGATGCGGAGGATCGCGTGTGGGTAGGGACCGATGGCGGCGGCCTCGTCAGGGTCAGCGGATCAGGGGCGGCCCCCGACTCGATCCGCTTCGAGACGATCTCGCGTGCCGAGGGTCTCTCGAGCGACACAGTGTATGGCGTGCTTGCGGATGCGAGCGGCCGCATCTGGTTGAGCGGCAACGCGGGGCTGACGCGCTACGACCCGCGCACGCGCACCGTCAAGACCTATCATCGCGAGCACGGGCTGCAGGGCGAGGAGTTCGACTCCGGAGCCTCTTTCCGGCTGCGCGACGGGCGGCTGTGCTTCGGCGGCCCCGGCGGATTCAACATCTTCGATCCCTCCCGGCTGACCGAGAGCAGCAAGCCGCCGCGTCTGGCCCTGACCGGCGTCGAGATCATGGGCGTCCCGGCTCGCAGCAGCACCCCGTACTGGCTGATGGACCGCGTCGCGCTCGACTATCGCGCCAACATCCTGTCGCTGGACTTCGGCACGCTCGACTTCAGCTCCCCGGGGCGCAACCGACTGGCCTATCGCATGCTCGGCCTGACGGACCGGTGGATCGATCTGGGTACTCAGCATCGCATCACGCTGACCAACCTGGAGTCCGGGGACCACGTGCTGGAAGTCCGAGCTGCCAATGCCGACTCCGTGTGGAGTCAGGTGCCGCTGCGGCTCATGCTGCACAGGGCCCCGGCCCCTTGGAAGTCACCGTGGGCGTACACCGTCTACGCCCTGCTTATCGTGGGCCTCATCGCTTATCGGGCGCGCCTGCAGCGGGTGCGGTATCAGCGCGTGGTCCACGAGCAGCAGCGCCTGGAGACCGAAGTCGCGCTGCGCACGCGTGAGCTGGTAGACACCAACCGTCAGCTCGAGGAGGCTGCGCAGGCGAAGAGCAACTTCCTCGACCGGATGAGCCACGAGCTGCGCACGCCGATGAATGGTGTCGTCGGCATGACGGAGCTGCTGGCTCGTACGGCACTCTCCTCGACGCAGGCGCGGCTGACGCAGACGATCCGCTCATCGGCGCAGGTGCTGTTGCAGATCGTCAACGACCTGCTGGATCTGTCCAAGATCAACGCCGGCAAAGTGGCGCTCGAGGAACTGCCCATCGAAGTCGGGCGCATCTGCGAGGAGTGCACCAGTCTGTTCGCGGGCGCGGCCGAGTCCAAAGGCATCGGCCTGATCGTGTGCCCCCCGGAGAGCGAGCCGCGCAACCTGCTCGGCGATCCGCTGCGGGTGCGGCAGGTCCTGATGAACCTGGTCGGCAACGCCGTCAAGTTTACCTCGCAGGGCGAGATCGTCGTCAGAGCGGACATTGGCGCGAGCGACGGACAGAGCCTCACCGTGCAGTTCTCGATTGCCGACACCGGTATCGGCATGGATGCGGCGACCATCGGCAGGATCTTCACGCCCTTCACCCAGGCGGACGAGTCGACCACGCGGCGTTTCGGCGGAAGCGGCCTGGGACTGGCCATCTGTCGCGAGCTCGCCGATCTGATGGGCGGCACCATCACCGTCGAGAGCCGCCCGCAAGTGGGCTCGACGTTCCATTTCTCGCTCCCGCTGAAGATCGGTGCGGAGCAGCCTCGACGACAATTCCCTCCGCTGCCCCGGAAGCGGGTGCGGATCGTGACGCGGCGTCCGGCGCTCGGGGAGGCGCTGACTCGCCATTGTGCCGCACTCGGCCTGGTGCTCGATCAGGGCGTGGGGCCGATCGATAGGCTCGCCGGTATCCGCAACGCCGCCGAGGTGGTGATCGTCGATGCCGGCGACGGCAGGGAGTACGAGCAGTTGCGGGGCCCGCAGAATGCGGCGCTGATTGTCGTTGCCAGCAATTCGGAAGTGGAAGCGCAGCAGCTCGAGCGCCGCGTTGGCGGCGAGGCGATCGTGCTCAAACCGCTGCGTCGCGATGCCCTGTACGAGGCAATGGCGGCAACGTTGGGTGTGGCGCCGGCTTCCGCGGATGCTGCAGCGATCCTCGCGGCCGACACCAGTCCCATCGGCGGCCACGTGCTGCTCGTGGAAGACGAGCCCGTCAATGCGGCGGTCGCCCAAGGGTATCTGGATACTCTGGGCTGTACGTCGGTATGGGTCAAAGACGGTCCCGAAGCGATCGCGCGCCATGCCGCGGAGCGCTTCGATCTGATCCTGATGGACCTGAGCATGCCCACGATGGACGGCTTCGCGACGACTGCGCTCATCCGCCAGCGCACGGGTGACGGACCTCGCGTGCCGATCATTGCGTTGACGGCGCACGATGCCATGAATTATCGCAATACGTGTCTGCAGGCCGGCATGGACGACATGCTCAGCAAGCCGTGCACGCTGGAAGAGTGTGCGCGAGTCCTGCGGAAGTGGATTCCGGCTGCGGCGCAGAAGGTCGATGTGGCGCACGTGCCTGCGCGGCCTGACGCGCCGGCGGCCGCCGTGCGGGCTGCAGCCGCTGCGCACATTACTCCGAAGGGCGCGCCGGCCGATGCACCGTCCGAGGTGACTCCTCCCGCCGCGACGGTCGACGCCCCCGCAGCCGGGCGCGCGGACGGTCTGGCCCGTCTCGTGGCGGCTTCGTGCGTCGATTCCTCGGCGGTTGCGAGGTTGCGCGGTTTGCGTGGCGGCGGGCAGCCCGACCTGTATGCCAAGCTCGTCGATCTCTTTCACAGGGGATCCTCGGAGTCCCTGGCTCAATTGCAGTCTGCGATCCAACGCAAAGACCTCCAGGCTGCAGCGGCGCTCTGCCACAAGCTCGCCTCCAGCGCCGCCAACGTCGGCGCGCTCGCCTATGCGAAGGAAGTCCGGCAGCTCGAACAGCTGTGCGTGGCGGGCGACGCCGATGCCGTGCAGCCGCTGTTCGACCTGCTGCGAACCGCGCATCCGCGGCTCATCGAGGAGCTCCTGCAGCTGAAGCTGAGGGCCACGGCATGAGCGCGGATGTCGTGAAACGACCGGTCGCGATCATCGCCGACGATGAGGATCTCGGCCGCCTGCTGCTGGTGGAGTCGTCGGCCGAGTGCGGTCTGGACGCGCGCGGCTTCGACAACGGCACGGCGGCTCTGGAAGCCGCACTTGCGCAGGACGTCGCCATCGTGCTGCTGGATGTCGACATGCCCGGCCTGGACGGTTTCTCCGTCTGCCGCAGGCTGCGAGCCCAGCCGCACCTTGCCACGGTCCCGATCGTCATGGTGACGGGTCATGAGGATTCGGAAGCGATCCGTCTTGCCTTCGAGGCCGGCGCGACCGACTTCATCTCCAAGCCGGTCAACTGGGCCTTGTTGCCCCGCCGGCTCGAATACATTCTGCGCAACGCCGCCGCGGCCGAGCGCATCGAGCGTCTGGCCTACTTCGACACCCTGACGGGCCTGCCCAACCGGCAGCGCTGTACCGAGACGGCCGAGCGGATGTTCGCCGAAGCGACTGCCTCGAATGAGGCCGTCGCCGTCATCTACCTGGACCTCAACAGCTTCAAGCGTGTGAACGACACGTTCGGACACAGCGTTGGGGACGCCGTGCTGCGCACCGTCGCGGGGAAGCTCACCGCGGCTCTGGAGAGCTTCAAGGGCGCTCTGCAACACGTCACGGTAGGCCGCTTCGGTGGCGATGAGTTCGTGATCCTGCTGCGCCATCGCGACGCGCGAGCGCTTGCGATTCAGATCGCGGAGAAGTGCGGGACGGTATTCAAAGACCCCATCGAGCACGAAGGCCTGGAGTTCTATTCCGCGCCGAGCATCGGGCTCGCCGTCTATCCCGATGACGGCGGCGACGTCGCAACCGTGCTCAAGCATGCCGACATCGCGATGTACCAGGCGAAGAGCGGCTCGGCTGCGGCCGTCGCCGTCTATGCGCCGGCCATGAGCACTCGGCTGCGCGACTGGCTCGATCTGGAGGCACGCCTGCGCCACGCCGTCGAGGATGATCGGCTGCAACTGCGCTATCAGCCGAAGTTCCGGCTGACCGACAACCGGATCGCCGGCGTGGAGGCGCTGCTGCGGTGGTGCGACTCCGAATACGGGGAGATCTCACCCAACCGCTTCGTGGAGATCGCCGAGGACAGCGGCCTGATCATCGAGATGGGCCAGTGGGTCGCGCGCGCGGCGTGCCGCCAGCTGCGCGCCTGGATGGATCGCGGCTGCGCGGTCCCCGTCGCGATCAACGTGTCGGGCAAGGAGCTGTTGCACGGGGACCCGGCCCGAACCATCGAGGCGGCGGCCCAGGCGGCCGGTGTACCGACGTCGCTCATCGAAGTCGAGATCACCGAGACTCTGCTGGTGAAGGACTCCGCCACCGTGCGTACGGCTTTGGAGAGATTGCGGCAACTGGGATGCCGGATTGCGCTCGATGACTTCGGCACCGGCTATTCCTCGCTGGCCTACATCACGCGGTTCCCACCCGACCGCATCAAGATCGACAAAGCGTTCGTGCAGAACGTGGACTGCTCGGCAAGCGATGCGGCGATCGCGAACGCGATCCTCTCCCTCGGAGCGAGCCTGAACCTGATAGTGACCGCGGAAGGGGTCGAGCGCCCCGGACAGCTGGAATGGCTGCGGGTGCGTGGGTGCGATGAGGTTCAGGGCTTCCTGCTGTCCAAGCCGCTGTCCGCAGTGGAGCTGGAGCAGCGCTTCCTGGCGGAAGCGCCGCCTGAGCAGACGAGCGAGCAACGCCAGCAGCGTGGCTGATCCGCGTTCGGGGCAGTACCGTGCAGTCCTGCTTCGCCAGGTCCGCATCGCGCGGACACCGGCCATCAGCTCAGCTCGTGGCCGCGGACGTGGCCGCGGACGTGGCAGCAATGAGCTTGCGAATCTCCGGCAAGCAGGAGCCGCAATTCGTGCCTGCGCGGAGGAATGCTCCGACTTGCTCCGCGCTCGTGATGCCGTGCTTCTCGATTGCTTCGCGTAGCGTGTGAGTGCCCACTCGAAAACACGAGCAGACGATGGGGCCTGGATCCGTGCGGGCGCCGCGGGCTCTGCCTGCAAGTAGTGCGGCCCGTGCGTTGTCATCCAACTTGTCGAGGCCGAAGAGCGCGCCGAGCCAGCCGCGAGCCGGCAAGTCGGGCCGCACCGAGAGAAACACGCACCCGGCAAGACGTTCGTCGATGATGTAGGCGGCGCGATAGATGCCCGCGGTCTCGTCCCGATAGTCGAGGAAATCGGCATCGCTCTGGGTAGCGTTCAGCAAGGTGCGCGCCCACACAGCCGGGTCGGAGCGCATCTGCCTGCCTGCGAACTCGTACCGCAGGAATTGCTCGCCGCGGATCGCCGTCCACCACGAAAAATCCGGCTCCTCCAGGGCGACGCGCGTCATGAGGAATCCATGCCAGTCGACGACGAACGGCTCGACACGTGCAGGGGTGTGCTTGAACTCCGGCTCGCCGGAAACGGGATCGACAGCGGAGCTGACGAGAGCGCCGACGCGCGCTTGCGATGCGTGGACAGAGCTCCAATGGATCGGTACGAAGAGAGTGCCGCGTTTGATCTCACCGCTAGTTCGGACACGCGCCACCATCGAGCCCCAACGGGTGCGTACCCTGGCTAGCTCACCATTGCGCACGCCGGCGAGCAGCGCGTCCTGCGCATGCAGATCCACGAATGGCTCCGGCAGGTGCTCCGCCAGGGTTGCCGATCGGCCGGTCCGAGTCATGGTGTGCCACTGATCGCGGATTCTCCCGGTGTTCAGCACGAGCGGAAATTCCTCATCCGTCGAGTGCGTCGGGGCGCGCACCGGCGTGGGAATGAAGCGCGCTTTGCCGTCGGCATGCAGGAACCGGCCGTCCTTGAACAAGCGGGAGGTGCCGCCGTCGGAGCGACGTTGCACGGGCCACTGCACCGGTTCCAGCGCGTCGTAACCTGCAGAGCCCAGGCCTGCGAGACCGCTGATATCAAAACCCCGCGACCCGTGGTTCTCCAACCCCGACAGCCGCGCATGCTCGTCGAAAATCTCGTGCGCCGCGCTGTAGTTGAAGTCCCGGCCGAAACCCATGCGGGTGGCGACCTGGCTCACGATCCACCAGTCCGGCATCGCATCTCCCGGCAGCGGCAGGAATGCGCGCTGCCTGGAGATGCGCCTCTCGGAGTTGGTGACCGTGCCGTCCTTCTCTCCCCAGGCGGCGGCCGGCAACAGCACGTCGGCGAATGCCGTCGTGTCCGTGGCGGCGATGCAATCGGAAACGACGACCAGCTCGCACCGCTCGAGGGCTGCGCGCGCGAAATCGGCATCCGGCAGGCTCACGAGCGGATTGGTCGCCATGATCCACACGGCCTTGATGCGGCCGGCATGCATCGCTTCGAATAGCTCCACGGCCTTCAGGCCGCCCGTGGCGGCCATGCGCGGACTCCGCCAGAACTCCTGGACGAGCCTGCGGTGCTCGGGGTTGCCGAGCTCCATGTGCGCGGCGAGCATGTTGGCCATTCCGCCCACTTCGCGCCCACCCATCGCATTGGGCTGCCCGGTGAGGGAGAACGGCCCCATGCCAGGCCTGCCGATGCGGCCGCACAGCAGGTGGCAGTTGATGATGCTGTTCACCTTGTCCGTCCCCGCGGAGGACTGGTTGACCCCCTGCGAGAATACAGTCACGACTTTCTCGGTGGCGGCGAACAGGCGATAGAACTCAGTGAGGCGCGCCGCGTCGATGCCGCAGAGCTTCGCTGTCTCCGACACGTGTTCTGCAGAGCTGCCGGCCGCTGCGAGAGCCGCTTCCAGCCCGGTGGTGTGCTCGTCAACGAAGGCTGCAGCAGTGAGGCCCTGTCGGTGCAGATAGGTGAGCAGGCCGTTGAAGAGCCAAACATCGGTGCCGGAGGTGATCGGCAGATGCAGATCCGCGAGCTCACACGTCGAGGTGCGGCGGGGATCGATTACCACCAGCTGCAGCTCAGGCCTCTGCTGCTTGGCCCGGATGATCCGCTGAAAGACCACCGGGTGGCACCAGGCCGTGTTCGACCCGACCAGCACGACCAGATCGGCGAGCTCGAGGTCCTCGTAGCAGCCGGGCACCAGGTCCCCGCCGAAGGCGCGCTTGTGTCCGGCGACCGCCGATGCCATGCACAGCCGCGAGTTCGTGTCGATGTGGGCAGCGCCGAGATAACCCTTCATGAGCTTGTTGGCGACGTAGTAGTCCTCCGTCAGCAGCTGGCCGGAGACATACAGAGCCACCGAGTCGGGGCCGTGCTCCTGGAGGATGCGCTGCAGATTGAGCGCGACGTGATCCAGAGCGGCCTCCCAGCTGACGCGCCCGCCGCCGATCTGCGGGTGCAGCAACCGGCCTTCCAGGCCGACCGTGTCCGCCAAAGCGGTCCCTTTCGAGCACAGACGCCCGAAGTTGGCGGGGTGGTGCGGGTCGCCCGCCACCTGGATGGAATCGCCGGCGGACTGCACTCGCAATCCGCAGCCCACTCCGCAGTAGGGACACGTGGTACGGATACCGGCAGGTCCAGTCGGGATGTCTGCGTACATCAGCTCGCGGCTTCCTCCGCCAGCGCGGGGCCAAACAGGAGGGTGTCGCGCATCGCGGTGATGTCCGTGCCTGAGGTGATCAAGTCGAAGTACCAGCCGCCGTCGCGTGCGTCACCGTAGAGAATTACCCCGCAGAGCCTGTTATCACGGATGACCAGGCGCTTGTAGATCCCACGGCGTGGGTCACGCAGCACCAGCACCTCTCCTCCGTCCGTGTCGGCGAACTCGCCGGCCGAGTACACATCGACTCCAGTTACCTTGAGCTGCGTTGCGGTGAGTGTGCCGCGGTAGCGGGATACCCCCACTTCGGCAAGGTGGGCGGCGCAGACGCGTGCCTGCTCCCATAACGGCGCCACCAGGCCGAAGGTGTTCTGGCGGTGCTGCACACACTCGCCGACGGCATAGATGCTCGGGTCGAACGTCTGGAGCGTGTCGTCAACGAGTACCCCGCGCTCGCAGCGCAATCCCGCCTGACTGGCGAGATCGACATTCGGACGCACACCGGCGGCCATGACGATCAGATCCGCGTCCAGTTGCGCGCCGTCATCGAAGCGCACGCCGCTGACCCGCCGCTCGCCGAGGATCGCCGTGGTCTTCGCCGGCATGTGGAACTTCAAGCCGCGTGTCTCCAGAGAGGCTCGCAACAGGGCCGCAGCGGGGGCGTCCAGCTGCCGCTCCATCAGGCTGTCGAACAGGTGGACGACGGTTGCGTCCATGCCGCGCTGCACGAGCGCATTCGCAGCCTCCAGGCCGAGCAGTCCGCCGCCGATCACGACCGCCTTGCGGTAATGACGAGCCGCCTCGAGCATGGCATGCACGTCGGCGAGATCGCGGAACGTGACGACGCCATGAAGGTTGACGCCGGGAATGGGAAGAATGACCGGGTTGGATCCGGTCGCCATCAGCAGGCGGTCGTACGGAGCCTCCAGGCCGTTGCGCGAGCGCACGATACGCCGGCGGCGGTCGATGCGGACCACCGGGTCGCCCATGTGCAGCGTCACGCCGTGCTCCGCGTACCAGTGCTGCGAGTGCAGGATGATTTCCTCGACCCGCTTCTCTCCAGCCAGCAGCGGCGAGAGCAGGATGCGGTTGTAGTTGACGTGCGGCTCGGCTCCAAACACCGTGATGTCATAGCCGTCCGGGGAGAGCTTCAGCAGCTCCTCCACGGTGCGCATGCCGGCCATCCCGTTGCCGACGACGACCAGCCGCCGCCGCGACCGGGCCACCTGCGGCGTCGCGTTGACCCAGATCCGCCCATCCATGACCCGTGCGGGGTAGACATTGACCGAGTGGGCGGAATCCTCGATGCAGCGCCCGGTGCTCAGGCTGTAGTGGTGCTTGTAGAGCGGCGAGGCGACGACGCGCTCGCCCTTCACATCGCCGACGATTCCGCGGGACAGGACGTTCGCATCGCTCGCCGGGTCGAGGTTGTCGAGCGCGAAGACCGAGTCGCCGCAACGGAAGATCGCTATCTGACGCCCGTGCAGCAGCGCGCAGACTCCGGTGTCGGGGAGGACCTCCTCCAGCTGGCAGAGCGAGCTCCAGCTCATCCGAGCGCTCCTGTGCGCGTGCGCCGCTCTGCGCGGGTCGCCGGCCGGATCTGGCCGCGCTCCTGAACGAACACGACGTTGCCGTCCTCGGCGTCGCTGTTGATGAAGTGACGGAACCGGCGCAGGGTTGCCGGATCCTCGATGGCCTTCTTCCACTCGCACTCGTAGGTCGCGACGATCCGCGCCATGTCCGCTTCCAGCTCCGCGGCGATCCCCAGCTTGTCCTCGCAGACCACCTGCTGCAGGTAGTCCAGGCCGCCCTCGAGGTTGTCGCGCCACGTGGAGGTGCGCTGCAGGCGGTCGGCCGTGCGGATGTAGAACATGAGGAAGCGGTCGATGTAGCGGATGAGCGTTTCCTTGTCCAGATCCGCGGCCAGCAGCTCGGCATGGCGGGGCTTCATGCCGCCGTTGCCGCACACGTAGAGATTCCAGCCCTTCTCGGTTGCGATCACGCCGACGTCCTTGCCCTGTGCCTCGGCGCATTCGCGCGTGCATCCCGATACTGCGAGCTTGATTTTGTGAGGTGCACGCAACCCGCGGTAGCGGTTCTCGATCTCGATGGCGAGTCCGACGCTGTCCTGCACGCCGTATCGGCACCAGGTCGACCCGACGCAGGACTTGACCGTGCGCATCGCCTTTCCATAGGCGTGCCCGGACTCGAAGCCGCTGGCGATCAAGTCCGCCCAGATCTGCGGCAGCTGGTGTACGCGAGCGCCGAACAGGTCGATCCGCTGGCCGCCGGTGATCTTGGTGTACAGGCCGTATTTCTGCGCCACCTGCCCCAGGACGATCAGCTTATCGGGTGTGATCTCCCCGCCGGGCACGCGAGGCACGACCGAGTAGCTCCCGTCCTTCTGCATGTTGGCCAGAAAGTAGTCGTTGGTGTCCTGCAGCGAGGCGCGCTCGCCCGCGAGCACGAATTCGTTCCAGCAGGAGGCCAGGATCGAGCCGATCGCCGGCTTGCATATGTCGCAACCGAGTCCCCGACCGTGCTCCTCGAGCGTTGCCTCGAAGGTTCGCAGGCCGCCCACGCGGATCAGCGAGAACAACTGCTGTCGGGAGTAGGGGAAGTGCTCGCACAGATGGTTGTCGACCGAGATGCCCTTGCGCTTCAGCTCGGCCTTCAGGATCTGTGTGACCAGCGGCGCACAGCCGCCGCAGGAGCTGGCGGCTCGCGTGTGCTTCTTGAGCGCACCGATCGTGGTGCACCCGGCCTCGACTGCCGTGCAGAGGGCACCCTTGCTGACGTTGTTGCAGGAGCAGATCTGAGCCGTCGCGGGCAGCGCCGTCATCCCGTGAGCGGCCGGGGCATCGCCGCGCGCGGGGAGGATGAGATCCTCGGGGTGCTCCGGCAAGGGCAGATCGTTCAGCATGGTCTGCAGACAGCTGGCGTAGTCGTCCGTATTGCCCACCAGCACTGCGCCCAGCACACGGGTGCCGGCTTCGTTCACCACGAGCTTTTTGTAGATCTGGCGGCGCTCGTCGATGAACGCATAGGTGCGCGCGCCGGACGCCGCGGCATGAGCGTCGCCGATGGAGGCGACGTCGACGCCGAGAAGCTTGAGCTTCGTGCTCATGTCCGCGCCGGTGAAGGTCGCCGGGTTGCTCGCCGACTGGCCAGCCCGCTGCAGAGGCGCCTCCGCAGATCCGGGCTGCAGCGTCCCCGGCTCGCCTCTTCCGGCGGATCCGGCAGCGTGCGCGGCGGCGACTTGCGCCATCTGATAACCGGGGGCAACGAGGCCGAAAATCCGCCCGCGCCACACAGCACACTCGCCGATGGCGTAGATGCTCGGATCGGAGGTCCGGCAGGTGTCATCGATCACGATCCCGCCGCGCTCACCCATCGACAGGCCGGCGGCGCGTGCAAGCTCGTCGCGGGGCCGAATACCGGCGGAGAACACAATGACATCGACTTCCAGCGCGCCGCCGTCGGCGAAGGTCATGCGATGCCGCAGATCGGTCCCCGCGGTGATCTCCTTGGTGCTCTTGCTTGTGTGGACGTGAACGCCCAGCGCTTCGATCTTGCGGCGAAGCATGCTGCCCCCGCCGTCATCGACCTGCAGCGCCATCAGGCGTGGCGCGAATTCCACCACGTGCGTCTGGAGTCCGAGATCGCGCAGCGCCTTGGCCGCCTCCAGTCCGAGCAGACCTCCGCCGATGACAGCACCTGCACGTGCACCTTCGGAGCTGGCACGGATCGCTTCGAGATCCTCGATCGTTCGATACACGTGGCAATGCGGACGGTCGCGACCCGGGACCGGAGGCACGAACGGGTACGAGCCCGTGGCGATGACCAGAATGTCGTACTCGAGCTCTCTGCCGCCCGAGGTGCGCACGCGCCGCTGCTTGCGATCGATGGCAACCGCCCGCTCGGATAGGCGCAACGCTATCCCGTTCTTCTCGAAGAAGCCCGCGTCTACCAGCGAGAGCTCAGCCGCGCTCTTGCCGGAGAAGAACGATGACAGCTGCACACGGTCATATGCCGGTCGTGGCTCCTCTGCGAGAACCGTAACGGAGCAAGGTGCATCCGCGGGCAGCGACTCGAGAAATCGCTGGCCCACCATGCCATTGCCAATGACCAAAAGTCTGGAGCGTGCGTTCATCCTGATCCCGCGCCAAAAAAAACGCCACGCGACTCGGGTACGCGCTCGAGCGCGAACTCGAAGACGGCGGCGTTGCCTGGAAGCAAACCCACTATTGGGCCCTTTCGAGCCAGAGTGTTTGCAACCGGCGTGCCATGCAGCACCGCCTGGGTGCGCGAGGTCTGCCAACGAGTTAGCGTGTGTCGCGCTTGCCTGACAGCTCAGGTTTGATCACTTTCGGAGCGCTGGGGCGTGCGGCTGCACGGAATGCGTGCAGCACCGGCCGCCCGCATCTCTGCGGTCGCGCAGCGCGAGGGGGCGCAAAGGAGAGGTTTGGCAGCCAGGTCAAACACTCGCCCGGGTCGCGGGGGTGATGGCACAGGCGTTGCAACCGGTTGCGGAGGATGCGACCGAACACTGTGCGCGCGGGCCGCTGCGAATGACCGAAGCGGCGCTGCGAATTCTGCTCATCGACCAGAATGCGACGCGGGCCTCGATTCTCGAGGAAGGACTGCGGGAAGCGGGCTACTTGAACGTCACGGTCGTGCGCGACATGACCAACCTGCTGCGCCGCATCGTCGATGAGGATCCGGAGGTCATCTTCATCGATCTGGAGAACCCCAATCGCGACGTGCTGGAACAGATGTTCCAGGTCTCGCGCTGCGTGCGGCGGCCGATAGCGATGTTCGTCGATCGCTCGGACACCAGCAGCATCAGGCAAGCGGTGGAAGCCGGCGTCAGCGCGTACATCGTGGACGGCCTGCGCAAGGAGCGCGTCAAGGCGATTCTGGATATGGCGGTGAGCCGCTTCAACGCCTTCAGCCAGCTGTACGAGGAGCTCGAGCGAGCCAGGCAGGAGCTCGAGGAGCGCAAGCTGATCGAGCGCGCCAAGGGCATCCTGATGAAAGAGCGCGGCCTCACGGAAGAGGCCGCCTATGGCCTGTTGCGCAAGACCGCGATGAACGAGAACCGGCGCGTGGCGGAAGTCGCCCAGAGCCTCGTGACTGCGGCGAGACTGCTGAAATGAACATCATCCTGGGATTCATTCCGCTCCTGGACAGTGCCAGCCTGGTCGTCGCCGCGGAGCGTGGCTTCGCGGCGCAGGAGGGCATCGAGCTGACCCTCGTACGCGAGACCTCCTGGGCCAACATCCGGGACCGCCTCATCATCGGACATTTCGACGCGGCGCATCTCCTCGGTCCGATGGCGGTCGCCTCGACCCTCGGTATCGGCCATGTCAGGGTTCCGCTCATCGCCCCGTTTGCTCTGGGGCGCGGCGGGAATGCGATCACCGCCTCGCTGCGCCTGTGGGAACAGATGGAACGGGCTGGTGCAGTTCCCGGTGGGCATCCGCGCCTGCAGGGCGCAGCTCTCGAGCGAGTGGTCGCTGCGCGCAACAGCGCCCATCTCGAGCCGCTGACCTTCGGCATGGTGTATCCGTTCTCATGTCACAACTACGAGCTGCGCTACTGGCTCGCGGCCTCGGGAATCGATCCCAATCGCGACGTTCGGCTCGTCGTGATTCCGCCGCCCTTCCTCGTGGATGCCCTGCGTGCCGGTCAGATCGACGGTTTTTGTGTCGGTGAGCCCTGGAACAGTGTTGCGGTCAACGCGGGAGCGGGCGTCATAGTGACGGCCACGACGGCCATCTGGCCGATGAGCCCCGAGAAGGTGCTGGGGTGCCGCCCGGAGTGGGCACAACGACACCCTATGCAACTGGCCTCTCTGCTGCGCGCGCTGTATCGCGCATCCCAATGGTGCGAGCAAGCGGAGAATCACGCGGATCTCGCGCAATTGCTCGCGCAGCCGCGCTATGTGGGCGCTCCAGCCGAGCTATTACGCAGGGGCCTGGAAAACGCTCTGGTGCTGCGGCATGGATCGCCCGCCGCGGCCATCCCTGACTTCTACGTCCCGGCGGCGCGCGCGGCGACCTTCCCCTGGGTGAGCCACGCCCTGTGGTTCTACTCGCAGATGGTCCGGTGGCGGCAGATCGAATTCTCGGCGGAGTACGTCGCCGCTGCTCGCGCCACCTACCGCCCTGATCTGTATCGGGCCGCTCTGGGCTCTGTCATTGCCGATATTCCCGTTGCGGACGTGCAGGCCGATCGCTTTTTCGACGGGACCCTTTTCGACGCCGGCGATCTGACGGCCCCCTGAGGCTGCCCGAACTTCGTGCAAGTGCATGCGCGGCGCGCTCCCTTTTCGCGCACCGGAGAGCGGCTTCGCCGCGGCGAGCGTCACTCCCGCGGACTCAAGTGACTGTGCCGCATGGCGGCCGTCGCTGCCGTGAGGCGGTGGCACAGCCGTTGCATCCTTGCTCGTCAACACGAGCCCGAGAGCGGGCTCACCGGCGACGCCGCCGACTGGAGCAGACATCGCGCTCGCGCTGTCCTCGCACCGTCGGCGGCTTTTTTTTGGAGACGAACAGTCAGTGACAGGCAAACGGGCACTTCCCTGGACGAGTCTCGCGTTGTTGGCTGCGCTCGGCCCCACCATGGGCCGTGCGAACGGCTCCGATTCGCTGCTGAGCGCGCTCGCGGGCACCAAGCCGCTGGTGGATATCCGCCTGCGTTCGGAAAGCGTGGATCAGACCGGACTCAGCCGGGAGGCGGACGCACTCACGCTGCGCAGCCGGCTGGGGTTACAGACCGGTGAGCTTGCCGACACCTCGCTCCTGGCCGAGGCCGGTCTGACGTGGCCTTGGGTGGACCGCTACAACAGTACCGTCAACGGCAAGACCGCGTACCCGATCGTTCCCGATCCCCAGTATTACGGTCTCAACCGCCTGCAGTTGACCAACACCTCGCTGCCCGACACGACCGTGAGCGTCGGCCGGCAGCGAATCAATCTGGATGACCAGCGCTTCGTGGGCAACTCCGGCTGGCGCCAGAACGAGCAGACGTTCGATTCCGCGCGCATCCTCAACACGAGCATCCCCGGCCTCAGCGTGGACCTGACTTACATCAACCGCGTGAATCGGGTGTTCGGGCCTGATTCCCCCGTCGGCCGTTACACCGGCGGCAGCTACCTGGTGAATCTCGGGCTCGCTACCCCGCTCGGCAAACTGACCGCGTTCGACTACCTGCTGTCCTTCGACCAGGCGCCGATGGATTCGTCGCAGACCCTCGGGATGCGGTTGGCAGGTGAGCAGCCGGTCGGGCCGCTGCAGATCGCTTACGACCTCTCGTACGCTCATCAGCACGACTACTCCGGCAATCCGCTCCGTTACCACGACGACTACTACATCGGCGAGCTCACCGGCACATTCCGCCAGCTCAGTGTGGGAGGCGGGATAGAGGTTCTTGGCAGCGATGGCGTGAAGGCTTTTGCGACGCCGCTGGCGACCTATCACCGCTGGGACGGCTGGGACGACAAATTCCTCACCACGCCGGTCAATGGTCTCAAGCGCGAGTACGTGACGCTGGGCGTGCTCGCCCGAGCGATCGCGGGCCTGGACAGTCTCGGCCTGACCGCGACCTACGACGATTTCAGCGCCGCCCGTCTGGGGCAGCACTACGGCTCCGAAGTCGATCTGCAGTTGCAGGGCAAATGGCGGCGCTTCATGGGGCTGGTGAAGCTCGCCGACTACGCCGCCGACAAGTACGCGACCACGACCCGCAAGGTGTGGTTCGAGCTCGACTACATCTGGTGAGTCTCCCGGAGAAGACGATGAAGAACCTGATCGCCTCGCTGCGCAGCGGCAACTGGAAAGCGCTGCTGGCCTGCTTCCTGTATTTCGATACCGGCTTCACCGCGTGGGTGATGTTCGGCCCGCTGGCGCCGTTCATCGCGAAGCAGATCGAGCTGTCGCCGACTCAGGCAGGATTCCTGGTGGCGGTGCCGGTGCTCGCCGCTGCCATCGTGCGCGTGACGTTCGGCAACCTGTTCCAGTCCGTGAACGGTCGCGGGCTCGCCTTGTTGGGAATCGCCCTGTCGGCAATCCCGGCCGTGGTGCTGCTGATGCCGATGGTGCCGAGCTATACGCTGCTGCTGGTTCTGGGCGTTTTCCTGGGAGTGGGCGGTGCGAGCTTCGCGATTGCGCTGCCGATGGCTGGCAGCAGTTACCCACCGCGCGTCCAGGGCCTGGTTCTCGGACTGGCCGCCGCGGGCAACATCGGCGCGGTGCTGGACGGGTTTGTGTTTCCGGGGCTGGCCAGCCGTTACGGCTGGCAGCACGCGACGCTGGCGGTTCTGCCGCTGTTGGCGCTTTCCGCCGTGGCGGTCCTCCTGTGGGCTGAGGATCGCAGCGCCAAGAGCGGTAGCGCTGTGCGTGCGTTCGCGGGTCTGGGCCTGTCGATAGCCGGGCTCATCGTGCTGGTGCTGCTGGTGAACGCCGAAGCCTTCGGCAAGGGCAAGACCGGCCAGCTGTTGCTGCCGGCGCTGGGCTCGTTGCTGGCGCTTGCGGTCCTGCCGCGCAAGTATCTGGCAGTGCTGCGCGAACGGGATACCTGGGTGATGATGCTGGTCTACAGCATCACTTTCGGCGGGTTCGTCGGGATGTCCTCGTACGTCAGCCTGCTGCTGACGACGCAGTACCGGATTTCCAAGCTCGATGCGGGTTTTCTGATGGCGCTGCTGTCGCTGTCGGGCGCGATCGTGCGGCCGATCGGGGGGTTGATTGCCGATCGTCTCTCGGGTGTGCGCGTGCTGTTCACCCTGCTGATCGCGATCGCAGCCTGCAATTTCGCGTTTGCCGCGGCCATGCCTTCCCTTGCCGGTGGAGTCGGCCTGCTGCTGGCGCTCTATCTGTGTTTCGGCCTCGGAAACGGGGCGACCTTCCAGTTGGTGCCGCACCGCTGGCAGGGAAAGACGGGAGTGATGACGGGCATCATCGGAGCCGCGGGCGGCATCGGCGGGTTCTACCTGCCGGTGATCATGAGCATGGCAAGGGAAGGCACGGGCAGCTACCAACCCGGGTTTGCCACGTTCGGGGTGATTGCCGCGCTGGCTTTCCTGATCCTCGCGACGCTCAAGCGGCAGTGGCTCGTCTGGGCGCTGCCGAGCGAAACCCAGGTCGGCCTCGATCCGACGACGGCCCCTCTGACGGAGTGACTAGCCGTCCCCCAGGTGCACCAGCAGGGGGGCCTCAGCGCCCGGGTCGGCTGTGGGTGAGGAGGGTGCCATGAACCGCAGCTTCTGCGGATACTTCTCCGGCTCGTGGTCGCGGATGCCTACGATGATCTGCGCGTGATAGGCAAGTGCCTGCTCGACATCCCGGTTGCCCGTCACGAGGTCGTTGGCAATGTTCAGCGTGATGAAGTTCTGCTGCTCACTGTCACAGTGCGCAGACAGCTCCCCACGTGTCCGGTCGATGACGAGACTGCCGTTGTACTTCAGCAGGTCGGCGACCTTCTCCAGGGGCACGCGGTAGTCGACGGTCTGCTCCAGCACGTCCTCGTGCAGCTTGGGAAACTTGTGTGGCGTTGCTTCCTTGAAGACGGCGGTGCGCTTCCACGGTCCGTTCCGATACCAGGTGATCTGATGCGCCGTGGCGTCGTTCGGCTCGCCGTACTTCTTGATCAGATCGACGGCGAGCGCGATCGTCTTTGGCGGCCAGCCCTCCAGGTTCTTCTGCGCCCATTCTTCCGCCGACTTCGAGCTCACGGCAGGGTGTGTAGCCATAACCATCGCCTCTTTTGATCCTGGACCCTAGCGTAACTCCCTGCGGCGGCCGCAGGGTCCGCACTGCGAACGTAACGCGCCTCGGAAGCTCCCCGGGGTCCGCACTGCGAACGAAAGGCGAGGATGGGCTGGCTCGGTCCGGTCAGCCCGCGCGCAGCTGGCTGGCGGCGATCCGATAGCTCTCGTCGGAGATGAGCACGAGGTCCCGTCCCTGGTTCTTGGCTTTGTAGAGGGCGGAGTCGCCGCGCGCGATGATGTCGTCGAGGGACTTCACCTCTTCCTCCACGCTTGCCAGTCCCGCACTGAGGCTGACACGCATGCCGGCGCCGGAGGGGGGGAGGCGGATTCCGAGCGCCAGGGTACGCAATCTCTCCAGGCTCGCGAGGGCCATCTCCAGCGGAGTCTCGGGCATCACCAGCAGGAACTCCTCGCCACCCCAGCGCCCGAAAATGTCGCTCGTGCGCAGCGCATCGCGACTTGCACGCGCGAACTCCTTGAGGACGTAGTCGCCAGTGGCATGCCCGCAGCGGTCATTGATGGTTTTGAAGTGATCCAGATCGATGACCGCGACCGTGAGGGGCCGCTGGTTCTGGATGGCGTGATTGAGCGCTGCCGTGGCGAGCTCGGCAGTGCGCCGCCTGTTCGGCAGTCCCGTGAGGCCATCCTGGCCCGCGAGCCGCACCAGCTCTCGCCGGTAGCTCAGGTTGGCGATGAGGATGTAGGTGAGCAGCAGGATCAGCAGTACGCCCGCCGCGACGGCTCCGGCGGTCCACCGCAGTTGCTCCTTCTGCCGGTTGGAGCGCTCCTGTGCCAGCGCGAGCTCGCGTTGCAACATCGCATTGCGGTCGATCTCTCGATCGGTCTCGAATCGTGCGCGCAGGGCTGACGCCTGGCGCGTGCGCTGGGCGTCATTCACTGCCACATAGCGCCGCACATACTCCTGGAGGTCGGAGTAGGCCTCACGGAAGTTGTGCAGCGCTGCGTTGGTACGCGCCCGCAGCTCGTAGATTGGTGGCAGGCTGCGCGGCGGAACATCCGTGCCGCCCTTATCGAGTACGCCGTTCAGGGTTGAAAGCGCACGCAGCGGATGGCCTTCCTCGAGATAGATGTGCGCCAGGAGAGTCTGCGCGTCCTTCACGACGTCGTTCGAGTGGTTGGCGGTGAAGATGCTCAAAGCGTTTTCGCATTCGTCGCGCGCCATGGCCAGCTGCTTCAGCTCGATCTGCGCTTCGCACATCCGCAGGTCGGCAAATGCGATTCCCTGTTCGTCGGCCAGCGATACGCTGATCTTGCGGGCTGCCGTGAACTGCTCGAGCGCTGCTGGATAGTCGCGCATGGCGTTGAGGATGATGCCTCGCCGGAACCGGGCGACCGACAGGCTCAGCGACTCTCCATGGGAGGTGTGCCAGTCGATCACCTCTTGATTGAGAGCGAGGGCCTGCGTGTAGTCACCCATTGCCCGCATCACCGGAGACAGGGCGTGCGCGGCCAACACGCGCTGGCGCGCCATCTCCGGCGTCATGCTGGCCCGATAGGCCTGCGTAAGTGTTGCCGTGGCGAGATCCGAGCGGTCCTGTCGGTACTGGAGGCGCCCAAGCGTGATCAGCAGGCAGGTGTCAGCGAGGGAGCCCGTGGTTTGAGCCGCACGCGCGCTCTCGATCGAACGCACCGCGCTCGCGATACCCGCCTGGTCGTAGACGTTCTCAGCGTAAGCGGACAGGAGGTCGAGATGCACCGGGTCGTGTACGTCCTTCGCCAGCTCCAGCCCCTGGGAGGCGACAGCACGCGCCTGGCCGTCGAGCTCCAACAAGCTGTAGCCCTGAGCTTCAACGGCGTAGAGAGCGGCCAGCCGGGGCGCGTTCGGCTGTGGCGAGCGTTGTAGCGATTCGATCGCGTTCCGCGTTTGTTTGAGGATGCTCGCCGGGTCGTGCGTGAGTTGTTCCTGGAGCGGACGCACGGTCGGATCCGGTGCGCTCAGGCATGGGATGGCTTCCGCCCGCGCGCTCAGACCGGCGGCCAGCAGCGCTCCCCACCACAGCGCGTGGTGCAGCTTTCGTGAAAGTTGGGGACGCCAGGGCGGGCTCATGCGTGGGGGGAAGGTACGAATTTCCCGTGTCATGGGCGACACCGAGGGTCACGCTTTTGACCGTTGGACCGCTGCGGCCATCACAAGATAGGCGGGCGGTGTTCCCGCACGCGGGAGCACTGCGACTGCAATGCAACAAAACTCAGGCAGCCGCGGGGCGTTGCCCCTCCGCGGGCAGCTCCCGCAGGACTTTCTGAACCGTGCGGGCCAGTTCTACGCGCAGTTTTGGTGCGAGTACCGCCAGCGCCGCCCCGTACTCCGCGGAGCGGGCTCTGCGAACCCGCTCCAGCAGGGCTCGGGCCTTGGCGGTCGGACTGATGCGCTTCTTGCGCCGGTCCTGGGCCATTTCGGTGCGAGTCACCAGATCCAGCTCGAACAGGCGGTCGACCATCTGACTCATGGCGGGAAGGGAGATGTGCAGCTGCGCCGCCAGCTCGGAAGAGGTGCTCTGGCCGCTGTGCTGCAGACGCCTCAGCAACAGCGCCTGCTGCAGGGTGACTGAGGCTTCATCCAGTACAGCGAGGGTCTTGCCCTGGCCGTGAGAGACCCGGTTCACCAGCTCCTGCAGCAGCCCCCCCAGCTCCTCAGCCGAGAGCTCCACTTCGGTGGTCACTTCAAGTCGCCTTGCAGCCACGGTCCCATGGTGTACCTGTCCTGCCTTCACCTTAATAGTTAATGTAGATTAACTAATAAGATGCGTTTGTCAATACCGCGGGAGCGGCATTGACCCTCGGCGTGCGGCGCTCCATTCTCGTTCGCCGTTGCCATCGTCTCATGAGGCCCGAGCGACTTGCCGCCCCTCTCCAAGCCCGCCCTCACCGCCGCCGGCAAGCGGCTGCTTCCATGGCTGATCGCGGTGGCCTTCTTCATGGAGTCGCTCGACACGACGATCCTGAACACGGCGGTTCCGACCATCGCGCGAGCGCTCGGGGTCGCCCCCCTGAGCATGAAGTCGGTGCTGGCCAGCTACACGCTGAGCCTCGCCGTATTCATCCCGGTCAGCGGTTGGGTGGCGAACCGCTTCGGTACGCGGCGGGTGTTCGCTTCGGCCATCGGCCTGTTCACGACGGGCTCACTGCTGTGCGGCCTGTCCACCAGCATCCACATGCTGGTGGCGTTCCGCATCCTGCAGGGCATGGGCGGCGCGATGATGGTGCCCGTCGGGCGTCTCACCCTGGTACGCACCTTCGCCAAGTCGGAGCTCATCCGTGCCATGAGCTTCGTGGCAGTCCCGGCGTTGATCGGCCCCATGCTCGGGCCCATCACCGGCGGACTGATCACCGGCTACTTTCACTGGAGCGTGGTTTTCTTCGTCAACATTCCCATCGGGCTGGCGGGACTATACCTGGTGCGACGGAACCTGCCCGACTATCGCGAGACGCGCACGACGCCGCTGGACATCGTGGGTCTGTTGCTATTCAGCTCTGGAGTTGCTCTGCTGTCGTACGTGCTCGAGGTATTCGGCGAGCACGGCTTGAGCAGCGCCGCGATCCTCACGCTGCTGGCATTCTCGGCAGTTCTGCTGGCGGGCTACGGCCTGCACTCGATGCACACCCCGAGCCCTCTGCTGCGCCTTACCCTGTTCAAGGTGCGCACCTTTCGCGCAGCCGTCAGCGGTAGTTTCTTCACCCGCGTGAGCGTCGGCGGCGTTCCTTTCCTGTTGCCGCTGCTCTACCAGGTCGGCCTCGGGTTCTCGCCCATTCAGTCCGGCCTGCTCATGATGCCGCAGGCGTTTGCCGCCATGAGCCTGAAGGTGACCATGCCCGGCATCCTCGCTCGCTTCGGTCACCGCGCGGTGTTGGTCTCCAACACCGTGATACTGGGACTTTTGATCCTGCTGTTCGCCACCATCGGTGTCGGTACCCCCGTGTGGCTGATCGTGATTCAGGCCTTCACCTACGGATTCATCCAGTCGCTGCAGTTCACCAGCATGAATACGCTGGTCTACGCTGACGTCTCCGACAACCAGGCCAGCAGCGCAAGCACAATCGCGAGCACCGCCCAACAGATGTCGATCAGCTTCGGTGTGGCGACCGCATCACTGATTGCCTCTGTGTTTCTTCCAGAGCGCTTTACCAGCGGCGCACCCGCGATGATTCAGGGCATTCACCACGCATTCCTCATCCTTGGGGGCGCGACTATCCTGTCTACCGTGGTGTTTCACGGGCTGCGGCGGGATGACGGCAATGCTGTGAGCCGGCATCGGACGGTGATGCCGCCGGCGGGTGGGATTACTTAGCGAATGGAGTTACTTAGCGCGGGCCGCCGAACGCGCCTTTGCCACGGCGCTCCTTGTGGCGATCTCGTGGATCGGCCATCATGACCTCACACTAAATACGGTTATGACAACCTTGATCGCATTACGGGTGCCGCTGCGCAGAGCGCTGCAATCACTTGGACGTACGACGGCGATGGCAAGCGGCTCACGATGAGCGGTGCGCCGGGCCCGGCATATGCCGCTCCGTCACTAGCGATCACATATAACAATCGCGGACGCTCTCTAGTGTTACGGCGGGTGGTGTGTCTACTGCGTACGTATACAACGCCCTCGGCGAGAGGATTGCAAAGCTCGATCCTTCCGGCAGTACCCTCTTCATGTATGACGAGGTCGGGCATTTGCTGGGCGAGTATGACGGCAACGGAAATTTGCTTGAAGAGACGTTATGGATGGGGGACATTCCGGTTGCGACTTTGAGGCCGAATGGGAGTGGGGGTGTCAGCGTGTACTATATTCACGCTGATCACCTGAACTCCCCGAGAGCCATAACGCGCCCAAGCGATAACGAGATTGTCTGGCGATGGGATCGAGATCCGTTTGGAGCCACCCAACCTCAGCAGAACCCGGGCGGTCTGGGGACGTTCGTTTACAATCTGCGCCTGCCTGGTCAGTATTTCGATCCTGAGACCGGCCTAAGCTACGATTACATGCGCGACTTCGACGCAGGGACGGGGCGTTACGTTGAGTCCGACCCGGGGTCTCAGGGCCGGTGTGAACACATACGTCTATGCCAAGAGAAATCCGAACAGCCTCGTGGACCCGCTGGGGCTATGGTCGTTCACGTTTGGGGGCTACCTGGGTGCCGGAGTGGAGTTCACGTTTGGAAGAGACGACGGGCATTTCTTTGGTACTGGCAGAGTGGGACTGGGTTTGGGTGGCGGCTTGTCCTGGGATCCACATGGTGAGGTGCCGGGTGGGGCCGACGCGACAGGATGTGGAAATGGTGCAGTCTTGTCTGTATCTGCGCAGGGGGGGTCAGCTTAGGACCAGTCGGCGGGGAGTTGGAGATCGGTGCAGAGCGAAACTACGGAACCGATGAATCGCACGTTTATGGGGGTCCCTCGTTCAACTTTGAGTCGGAGGAATGGGGTCTTCATTTCGGGGGGTCCGTGGGCGTGCAGCTAACAATGTACGGTGGGAAGCGGTGAAGTGAGCATCCCGAAACGAAGTGCGCTGCTGCTGGCAGTGACGGCAGGCGTAATTTTTTACGTGGGCTTGTACGTTTGGGGCGCGCACAGTGAGGGTTATCGTTTCATAGATGGCGCCATTAGGGCGTCTCCAGAGATCCACGAGCGTGTGGGCGACATAAAACGCGTGCGGCTAAGCTTTTTCGGCGGGTACCGCGAGAGATTTATCGATTCCGACATACGCACGGCAATGGTTGTCAGCGTAGTCGGCAGCAAGGGAGCCGTGGATGTCCATGCATCTGCAACAAAGATCGAAGGTAGATGGCGCATTTCCAAGGCGTCAATTGACGGTCAGGCGGTAAGGTTGAATTAGCGCCGACGGCTCCGAGATCTGGGGTGGAAGTCAGAAGGGCCGTGAACGATCTTTTAGCTGCGATCCCAAGACCGCGTCGGTTGCGTCAAAAAGATATAAACAACGTCCTTAGAAATCACACTTGGGGCGCGCGTCGGGACGATTCGGCAGCGCTGCAAATCCGTCCACTTGTAGCGCTGCGCTGAGCAGAAATGGTCGCCCCGCAGTTTTTGCAGCAGTACCAGTTGTTCCGGGTCCTCGACGCCTTCGGCGACGACATTGAGATTGAGGGGTCCGTCAGCTGCAGGATCTACGGCGCCGGAATCCAGGAAGCTCGCCCGATCCACACCCTCGTCAGTGCTGCCAAAGAATCTCCGGCGCCTCCAGCGGTATGGCAACGTCTGCATGCCGAGGTACCACGCGCACCGTGTACTGAGACGCAGGGCGCGAGGCCGACACCTGACCTCCGTAGGCGTATGCGTGCTCCGTACCCACGAGCTGTCGCAGCGGCCGCATCTCCTGCCGCACGGGCGGCTGGCCGCCAACACCTTCCGCGTAGAGCTCGACGGTCACTGCTGCGGGCGCCAAACCGTTCAGGTACATCTGCGTCTCGAACTGGTGTTGGCCGTTGTCAGTCGTGACCTTGATCTCCCCGAATCTCACGCCGCTCCAGTTCTGCAGCACTGACCGCTGCCAGCCGGCGATCTCCTCGCCGCGGGCGCCACCATTGCTGGAGCGCGCGGCATAGGCCTTGGCGGCCGGCAAGTAATACTTGTCGGTGTACTCACACACCGTGCGATTCGCGGAGAAGCGTGCAGTCAGTTGCACCATGCTCTCCTTGATCCGCTTGACCCATGCGGCCGGAATGCCGTCCGCATCGCGCGAATAGAACTGCGGGATGACTTCGCGCTCCAGGAGCTGATAGAGCTGCTCGGCCTCGACGGCGTCCCAACGGGGGTCATCGCCATGTTCCTGCCCATCGCCTAGCGCCCAACCCACCTCGGACGTGTAGGCCTCGGCCCACCAGCCATCCAGCTCCGACAGATTGAGGCCCCCGTTCACGAGGACCTTCATACCGCTCGTACCGCTGGCTTCCCAGGGTCGCCGTGGCGTGTTGATCCAGACATCGGCGCCCTGCACGAGTCGCTCCGTGAGCAGCATGTCGTAGTCGCTGAGGAAGATCACGTGCTGCCGCGCGGGCGTGTTGCGAATGAACTGTACCCACTGCCGGATGAGCGCCTGCCCGGGCTGATCCGCCGGATGCGCCTTGCCGGCGATAATGAGCTGCACGGGGCGCTGCGCGTTGGTCAGGATGCGCAGCAATCTTTCCGGGTCGCTCAACAACAGGTTCGGGCGTTTGTACGTCGCAAAGCGGCGCGCAAAAGCCAGCGTGAGTACATCGGGATCGAACATCCGCCTGGCGCTCTCGACGTCCGGCTGAGGGGCGCCGGATGCCGTCAGCTCTCGCGCCAGGCGCTCGCGCGCGTACTCGATCAGCGCCTTGCGCGCCGTTCCCCGAAACTTCCACAGAACCGAATCGCTGGCGTTGCGGATGCCTCCGTCCGAGGAGCCGGTGTTCGTCTGCCAGCGATTGGCGCCGCTGTACTGGGTCCACAGGGCGTCGGATTCCGCGCCCCACGTCGGCACATGCACCCCGTTGGTCACGTATCCGACCGGGACCTCATCGGGAGGCCGTCGCGGAAACAGGGACTGAAACAACTGTCGGCTGACGGTCCCGTGCAGACGGCTGACCGCATTGACAGCCCCGCTGCCACGGATGGCGAGATAAGCCATATTGAAGCTCTCGGAAGCATCCGAACCGTTCTGCCGCCCCAAGGCGAGCAGCGCCTCCACCGGGATTCCCAGCTTGCTGCGGGCGTAGTCCCCGAGATGAGTGGCCACCAGATCCGGCGCGAAACGGTCGAACCCGGCCACCACCGCCGTGTGGGTGGTAAAGAGATTTCCTGCGCGCGTGGCAGCGAGGGCGACGTCGAAGGGTTTGCCGGTCGCGACCATGAAGCTGCGAGCTCGCTCCAGGACCGCAAAGGCCGCGTGCCCCTCGTTGAGGTGGCAGACTTCAGGTTTCAGGCCCAGCGTCTCGAGCAGCCGCCAGCCGCCGATGCCCAGCACGACCTCCTGCATGAGGCGCAGGTACGCGCCGCCGCCGTACAGCTCACTCGTGATTCCACGGTACGCCGGATAGTTGGCGATGTCGTTGGTGTCCAGCAGGTACAGCTTCACGCGGCCGACGTGCACCTGCCATACGCGCAACCAGATCGTGTGCCCGGGCAGATCCAGCTGCAGCCGCAACCACTCGCCGTTGCGTCCGCGGCACGGCGCGATCGGGAGCTGGCCCGGATCGTTGTAGGGGTACACCGCCTGCTGGCCACCGCTCATGTCGATGACCTGCCGGAAGTAACCCTGTTGATACAACAACCCCACGCCGACGACCGGCACCCCCAGATCGCAGGCCGCCTTCAGCTGATCGCCGGCCACGTTGCCGAGGCCTCCGGAGTAGATGGGCAGCGCCTCGCTCAACATGAATTCCATGCTGAAATAGGCGACGCAGCTCAGAGGGGATTGCGGGTGAGCCTGCTGAAACCAACCGGGCCTGTGACGTGCCTCGTGCCGCGCCCGTCGCAGCTCATCGAGCCTGGCGCGGAACCCCGCGTCTGCGGCAAGCTGTTCGATCTGAGCACGCGAGGCTGTGCGCAGCACCGCCCATGGATTGTGCGTCAGGTCCCATAGGACCGGATCGATGCGCCGCCACAGCGCGTCACTGGCGTGGTTCCAGGTCGCGCGCAGATCGAGCGCCAGCTCGGCGAGGTGCCTGAAGGCCTCGACGTCGACCGGCAGCGCCCTGAAGTGTGCATGACTGGTATCCGGCGCATGCGCCGCCCCGGGGCGATGGTTGCCGTCGGGTGGAGGAGAAGAGGGCTGACTCGAGCCCGGTGCAGTCCCTGTAGGGTCGCTCATTTGAACCTCAAGCTCCCAATGCGTCGCTCACGATGGTTTGTGCTTCGGCCAGGATCTGATTCAGGTGGTCGGTGCCCTTGAAGCTCTCGGCGTAGATCTTGTAGATGCTCTCGGTTCCCGAGGGGCGAGCGGCGAACCAGCCGTTGGCGGCGGATACGCGCACTCCACCGAGCGGTGCGCCGTTGGCCGGAGCGTTGGTCAGAATCTGCTGGATCGGCTCGCCGGCCAGCGTCGTCGAGTGCACCTGTTGCGCTGACAGCTTCGCGAGTCGCTTTTTCTGCTCCGGGGTCGCCGGCGCATCCACCCGGTTGAATACCGGTTCCCCGAACTCGCGTGCCAGGCTCGCATAGATCTCCCCGGGATCGCGTCCTGCCCGCGCCGTCATCTCCGCGGCGAGCAGGCCGGGAATGATCCCGTCCTTGTCGGTCGTCCACACCGAGCCGTCCAGGCGCAGGAAGGACGCTCCGGCGCTCTCTTCGCCACCGAACCCCAGCGAGCCGTTCACCAGGCCATCCACGAACCACTTGAACCCGACGGGGACCTCATAGAGCTTGCGTTGCAGCTTCGCGCTGACGAAATCGATCATGCGGCTGCTGACGAGCGTCTTGCCCACGCCGGCGTCCTTGCTCCAGTGCGGACGGTTCTGGAACAGGTGGTAGATCGCGACGCTCAGGTAATGGTTCGAGGGCATCAGGCCCACGCTGCGCGTGACGATCCCGTGGCGATCGTGATCGGTGTCGCACGCGCAGGCGATGTCGAACTGATCCTTCAGGCTCATCAACCGCCGCATGGCATAGGAGGACGAAGGATCCATGCGGATGCGGCCGTCCCAGTCGAGCGTCATGAAGCGAAACGTCGGATCGACCTCGTCGCTGACGACGCGCAGATTCAAGCGATAGCGTTCACCGATCGGCCCCCAGTAGTGCACGCCGGCGCCTCCCAGGGGATCCACCCCGAGATTCAATCCGGAGCTACGGATGGCATCCATGTCGATGACGTTCGCCAGATCGCTGACATACGCATCCAGAAAATCATGACGATGGGTCGTCGCGGCACGCAGCGCCGCTTCCACCGGCATCCTCCGGACCTGCTTCAGGCCGGCCTTCAGGTGCTCGTTCGCGCGCTTCTCGATCCAGCCGGTCACCTCGCTCTCGGCGGGTCCGCCGTTGGGCGGGTTGTACTTGAAGCCGCCATCGGTGGGCGGATTGTGCGAGGGCGTAATGACGATGCCGTCGGCCAGACCTGAGGTTCTGCCCCGGTTGTACGTGAGAATGGCATGGGAGAGCACCGGGGTCGGCGTGTACTCATCGTCCTTCGCGAGCATCACTTCGACGGCATTCGCTGCGAGGACTTCAAGCGCACTGGCGCAGGCAGGTACCGAGAGCGCGTGCGTATCGATGGCCAGGAACAACGGCCCGCCAATACCATTCTTCGAACGGTACTCGCAGATGGCCTGGCTGATCGCCAGGACGTGGGCTTCATTGAACGTCCCGTCGAGGGCCGAGCCCCGATGACCGGAGGTGCCAAAAGCCACTGCTTGCGCCGGCACTTCGGGATCCGGCGCCGTGGTGTAGTACGCTGTCACGAGCCGCGGCACATCCACTCGCGGGAGCGTGGTCGCCGGCTTACCTGCCAGAGGACTGATATTCATAGCTCTATTATCCTGGCCTTCGATTCTTACGGATTGTCTACCCATGCCCAACGAAAGCTTTCCGATCGATCTGAACGCGCTTCGGCCCCTGAAGCTCGACCCCGCGGTGACCTCCCTGACGGATGAGCAGAGAGCCACGCTCAAGCACAACATTCAGTTGTGCCGCGACACGATCGTGTTCTTCACGGCGCTGGCGGGAGCGAAGGGCTTGTCCGGGCATACCGGAGGCGCGTACGACACCGTCCCGGAGATGATGATCGTTCGTGCGTTCATCGCCAATGGCGCACCCATCGTGCCCGTTTTCTACGACGAGGCCGGCCACCGGGTGGCCACCCAGTACCTGCTGAGTGTCCTCGAGGGGGCGATGCCCGCAGAGAAGTTGCTGCATTACCGCGAATTCGGCTCCGGCCTCCCAGGCCACCCGGAGAAAGGTCTGACGCCGGGCGTGCAGTTCAGTTCCGGACGCCTCGGGCACCTGTGGGCCTTCTGCAATGGCGTGGCGATGGCCAATCCCGGCAAGGCGGTCGTGCTGCTCGGCTCCGACGGCAGCCAGATGGAGGGGGACGACGCGGAAGCCGCGCGCCTGGCCGTCGCCAAGCGCCTGAATGTCAAGGTGCTGGTGGATGACAACAACGTCACGATCTCCGGCCATCCGCAGGAGTACCTGGACGAGTACGACCTGACCCGGACGCTGGTCGGCTACGGGTTGCAGACGGCGACGACCATGGGCGAGGACCTCGATGCGCTGTTCATCGATCTGTGCCGGGCGTTCTCCGACCCCGTGCCGCGCGCGCTGGTCGTCAAGCGACCGATGGCCCCCGGCATCGAGGGCGCCGAAGGCAACCCGAAGGCGCACGAGGTGATCGAGCTGGAGACGGCCATCCACTACCTGGAGAAGCGCGGCGGGTACGAGGCGGCGATCCAGATGCTCAAGGCCGCCAAGCCGAGCAAGAGCCCGCTCACCTACCGGGGCTCCGCGGGCGTCGGCAAGAATCGCGACGATTTCGGCAAGATCGTCAACGAGATCCTGGACGGGATGGGCGAAGCGGACCGCATCGCCCGGGTGCGCGTGTTCGACAACGATCTGGAAGGCTCGTGCGGGCTGCACCACATCCGCAAGAAGCACCCGGAAGTGTTCGTCCGCGGCGGCATCATGGAGCGCGGCAATTACTCGGCGGCCGCGGGATTCGGCTCCTCACCGGGCAAGCAGGGTGTCTACGGCACTTTCAGCGCGTTCCTGGAGATGTCGATCAGCGAGATCACGATGGCGCGCCTGAACTTCTCCAACGTCCTCGCCCACTTCAGCCACAGCGGCGTGGACGATATGGCAGACAACACCTGCCATTTCGGCATCAACAGCATGTACGCCGACGGCGGCCTCACACCCGGGCACGGCGAGGACACCACACGACTGTACTTCCCGGCGGACCAGCATCAATTCGCTGCGTGCGTGAAGCGCATCTTCAACGATCCCGGCCTGCGGTTCCTGTTTACGACACGCGCGCCCGTCCCCGACATTCTCGGCGATGACGGCAAACCCCTGTACCAGGGCAAGCCGTTTGAGCCCGGCAAGGATCACATCGTGCGTGCAGCCCCTGCCGGAGGCGGCTACGTCGTTGCCATGGGCGAGATCGTGTATCGGGCACTGGATGCCGTGATCCGCCTGCAGGAGCAGGGTGTCGCGGTCGGACTGATCAACAAGTCAACCGTCAATGTCGTCGATGCCGACATGATGAAAAAGCTCGCCGGCGCCGCCTTCGTGCTGGTCGCGGAAGGCTGGAACGTCAAGACGGGATTGGGCAGCCGCTTCGGAAGCTACCTGCTGCAGGCCGGCTTCAAGGGCCGCTACCACCACATCGGCACCTACCGGGAAGGTTGCGGCGGACTGTGGCAGCAGGTCGGCTACCAGGGCCTGGACCCGGAGGGGATCATGCAGGCGGTGCAAGCGCTGGTGTGACCGCGCACGGCGCTGCGCCTGACGCTGTTGTGACCGCGCACGGTGGCTCGCGCCCGACAGGTCTGCGCGCCCCGCCGTTACGTGAGCCGTCGACCGGTGGCTCTCGCCGGCGCCCTCAATTGTTGTTCTTTGAGACGACCTTGCCGCCGTTGAAGCGCACGGTCCACACGCTCGGGAGGGGCCACGAGGTGTAGCGATACTCGAGGCTTCCCCCGCCGTCGCTCACCTCGCTCCCGGGTTTGCCCAGCACCGCAGTCACCTGCTCCGGCGTGTCGCCGATCTGAACACGCTGGATGGCAGCGGTCAGCGTGTGTGCACGCGCAAATACGTACATCACCGGGCCGATGACCACTACCACCAGCGCCAGCACGATGGGCTTCAGCTGCTGCGGCATGCGTGCGCGTCAGAGCGTGACTTCGCTGACCTGCACGATGGGCTTGATGTTGGTGTAGTTCGGGATGTCCCCGAGGATCTCGCCTGCGTGTGGCCCGAACGCCTTCTGGAAGGCATCGACCGAGTCGAACGTCAGATAGCCGATGGCGACATAGGTCGCCTTGGATCCGGGGTCGCCGCCCGCCACACCCTTCTCCGCGGAGATCGATTTGCACGCCGGCCCGCATTTGCTCTGCACCATCGGCATGTGATGGCTGGTGTAGTACTTCATGTCGAACTTGGCGCCGGGACCGTCTGGATACAGAACGCTGACTCGAATCATGAGCGACTCCTAGAGGGATCGGGGGATGGGGCTGCAGAGTGTGGCGTTCGCCTGAGGCCAAATCCACCGGCGCCCACGCCGCGACACCCGGCGATAGATCTTCAATAGCTATTGACCGATATATACAAACGATATATCGTTTTCACATCCACTCAATGAGAGACCTGCCATGTTCCGAAACAGACACTGTGGCCACTACCGTGGCGATGACCCCTACTGCGGGCCGGTGCGGCGTGGGCGCCGTGGAGAGCGCGGCCGGAGCGATGAGAGCTATGCCGACCGCTCGCATTTCTATGGCCGTGGCGGTGGATTCGGGCGCGGAGGTGGCGGCGGCGGACGCATCTTCGGTCCAGGCGACCTGCGCCTGATCCTGCTTGCGCTGGTGGCCGAGAAGCCCAGCCATGGCTATGACCTCATCAAGGCCGTGGAGCAGAAATTCGGCGGCGGCTATTCGCCCAGCCCGGGCTCGGTGTACCCCACCCTGACGCTGCTCGAAGATCTCGGTCACATCCGCGCAAGCATTTCCGAGGGCTCCAGGCGATTGTTCGAGGTCACCGATGAAGGCCGGGCATTCCTTGCCGGGAATCAGACCGTCATCGACGGCATCATGGCGCGAGTCGCACTCGCTGCGCGAGCGATGTCCGGCAGCATTCCTCCGCCACAGATTCATCAGGCGATGCATACGCTGCGCGCGGCCCTGCTACTGCATCGCGGCGAGTGGACCGAGGCAGAGGCAGATCGCGTGCGCGAGATTCTCGAGCTCGCCGCCGAAGCCATCAGCAAGAAGCCCTCGCGCGAATAGTCCGGCGCAGGGGGCCGTCGGTCGGCCCCCCCGGTTGCGCTCGGGTTGTTCTCCGACTGGAATCCCAACGTCACCGGTGTGATCGCAGGCACGTACCATTACAGCTATGCGGCGTCTGCGAAGGTCTACGATGCGACGCAGGTGATCGGCGCCGACGGCAATGGAACAGGCTCCGATACGGCAAATTGCTCGTACACCAGCACGTACACGGCGCCGGACGCGAACCACGACGCCTACAACGTGACTTTGACTCCCTCCGCCTGCTCGTCGCAGATCCAGGCCTATGACGGGCTGGCAGCGTTCTTCCCCGCCAATTCTTCCGGCGGCGCCGCGCTCAACACCGGACTCAACGGCGTCAACCAGGGGATCACCACCGGGATCAGCAATTTCACTACGGATGCGCTCGTGTCCATCGTGGACAGCGGGTCTGCGGCGTATCTGATGTTTGCGTCGAAGTAGAGGTCCCTTCGGCGGTAGTGCATGATCACGGCGTCGTCGCCGCGCTGGGGTCACCCGTCGGAGGGGGCGCAGAGTCGGTCGACTTCCGTGGGCCGAGCCATTGCGTGAGTAACGGCTCGAGCGCGTCCGCCCACACCTGATATCCCTTGACCGCCAGATGCAGATGATCGGCGTTGGTCATGCCCTCGTAGAGCTTTCCGTGGGCATCGGCCAGCCTGTCGTTGATGTCGACAAAGCGGACCTCGCGCCCGTCGGCGAGCCGGGCAAGCCGGGCGTTGATCGCACCGATCACGGGCATCATGCCCATGTCGTCATTGCGAGGCGTGACCCCCATCAGCACGATCCGGGCTTCCGGAGCCTTCTTGCGGCAAACCGCGACGATCGCCGCCACGCCCCTGGCCACATCCGCCGCCGTGGCGTCGTTCCATTTGAGCGGCCCGGCCTGACCGACGTTGTTGGTGCCCGCCATGAGCACGATCACCTTCGGGTGCACGCCGTCGAGCTCGCCGTGCGCGAGGCGCCAGAGGATGTTCTGCGTGGTGTCGCCACCCCAACCGAAATCCGCGGCGTTCCAACCGGAGAAGTTCTGTTTCCAGTTGGCGAGCAAGGGACGGTACTGAGTATCGCTGGCGCCCCAGCGGCGGGTGATGGAATCGCCGAGGAAGTAGACGTCGATGCGCCCGGAGCGTGCCTTCGTGAGCAGTTGGTCATGGGCGATCCGGGAGTTGGCATCGGTGCGGGGACTGGGCTCGTTGCCGGCCGGCAGCGGCCGATATCCCTGCACGAGCAGGCCGAGCCATTCGGCGGAGCGGCGTGTGTAGGGCCGTTGCTGCTCGGGCGTTGCCAGGTTGTTGTGCGGTGAGTCGATCATCGGTACCGCCAGCTTCGGCGCGCGGATCTGGTTGAACGCGGCCCAGATGCCGGCCGGCGGAGCCGTCGTGTCGATGAATCCCATGGCGATGAGAGAGGGCACCCTGATGTGCATCGCGCAGTTGACGGTGTCGAAGTACAAAGCGGTGCGCATGATCTGCCGGTCATCGCTCGGCCAGTTGGGATAGCCTGCAGCGCGCCCGTGCAGCGGCCCGTTGGAATCGGCGCCCGCGGGCTCGTTGACCACGAGGGCGGTCACCTTGGGATTGAGCCCGGCGGCGCACAGGCTCTGCTGGCCGCCCATGCTCGTGCCGGTGACGACCAGCGTGTGCCCGTCCCAGTCGGGCCGGCTCGCCAGGTAGTCCACCGCGCGATAGTCGGCGAGATACATCTGCAGGAAGTAGCTCTTGTTGCGGTCGTTGCGGCCGATCGCCTGGTACTGCTTCAGGGCCGGTGGGAGCGCTTCGTAGTACGAGGCGGGCTGGTCGGGCAGCACGTCATGCGGCTCGATGTTCAGCGCCAGCCACCCTTCGGCGGCGCGCTCCGTGACCCATGCTTTCTGCAGCGGATACGGCGGGCTCGCCCATTGGAAGATCACCAGCCCCGGGAATTTGCCGGCACGGGTGGGTTTGGCGAGCTGGCCGTGGACGTGCGCGCCATTGATGTGATCCAGGGTGAGGGTCGCCCACTCGACACCCGGCTTGTCGCTCGGCCCCGGGTGCAACACCGGGTTCGCGGGGATCGCTTCGAGCAGCCTGATCTTCGAGCGCCAGAAGCTGTCGAAGTCCGCCGGAGGAGGTACTGCCGGTTGCAGCTTCTCCGGCGCGACCGCGGCGCCCACGACGATGGGTTTGGTTTTTGCGTCGCCGTGCGTGGGGGAGATTTCCACATACACCATCGCGGGCTCGTTCAGTGCCACTTCGATGGCGGCGGTGCCGTTGGCGAGATGGAGGGGTGCGGTCTTGATGACCTCGAGATCGTTCTT
>DATNEN010000328.1:0-3678 GCA_035552975.1 Steroidobacteraceae bacterium
GAAGATGGACAGGCCGGCCGTGCGCGAGCTGGTGACGTTCCTGAAAACGCGCATGCAACCGGTAGCGCCGTGGGACGCGCCGGAATCGCAAGACCCCATCTGGATGACGGTGCAGCGCGAGGCCGCCGCCGTCGGCGCGGAGTAGTTTATTGGCGAAAATTTCCTGCGGAAATTTTCGCAGAGTTCAGGCCCTCAGCCAGTCCACGCGGCCGGCAAAAAGCGCGGTTTTTGCCGGCTGCTTACTGCCATCCTCTTCAGCCCTGTTGCCAGAATTTGCCCGTCACCGGGTGCGGATAGTGGAACGGGACGACGGGGGTTTCGGGCCACGTCTTTTGCACCGAGGAAACCAGCTCGTCCGGTCCGTGCGGGTCTTCTGGATGTGTCTTCGTGAACGTGGGCAGATGCACTCCGCTGTGCGCCCAGCCCTCCTCGTAATTGGCCTGCCAGAGCATGTTGTAGTTGAGGAGCTGGATCTTCCAGAGGCCGTTTTCCTTGACGTACTCGTTCTCATAGATGCCGGCCTCCCAGAACTGCTTCGGCAGATTTGGAATGGGCTCGCGCAGGCTCTCGTGGCAGCCTCCCTGCAGGACGCAACGAAAGCGCCCCTTGGCAGTGAGTCCATCCGGTGCGATGTGCACGATGTCCTGGAACAGCAGGTGATCCAGGAGGAAGCCGCGCACCGGGCCGTTGTGGCCCTTGGTGAAGTAGTTGCGGAACCAATGACAGTACAGTCGTCGCGCCCCTGAGCGGCCGTGGTACAGGCCGTTCAGGAAGCGTACGGCACCGGCATCCGAGAACAGGTCAACGGCTTCGTCGTACAGGCATTTGTCGATGTAATAGCCGTACTTGTAGTGCAGGCACTTGACGGCGTTGGTGTCCTCGAGAACCGCGACCTCGTGGCGCAGCCGGTCGAGTTGCTGCGCCTGTACGGCGGCCTGTCGCGTGAGCGCCTCGACCTGCGCCTGCAGCGCTTCGATATCTGCCATGCCCCATCCCCCTCTCAACACGGCATTGGGACTTTCGCCTTCCGGCATGGTAGCCCCTTTGGGTTCTTTCGTGAAACGAGAAGACAGCTCGCACCGGCCGAGGTGTTCTCCTTGGCCCGCACGCACGACTACCATCGGGGGGTTGCGCCTTCTTGCATTCATGAAGGACATCCGCCGATGCACAAGCCATTGCGCAGCAACCTCGAGCCCGGGACGCCCCGTGAGGCGGCGCGCAGAGCCCAATGGAAGGCGCTCGGCCTGTCCGATGAGGACATGCTCAAGCCGAAGATCGCCGTGGTCAACAGCTCCTCGGAGCTGGCGATCTGCTTTGCCCACCTGGACGGCATCGCCCGGCTGGTGAAGGAAGCCGTGCGTGCCGCCGGCGGCATGCCGTTCGAGATCCGCACCGCCGCCCCGAGCGACTTCATCATCGGCGCCGGCGGCGGCGGGGGTTACATATTGGCCGCGCGCGACCTGATCGTGAACGACATGGAGATCGCGGTGGAGGGAGCGCAGCTGGATGGCATGATCTGTCTGTCCTCGTGCGACAAGACCCCGCCTGCGCACCTGATGGCCGCGGGGCGTTTCAACATCCCCACGATCCTGGTGATCGGGGGCTATCAGCCCAGCGGCGAGTACCTCGGCGAGCGCGTCGACATCGAGGACGTGTTCCGCGCCTCCGTGCAGGCCTCCTACGGAAAGATGTCGCGCGAGCGGCTGCGCGGCATGTGCAACAACGCGATTCGAGGTCCCGGCGTCTGCGCCGGCATGGCAACGGCCAACTCGATGCACGTCGCCTGCGAGGCGCTCGGCATGTCACTGCCGGGAAGCGCGCCGGTGCTGGCCAACAGTCCGAAGATGATCGCCAAGGCACGCGAGTCCGGAACGCGCATCGTGGAGATGGTGCGCGAGGATCTGAAGCCACGCGACATCCTCACCGCCGGGGCGTTCCGCAATGCCGTGGCGGCGGTCCTGAGCGTCAGCGGCTCGATCAACTGCATCAAGCATCTGCAGGCGGCCGCGGTCGAAGCGGGGGTCGGGGTCGATGTGTTCGCGCTGTTCAACGAGCTGGGGGCGCAGGTTCCCGTGCTGAGTGCCGTGCGCCCGAACGGTCCGGACGGCATCGAGGACTTCGAGGCGGCCGGCGGGGCACGCGCGTTGCTGAAGCAGCTGGCACCGCTTCTGGACCGGGATGCCCTCACGGTGAGCGGACGATCGTTGCAAGACAATCTCGCCGACGCAGTCGTGTCCGACCCGCAGGTGATACGGCCCCTGGACCGCCCCTATTCCACCGAGCAGCCGATCACCATCCTGCGTGGCTCGCTGGCGCCGGAGAGCGCCATCGTCAAGCTGGGCCTGCGCGACCCCGGCCGCAAGGCGCGGTTCCAGGGCGCGGCGCTGGTATTCGATGACTGTACCGCGGCCATGCAGGCGATCGGCCGCGGTGAGGTTCAAGCGGGGCACGTCCTGATCGTACGGGGCATGGGACCGAAAGGCGGTCCAGCCATGGCGGGGCCCGCCTCTTCCGTGGTGTTCGCGCTGGAGGCCGCAGGGCTGCAGAACGAGGTCGCGTTCGTCTGCGATGGGCAGCTTTCCGGGTTGTGTAACAAGGGGCTCACCGTCGCGGAGGTCTCTCCGGAGGCGGCGGTCGGGGGCCCGCTGGGGCTGGTGCAGAACGGCGATCGCATCCGGATCGACGTCGATGCCCACGTTTTGGATCTGGAGGTCGCCCCCGAAGAGCTGGCCGCACGACGCATGCTGCGCGGTGAACCGCCGTTGCGAGCCTCGAGGGGGTATCTTTCGATCTATCAGCGCAGCGTGCAGCCGATGTCCACCGGCGCCGTGCTCGTCGATACCGTACCATCCAGCAAGTAAGCGAGGCGATCTTGGCATCCGAACTGATTCCGACGCGGACCGTGCGGCGTAGCGCAGGGCGTGCACTGACGACCATCCAGGCCGACATCTGCGTGCTGGGGGCGGGAATCTCCGGTGTAGCCGCGGCGCTCGAGGCAGCCCGGCTCGGCCGCAAGGTCATCATTGTCGACGGCGCACCCGCGCTCGGTGGCCAGGCTATCGGCTCGATCATCGGTACCCTGATCGGCCTGTACACCCACGGCCCCCACGCGTACCAGATCACGCACCTGGTGGCGGACGATCTGATCAAGGACATGACCGCGGAAGGCTCGCTTCTGCGCATGCATCGCTCCACGGTCACGTTCCAGTACGACGAGGTGCGTCTGGGGCGTTGGATGGAGCAGAAGATCGAGCAGGCCGGTGTACAGGCCGTGGTCGGGGCGGTACTGACGAATGTGGCCTTCGAGGGCCGGCGCGTGCGTCACATCGATTTCGCGACTCGCTTCGGAGCGCTGCGCGTCGTGGCGGACGGCTTCATCGACTCCTCGGGCGACGCCACGCTGTCCTTCGAAGCAGGATTGCCGGTGCGCGAGCCGCAAGCGCCCGTGTACGGCTCGCTGAATTTCCTGATCGAGGAATATGACCTCGAAGCGGTGAAGAGCCTGAACATGGAAGAGGTGCGCAAGCGCCTCGCCAGCCACGGCGCCCCCTACGGCCTGGTGCGCCACGATGGCTGGCTGATGCATTTTCCCAGCAAGAACTTCATGCTGGCCAACATCACCCATTTCGAGACACCGGTGAATCCGCTCGCCACGGCGAGCCTGGTGTTCGAGGGCCG
>DATNEN010000329.1:0-17090 GCA_035552975.1 Steroidobacteraceae bacterium
CGTCCGAATGGCTCTCGCTGGCGAAGCTACTCTCCAGCTTGTGACAATTCAATGCAGCAGAGCATCGGCGGGAATCCCGGAGGGATCGGCGGGAAGCGAAGCGTCGCCCACCGGAGCGGCGTCAATCGCGGAAAATCGCAGTGCGGGAAATGGCGAGGCGACGGGGCGCGGCGGAATTCGCAGGGGCGACGCCGCACGAGTTGGAAGTCAGGCTAGCGCGCCGACTACTTGGTGGTGCGTACCCGCGAGGTTGTTTTCGCCGCCAGCGGCTTGCGGACGTTCTTCTTTGCTCCCGCCACCGTTTTGTGCGCGGCGGGCTGACTCTTGGCGGCGTGCGTCTGGGCTTTGCCCGCCGGCCGCGCCGGCGCCTTTCCTGCAGGAGCGTGAGTTGCCGCAGCCGCGCGCGGGTTGCCGCGTGCTCCGAGCTTGCTGGTTGCACGCGGTGGCCTTGCGCGCTCCATGCCTGCCGGAGGCTTGGCTCCGGCCCGTGACGCGCCGGCACCTGCTTCGCCAGTCCGTGACGCGCCAGCACTTGCCGCACCAGTGCGCGAGGCGCGAGCCCCGGATGGGCCAGCCTTTTTGCCGCGCGCTGCTTTGGCCTCGGGCGCCTCGGGTGCCGCACCGTCACCATTACGCCCTTTCGCCGCCTGCGCGGCTTTGCCAGCCGCGGCCTTGAGCGGGGCCCCACGTCTGCCGCGGCCGAAGCGGCCGCGCTCGGGGGCCTGGGCGATCAGCTCGCGGCACTCCTCCAGCGTCAGGGACTTCGGCTCGCGGCCCTTGGGGATCTTGGCGTTCTTCTTGCCATCGGTGACATACGGGCCGTAGCGCCCGTTGAGCACCTGAATCCCGTCCGTGCCGAAATCGTTGATGATCCGATTGGCATCGGCTTCGATCTTGGCGCGGATCACCTCGAGCGCGCGCTCGTGGGTCACCGTATAGGGATCGTCTTCCTTCAGGGAGACGTACTTGCTGCCGTACTTGAGGTACGGCCCGAAACGGCCGATGTTCGCGACGATGCTGTCGCCGTCGGCGGTCGAACCGAGCGTGCGCGGGAGATTGAAGAGATACATCGCCTGGTCGAGGGTCAGCGAGTCCATCTTCTGACCCGGACGCAGCCCGGCGAAGCGCGGCTTCTCCTCGTCATCCTTGGTGCCGATCTGCACGAACGGCCCGTAGCGGCCCATGCGCACGGTGATCGGCTTGCCGGTCGCCGGATCCTTGCCCAGCTCGCGCGCCTGTGCGACTTGCTCGCGGGTCACGTTCTTGTCGACCTTCTCGACCTGCGCGACGAAGGGCTTCCAGAACTTGCCCAGCGGCGTCGTCCACTCCTCTTCGCCGCGTGAGACCGCGTCCAGCTCATCTTCGAGCGCCGCCGTGAAGCCGTACTCGACGTAGCGATGGAAATGGCTGGTCAAAAAGCGGTTGACGATCTTGCCGATGTCGGTAGGCACGAAGCGGCGATTGTCCATCTCCGCGTATTCACGATCCTGGAGCGTGGAGATGATGGTCGCGTAAGTGGAGGGACGGCCGATGCCGTGCTCCTCGAGCGCCTTCACAAGCGAGGCCTCCGAGTAACGCGGCGGAGGCTCGGTGAAGTGCTGCTCGCCGCGCAGCCTCAGGAGCGTGACCAGATCGCCTTCGTTCATGGGAGGCAACACGTGATCGGTGTCATCCGCCTTGGCGTCGTCGGTGCCTTCCTGATAGACCGAGATGTAGCCCGGCTTCACCAGGGTCGAGCCGTTGGCGCGCAGCAGGTTGCGCTCCGGGCCGTCCTGTCCGGCGAGCATGTCGACGGCGACCGTGTCGAATACGGCATGGCTCATCTGCGAGGCGACGGCGCGCTTCCAGATGAGCGAGTACAGCCGGTACAGATCGCCGTCGATCTTGCCCTCGACATCCGCAGGAGTGATGGATGCGGACGTAGGCCGAATCGCTTCGTGAGCTTCCTGTGCGTTCTTGGACTTCGTCTTGTAGATGCGGGGCTCTTCGGCGACCTCGTCCTTGCCATAGAGGCGTCCTGCCACCTCGCGGATCTCCTTCACCGCCTCGTCAGCCAGCGACACCGAGTCGGTGCGCATGTAGGTAATGAGGCCGACGCTGCCTTCGCCGATATCCAGTCCCTCGTACAGCTGCTGCGCCAGGCGCATGGTGCGGCGTGCGTTGAAACCCAACTTGCGCGCCGCCTCCTGCTGCAACGTCGAGGTCGTGAAGGGCGGTGCGGGGTTGCGCCGCCGCTGCTTGCGATCGATCGCAATGATCCGCAAGGTCCCGAGACTGCCCTCGGGCGGCGCCGCACCTGCAGCGCGTGCCGCCTCGCGCGCGGCTGCCTCGATGGTCTGTTCGACTTCGCGTGCCTGAGCCTCGTTGACGAAGGTAAACTGCTCGACCTTCTTGCCGCGGTATTCTGTGAGCTTCAGGGGAAACGGCGGCGACTGGTGCGCGCCTTCGCCATCGATCGTCCAGTACTCCTGCGCGACGAAGGCGGCGATCTCTTCCTCGCGCTCGCAGATCATGCGCAGCGCCGGGCTCTGCACCCGGCCGGCGGACAGACCGCGCCGCACCTTCTTCCACAACAGCGGCGACAGATTGAAGCCGACCAGATAATCGAGCGCGCGCCGCGCCTGCTGGGCGTTCACCAGGTCCAGCGACAGATCGCGCGGCTCGGCGACGGCGGCGCGAATGGCGTTGCGCGTGATCTCGTAGAACACGACGCGGTGGACGTTCTTGCCGTCCAGGTCGCCGCGCGACTTGAGGATTTCCTTCAGATGCCAGGCGATGGCCTCGCCCTCGCGATCCGGGTCGGTCGCCAGGAAGAGGGCCTTGGACTTGCGCAGCGTGCGCGAGATGGCGTCCACGTGTCGTTCGTTCTTCTCCAGCACCTGGTACTGCATGGAGAAGCCGTTATCGGGGTCCACCGCTCCTTCCTTGGGCACGAGGTCGCGCACGTGGCCGTAGGAGGCGAGTACGTCGAAGTCCTTGCCCAGGTATTTTTTGATCGTCTTCGCCTTGGCAGGCGACTCGACGATGATCAGGTTATCTGCCATTGAGCGTTCGCCGCAACGCGAGGGCTTTCAGTGTGGTGCGCCCGTGCGGGTGGATACGAGGTCTTCCAGGCGCTGGAACGCGGCCTCCTGTCCCGGCTGGCTCGACAACACCATGAGCACGACCCACTTCAATTGCTCGGTGTCGAGCTCGTCCGCGTCCAGGGCGAGCATGCGGTCGATGACGATCTCGCGCTGCCATGCCGATAGAATCCCCAGGCGCTGCAACGTGAACAGGAACCCACGGCATTCGGTCGACAACCGGGCCAGCTCGCCGTCGCTGAAAATGCGGACCGCGGTACCGGCAGGACCCTGCTCCAGAGCCTCCGTCGAGCGATCCCGCTCGCTGGCGAGCTCCGCCAGCCAGTCGAGCGCGCGCTCTACGTTCGCCTGCGCAAAGCCGGCACGTTCGAGGTCGCGCGCCAGATGCTCTCGTTCGGGCACTTCCGGTACCTCATCGAGCATGTAGCGATCGAAAACGTAGATCAGGATGTCGAGAACGCTGCCGGTCATCATCATTTAATGTAGGGGCCCGTATCTGCCGCCCGGGTGAGGCGCGACGCGCCCCTCGAGCTCGAGAATCAGCAACATCGACGCCACCGACGCACAGGTCATTCCGGTGCGTTCGGCCAGCATATCGACGGTTGCGGATTCGAGAGCGAGGGCATCTAACAGCATTTCATACGGGTTGTCCAATGGGCCGCCTCGTCCAACAGGCCTTATGTCAGATGCAAGTCCCTCACCGGTAAGGGAAAATTTCAACGCTGACAACACCTGGGCCGGTGTCTGGACCAGTTGTGCACCGCTGCGTATCAGCTCGTGACAGCCGCTCGCGAGCGGATTGCGGATCGAGCCGGGGATGGCGAGCACCTTCCGACCCTGCCGGGCTGCGAATCCGGCGGTTTGGAGCGAGCCGCTGGCGAGCGCGGCCTCGACCACCAGGGTACCCGCAGACAGGCCGCTGATCAGGCGATTGCGGCGCGGGAAGTGCTGGCGGCGCGGCGGGGTGCGCGGCGGAAACTCGGAAACCAGTGCTCCGCGCTCACGGATTCTATCCGCCAGACGTGCGTGTTGCCGTGGATAGATCTGGTCGAGACCCGTCGCGCAGACCGCTACCGTGCGGCCACCCGCTGCGAGTGCGCCCTCGTGACTCGCAGCGTCGATTCCAACAGCCATGCCGCTCGTGATCACGGCTCCGGCGCGTGACAGTTGCGCAGCGAAGTCGAGTGCCGTGGCGCGGCCGCCCGGTGTTGGATTACGCGCGCCAACGATGGCGATCTGCCGACTCTCCAGCAGGACGCTCGCATCGCCCAGTACGAACAACACCGGTGGCGGGCTCGCAATGCGGGCAAGCAGCGGCGGGTAGGGCGGCTCGTCGGCGAGGATCAGACACGCGCCACTGCGCTCGATCCAGTGCAGGTCGGCCTGCAGAGCGATCGTGTCGGGAGAGCTCAGGTACTCGCGGGCCGCCGTTGGCAGATCCGCCTCCGCGATCGCGTACGGCTCGAGAGCATGCTCCAGCCCTGCGACTTGGATCAGACTACGCAGGCGCCCGATGTTGAGGCCCGGAGTCCGCGCGAGAACGGCACGGATGGCAGTCGTGTCCATCGGATGAGAGTGAGCCGGTGGCCGAGCGGCGTCCCCGGGCTCAATGGGCCGTGCGCGAGTTATTTTGCCGCTGTTTCTGCGGTCATGGCCGTGATATGGGTGCCCGAAAGGCCCGCCGAGATGGGGCGGGTGCCGCAAGAGCGGGCGCCCGAAAGGGCGCCCGGCGATGTGAGTCTTGCGGCCTTCAGGCCCTCAGGGATTGCGGATGGTGTCGCCGACGTGCAGCTCGGTGACGGCACCGACCACCAGCGCGTAGCTGACGCGGTCGAACGACTTGAAGACCAGGAGGGTTCCGCCGCGTTCATCCGGCAGCTTCACCTTCGGATCGAACGACGTCCCGAACACGTGTGCCCAGCCCTTGCCCGAGTCGCGGTCGGTCACGATCGCGCCGGCCTGGTCCACGGCGAGGATCGTTCCGGCATCGACGCCGTGACGCTTGCCCCTGTTGATGACGACGACGTCGTACTGGCCGATCGCCTGTGTGCTGTCGATGACGTCGATGATGCTTCCATGAACGTCGCCTTGCGGCGCGCGCAGCTGGAAGTTGACCGGTACGTTCGTGTCGGTTGCGATGAGCTTGTCGCCCGTGAGGGTCTCGCGCGCGGTGTCGGTCAGCACGGCCTTGGCCGGATTGCCCGGCTTGGACACGAGCGCCGTCGCAGTGTAGATGCCCTCGTAGCCGACTACCTTGCCGTCATCCGGATCGCGCAGCTCGTCGCCGACGTGCACGACCGTGAAACGCTCGTTGGTTCCGGCGTTCAGATCGCGCACGTAGATCTCGTGGCCGGAGCCGCCGATGACGTGCTCCTCACGAAACGCGAGGACGTAAGGCGCGGACTTCAGCTGATCCTGGGTCAAGACCGTCGGACGTGACAGGAACGCCGCGATCGAGGAGTAGGGGATCGTCGGAATCGCGCCATCCAGCGGCGTGCTGCGCAGCCGCGGGTCGAGCCGGGCAGGGCCCCCCTCTTGCAGGCGGATCTGCGGGCTGCCGTTGCTCGCATAGGCCAGGGCCAGCACGTCGCCCGGATAGATGAGATGCGGGTTGGCGACCTTGGGGTTGATATACCAGACCTCAGGCCACAACCAGGGGTCCTTGAGGAACATCGAAGCGATGCCCCACAGCGTATCGCCGCGCTTGACCGTATAGGACTTGGGCGCATTCGGGTTGATGATGTCGCTGGAGGGTGCGGGCGCCGGCGCGGCCTGCTCAGCCTGGGCGGGCAAGCCGGCAATGGCCGCCTCGGTGGCAGTCTGGTCCTGATTGGGACCCGCCTGGCTCGCGGTCTGAGCCGCGGGCGGTAATGAAGAAGGGGCCTCATCGGCATGGCGATGGCCCCAGGAGGAGCAACCGGCGACCGACGCGAGCACTGCCAGAAGGCCCACGACCGTGCGGGGGCCAAGGGACTGATTTGAAACCATCCTCCACTCCTCAATCGTGCGAGGCGGGGCAAGCGACCTGCGGCGGTATCTTAGTGGTTTATAATGGGACTGAACCCGCTGCCATGCGATTTAATGTCAACTTTGTGCGCTAGGTCACGGGGCCCACAGGGGTACCCCCGGGAATTTGGAATCGCTATTTTCGCTGCGACCACCCGGACCTGCCATCGAGCGCCCTTCCCGAGAATTCTGAAGCCGCCATGAGCCTGAGAACGATCCTGGAATTCCCCGACCCGCGCCTGCGTGCGAGGGCGTCGCCGGTGAGGCGCTTCGACGCCGAGCTCGGCGGCCTCATCGATGACATGTTCGAGACCATGTATGCAGCGCCGGGGATCGGCCTCGCGGCTCCTCAGATCGACGTGCAGCTGAGACTGCTGGTCATCGACGTGTCCGAGGAGCGCAACCAGCCGCTGGTGCTCATCAATCCGGAGATCCTGGCACGCGAGGGCGTCGAGGTGACCGAGGAGGGCTGCCTGTCGGTTCCGGGCATTTACGACCAGGTGCAGCGCGCCGCCAAGGTCCGCGTGCGTGCTCAGGATCGCAACGGCGAGGTCTTCGAGCGCGATTACGAGGGAACGCTGGCGGTGTGCGTGCAGCACGAGATGGATCACATCGACGGCAAGCTGTTCGTCGACTACCTGTCCGATCTGAAGCGCGAGCGCATTCGCAAGAAACTCCAGAAGGAACGTAAAACCCGCGCGACGCGTGACGGGTCCTCTGTGGGTGCGCGCAAGGCCTTCTGAGGCAGCGCCCGCCAAAGCGACCCTCGTGCGCATCGCCTACGCTGGCACTCCGGAGTTCGCAGTTCCGGCCCTCACTGCCCTGCTCGGCTCGCGGCATTCCGTCGTGGGCGTACTGACTCAACCCGATCGCCCCAAGGGCCGCGGGCGTCCGCTTGCCTCCAGCCCCGTCAAGCAGGTTGCCCTGGATCACGGCATTCCGGTCTCGCAGCCGCCGAGCCTCAGGGACGCAAGCTCGCGTGCGGATCTGCGCGCCTGGCGGCCCGATGCGCTCGTTGTCGTGGCGTACGGGCTGATTCTTCCACAGGCCGTTCTGGATCTGCCGCCGGGGGGCTGCTTCAACATCCACGCATCGCTCTTGCCGCGCTGGCGCGGTGCGGCCCCGATCCAACGGGCGGTGCTGGCGGGGGATCGGGAAACGGGTATCACCATCATGCGCATGAGCGCAGGGTTGGATACGGGGCCGATGCTCCTGCAGGAGACTGTGCCGATCACTTCCGCAGACACGGCCGGGTCGCTGCACGATTCGCTGTCGCAGCTGGGTGCGCGCACATTGTTGAGAGCGCTCGAGGGCGTGGAGAACGGCTCGCTCGCATCGCGACCCCAGCCGCTGGAGGGCGTGACGTATGCGGCCAAGATCGACAAGGCGGAAGCGGCGATCGACTGGAGGCGCGGCGCGCAGGAAATCGCCCGCCAGGTCAGAGCGTTCGATCCCTGGCCGATCGCCGAGACGCTGTTGGATGGCGAGCAGCTGCGTATCCACAAGGCCGTGGCGACCCCGGAGCCTGAGCTTCCCGCGCTCGCGGGCGCCGCTCCCGGGACGATCACCGTGAGCCGCAATGGCAGTGTCCTGGTGGCTTGCGGCACCGGAGCGTTGACGCTGATCGAGGTGCAAAAACCCGGACGGCGCTCGATATCGGCGCGTGATTGGGCCAACACATCTGACCTTGCGGGTCGGCGCCTCGGTCGAGCGTCGTGAGAGAGACCATGCGGAAAAGGCCAGCGCGGCCCGAGCGGTCACACTCCTCTCGTTGGGCGCCGGGAGCGAAAGCGCTCGCTGACGCAGCTGTGGTCGTGAGCGAAGTGGCGCTTGGGCGGCGCTCGCTCAACTTCGTGCCGTTCGCGCAAGGGTCAAACGCCGCAGCGGTTCGCGCCGTCGCGCTCGGGTCCATTCGCTGGTATCCGCGGCTGGCGCCCACGGTCGAAGCGCTTCTGACGCGCCCGCGGGGAGTTCCGGACGAAATCCGAGCGTTGCTCGTGGTCAGCGCTCACCAGATCGAGTATTCGCGCAACCCCGTGCATGCCACGGTCCTGGCGGCCGTGGATGCCGCGAGGATCCTCAACTGCCCCGGCGCGACGGGGATCGTCAATGCGGTGCTGCGCCGGTATCTGGCGGAGCATGAGTCGCTGCTCGCCCAGGCAGACCAGAGCCTTGCGAGGCGCACCGCACACCCGGCCTGGCTGGTGAACAAACTACAGCAGACGTGGCCGCGGCAGTACACGCAGATCCTGACAGCCAACAACGAGCATCCGCCGATGGTGTTGCGCATCGATCTGACGCGTCGCACCCGTGAGGCCTACCTTGCGGAGCTGCAGGCCGCAGGAATCGGCGCTCGCGCCGTCCCCTGGATCGACTCCGCAGTACAGCTCGACAGACCTGTGGGGGTCGGGGATCTTCCCGGTTTCGGATCGGCCGGAGGCACCGGCGAGGGGCGCGCCGATCGCGCTGGCGACGGGTCGTTGTCCGACAGCGCAGGGGGCGGATCGGCCGAGCCCATCGGTGTCGTCTCCATTCAGGATGCCGGGGCGCAGCTGGTTCCGTGGCTGCTCGCTCCCCAGCCCGGGATGAGGGTGCTCGATGCCTGCGCGGCCCCGGGCGGAAAGACGGTGCATCTGCTGGAGCACACCCCGGACTTGAGGCTCGTTGCGGTGGACATCGACGCGGAGCGTGTCCAGCGCATCGATCAGAACCTCACGCGACTGGGGCGAACCGCGCAGGTCATGATCGGCGACCTGCGAGATCCGGCGACATTCTGGGACGGAACGCCGTTCGAGCGGATCCTCGTGGATGCCCCCTGCTCCTCGACGGGGGTGATCCGGCGCCATCCGGACATCAAGCTGCTGCGCCAGCCGGGAGACATCGCCACGTTCGCTGCCACCCAGCTGCAGATCCTGCGGGCCGCCTTCGGCATGCTGTCCCCAGGGGGTCGGGTGCTCTATTCGACCTGCTCGGTGATGACGGAAGAGAACGAAGCGGTCGTCGCACACCTCTTAGATTGCGAGCCTTGCGCTCGGCTGGTGCCGATCACGGGGGTAGCAACGGCGAGGGCTGAGCTAGCGCCCGGGGCCGTGAGTCTGGCGCACGGGATTCAGCTGCTGCCGGGGGCAGAGGCAGGGACCGACGGGTTCTATTATGCTTGTCTCGAAAAGACAACGGCCGGAGCCTGAGACGGGTCTTTCGGCACGCCCACGACTCACGCAATCGATCGCGCCTTCGTTGTATCCATGCTACGTGCCACCGCAGTCCGGGTTTCGAGCCTCGTCCTCCTGTTGCTGGGAGCCTGGGGCGGACTGGTCCTGGCCGATGCGCTGGATGGCGTGCTCGAGGTGCGTTCCGCCTATGTCGACGTCGACAAGGGCGTGTTCCTGCTGCACGCCCGGGTCGAATACCCCATCAGCCCCGGTATTCGGGAAGCCTTGCGCGATGGGGTCACCCTGACGTTTGATCTGGATGCGCGTATCGAACGGGAACGCCGTTTCTGGTTCAACGCCTCGATTGTCAATCTCACTCTGCGGCGCGAGCTTGCCTATCACGCGGTAAGCGATCGGTACATGGTGCGCGACGTGCGCAGCGGCGACACTGAGAGTTTCCCTACGCTGGAGGAGGCTTTGGCCTATCTCGGCAAAGTGGATGGCTGGCCGATAATCGTCGAGCCCCAGCTCGACGGGGGTAGTTATCTTGTGAGCGTGCGCGCGGGTGTACGACGCGGAAATCTGCCGTCTTCATTGCGCGTGCTGCTCTTCTGGACCAATGATTGGCATCGCGAGAGCGAGTGGTACTCATGGTCACTATCGGTGTAGGCAGCCCGTGGAGCCGCCGGGGCAGCTATGCGCTGTTGGTGCTCTGGGGCGCCATCGCGGGCGGTTCGCTGCTGCTGCTGGGCAAGAGCGTGCAGAACTCTTCCGAGTTCATCCGCCTGCAGCCGTGGATTCTGCTGATCAACGTCGTCAGCGTCGTTGCGCTGTCGATCCTGCTTGCGCGCAAGATCTGGCAGCTGGTGCGCGAATATCGCGAGCACATTCCCGGCTCGCGGTTGACTGCCCGGACTGTGACCACGTTCGGCGTGCTGGTCGTCGCGCCGCTGCTGATTGTCTATCTGTTCTCGCTGGAATTCCTCAACAGGGGCATCGACAGCTGGTTCCGGGTCGAGATCAAGCAGGGCCTGAGCAACGCGCTGAGCCTCTCGCGCGACGCCCTGGATCTGCGGATGCGCGAGTACTCCAACAGCACGCAACAGCTCGCACGCACACTCACCAACACGGCGACCGGTGAGATTCAGCAACTGCTGGATCAGCAGCGCAGCGCGCTCGGCGCGCGCGAGATCGCGCTGTTCGGCGATCATGAGGACATCCTCGCGGCGAGCCTCGAGAATCCCCTGGAGACGCTGCCTTCGCGCCCGCCTTCGGATCTGCTGCGACAGATATCCCAGCTGCGACCGTACGTGAGCCTCGAGCCGCAGGCGGACGGCAATTACCTCATCCGCACGGCAGCGCCGCTTTCGGACTCGCAGGCGAGCTCCGAGACGCGCTACGTCGTCGCCATCTACCCCGTACCGGCGCAGCTCGCGCAACTGTCCGAGGCAGTGCAGCGCTCGTACTCGAACTATGGTGACCTCGCGGCAATGCGGGAGCCCCTGAAAATCAGCTTCCGGCTCACGCTCACGCTGGTACTGCTGCTGGCGATGCTAGCGGCCATCTACGGCGCGATCTTCTCGGCACAGCGTCTCGTGCGTCCGGTCCAGGACCTGATCGCCGGAACGCGTGCCGTCGGCAAGGGCGACTTCGGAACGCGCCTGCCGCTGCCCTCGCGCGATGAGATGGGCTTTCTGGTGCACTCCTTCAACGACATGACCAAACGGCTGAGGCGAGCGCACGAGGAAGCGACGCAAAGCCGCGAGACAGTCGAGCGCGAGCGCCAGCGCCTGGCCATCATTCTCGCGAGGCTGTCCACGGGAGTGGTTGCGATCGATGCGTCCCTCACCGTCAGAATGGCGAACCAGGCAGCCGGCGGGATCCTCGGCACGGATCTGTCCGCTGCCGCCGGGCGTTCCCTGCCGGAGCTCGCCGCGAACAACGACCGGCTGGGGCAGTTCCTTGCCGCGATTGCCGTGCGCTTTGCCGCCGGTCGGGAGGAGTGGCGCGAGCAACTGGACCTGGACGCTGAAGCGGGGCGCCGCACGCTCATGTGCGCATGCACACCCTTGCCGTGGGAGGACAGCGGCATGGGCTACATCATCGTCTTCGACGACATCACGGCCCTGCTGCAGGCGCAGCGCGATGCCGCGTGGGGCGAGGTCGCGCGCCGCCTGGCCCACGAGATCAAGAACCCCCTGACGCCGATTCAACTCTCCGCGGAGAGGATGCGCCGGCGCTTCCTGGGGAGCATGAATCCGCGCGACGCGGAGATCCTCGAGCGGGCCACCCATACCATCGTGCAGCAGGTCGAGACGATGCAGCAGATGGTCAACGCGTTCAGCGAATACGCCCGCGCGCCGGAGATGAAGATCACGCGCTTCAGCCTGAATCAACTGGTGACCGAAGTGGCGGACCTGTATCGCTCGCAGGACGCCCGGGCCACGATCCGGCTGGAGCTCGATGAGGCGCTCGAGGGCATCGAAGCCGACCGCGGCCGCGTCCGCCAGATTCTCAATAACCTGTTCACGAACGCGCTCGAGGCGCTGGAGGCCGTCGCCACTCCCCGGGTGGAGGTCGGCACGCGGCTCGAATATGGTGCAGATGCGGCCTACGCCGTCGTGACGGTGTGTGACAATGGGCCCGGCTTCCAGCGCGAGCTGCTGGGGCGCGTGTTCGACCCGTATGTCACGAGCAAGCCCAAGGGTACCGGCCTTGGACTCGCCATCGTCAAGAAGATCGTTGAAGAGCACGGCGGCCGTATCGATGCCGACAATCGTCCCGAGGGCGGCGCACGCGTGCGCGTGGTGCTGCCCGTCAGGGACAGCACCCGATCGGCGACCGGGGCAGCGCGCGAGCGCAGCGAGCGGCCCCCCCTGGGGCAGCCAGCAACGCGGAGGGAAAGGGCATGAGTGGGCCACACATCCTGGTAGTCGACGATGAGGCGGACATTCGCGGGTTGCTGAAGGAGATCCTGTCGGAGGAAGGGTACGAGGTGGATGTCGCCGCCAACGCCGCGCAGGCCCGGGCCTCGCGCGCTCGGCAGACTCCGGACCTGGTGCTGCTGGATATCTGGATGCCCGATGTCGACGGTATCAGCCTGCTGCGCGAATGGTCGGCGACCGCCACCGACGGCTGTCCGGTCGTCATGATGTCCGGACACGGAACCGTCGAGACCGCTGTCGAGGCGACGCGGCTCGGGGCGTTCGATTTCGTCGAGAAGCCGCTGTCGCTCGCCAAGCTGCTGCGCACCGTCGAGCGCGCGCTGGATGCGGGCAAACGCCGGCGCCAGTCCGGCAAGCTCCTCGTGCCGCCTCTCATGGTGCCGGTGGGCAAAAGCAAGATCATGCAACAGCTGCGCGCCGAGCTGCAGCAGATCGCCGGCAACACCTCCTCCGTGCTGCTGACCGGCGAGCCCGGGTCCGGCCGCGAGGCGTTCGCGCGTTACCTGCACGAGCGCGGTCCCCGGGCCGGGCGGCCGTTTCTGACTCTCATCGCCAGCAGCCTGCGCGAATCGGATGCCGAGAGCCGGCTGTTCGGCCGCGACGACTCCAACGGCGGGCGCCGCCACGGGCTGCTCGAAGAAGCCGCCGACGGGACCTTGTTCATTCACGAGATCGAGGACCTTCCTTCGACTGCGCAACGACTGCTCGTGGGCGTGCTCGAATCGGGGCGCTTCACCCGCATCGGGGGCTCCGAGCCGGTCAACTTCGGCGCGCGCGTGCTGTCATCCGCGCAGCCGGGAATCGAGAACCGCGCCGGAGCTGAAGGGTTACGCCGCGATCTGCTGGCCCACTTGAACATGTTGATCGTGCGTGTCCCGCCTCTACGGGATTACGCCGAGGATGTGCCGGAGCTGTTGCGACACTACGTGGATCGGGTCGTCGACGGCGAGGGTCTGCCGTTCCGCCGGTTCAGCGTCGCGGCACAGAACCGGCTGCGCAATTACCCGTGGCCGGACAACGTTCGCGAGCTGAAGAACCTCGTCCATCGACTGCTCATTCAGGGCGGCTCCGAGGAGATCCGCCTCGAAGAGATCGAGCGTGAGCTGGCAGTGCAGGCTCCCCCGGGCGAGCCGCTCGTCAAACAAGATCTGCTTGCGCTGCCGCTGCGCGAGGCGCGCGAGCAGTTCGAGAGAGCCTATCTGCAGCAGCAGCTTCTGCTGTGCAATGGCAAGGTAGGGCAGCTGGCGAAACGAGTGGGAATGGAGCGGACCCACCTCTACCGTAAGCTTCGCTCTCTCGGCGTCGACTTCCGCAGCATCAGCGACGACTAAACACTAGCGACACGACAGTGAGAGCGCGCCACGCTCACGCTGACGGTCGCGCCGCCGTCTGGCATCCGTTCTACGGTCACCGACGACTTTAGTCGGGTGCCACAGGTGAGATATTCCAGCCCTTCGATGCAGTGTCCGTCATGGAGCACCCGGAAGTCTCCGGCATGCCTGTGGGCGCGTCTGGTGTTGCGGAACGGCAGACGCGCCCGGGGCCCCCGTGCGGAGATTCACCCTGTGCTGCGTGATGAATGAAGAACAATGTTGAAGGGCCTACGCGTACTGATCGTCGAGGATGACGCGGCCGATGCCGACCTCGCCATCCGGGAGTTGGGCGCCGGAGGCATCGAGTGTGTGCCGGTCCGGGTCGACTCAGAGGGGAGCTTCAGAGCTGCCCTGAGCGATTTCGCGCCCCACATCATCATCTCCGACTTCTCGATTCCGGGTTTCGATGGCCTGGCGGCGCTCGAGATCGCCGCGCGCGAGGCTCCTGACGTCCCCTTCGTATTCGTCTCCGGCACGCTCGGAGAGGAGCGAGCCATCGAGGCCCTGCACCATGGGGCCGTGGATTACGTCCTCAAGAACAACCCCGGCCGGCTCGTCCCTGCCATCAAGCGTGCGCTGATCTTCGGTGTGGAGCGAGCGCGTGTGCGCAATGCCGAGCGCCGGATCCGGCACAGCGAGCAGCGTCTGCGCGACATCGTGGACACGGTACAGGACTGGATCTGGGAGCTGGATGCCAGGGGACGCTTCTTGTTCAGCAGCGAGTCCAGCCGCGACATCCTCGGCTTGACGGTGAAAGAAGTCATCGGCTCGCACTACACGAGCTACGTACACGAGGAAGACCGGAGCAGTTTCGCAACGGCGTTGCGAGAGCTGGACGCCGAGCAGCGTACCGCGGTCGGCATCGTGACGCGCTGGCGACACGCGGATGGAACATTCCGCTGGCTCGAAGGAAACCTGGTGGTCCTGACGACCCCCGAGGGTCAGGTCAGTGGCTTTCGCGGCACACATCGCGACGCCACTGAGCGCAAGCAGCAGCAGGCGCGCATCGTGCGGCTGACTCGCATGCTCCAGTTGCAGAGCGCAGTGAACGCCGCGGTCGTGCGCATCAGGGATCGGGAAGAGCTGTTGCGCGAGGCGTGCAGGCTTGCGCTGCAGGTCGGCGGATACCAGCGCGCAATGGTCGCGCTCGTCGCCACGGACGGGCATAGCGCGGTCCCCTGGTACAGCGCCGGCGACCTTCCGGCGACGTTGCCTTCGGGGCGTGAATTCCGGATCAGCGACGGCACTGAGGCAGATACCAGCCTGATCGGCCGCTCGCTGCGCACGGGCGAGATCACTTTCTGCGCCGATCTTGCGCAATCCGAGCCTCGCGTAGCATGGCGCGAAGAGCTGATCGACGCGGGCTTCAAATCGGTCGTAGCGTTGCCGCTGAGCGTCGATGGCGCGCGGATCGGCGTCCTGTCGTTCGCCGCGCGCGAGAGCGACGTGCTGGGCGATGAAGAGCTTCTGCTTCTGCAGGACATGATCGCCACGCTGTCCTTCGGGCTGCAATATCGCCAGAAGGAGCACGACGCGCAGTTCCTCGCTTACTTCGATCAGTTGACCGGATTGGCCAAGCGCGCCCTGTTCTGCGAACGCCTGGACGCTTTCCTGAAGAAGCGCGAGGGACCGGAGATAGCGCCCACCGTAGTGGCCTTCGACGTCGTGCATCTCAGCAACGTCAATGACAGCTTCGGGCGTCATGTCGGTGACCTGCTCCTGCAACGTGTCGCAGACCGCCTCAAACACCATCTGGACGATGACGAGCGCATCGGTTACGTCGGGGGCGGAACGTTCGTGCTGGTGCTGCCGCAGGTGGAGGCTTCCGCGGAGAGTGTCACTTCGCTGCTGGACAACACGGTATTCCGCGACGTGTTCGACATCGAAGGCCGCGCGATCCGCGCCTCCTTCAGAACCGGGCTGGCGCGCTTCCCCGTCGACGGAGAGGACGGCGGCACGCTGGTGCAGCGCGCGGAGGCGGCGCTCAAACGCGCCAAGGAATCCGGCGAGCAGTACCTGCACTATCAGATCCAGATGCACAGCGACATTGCCGAGCGCCTCGCCCTGGAGCACAAGCTGCGTATCGCGCTGGATGAGAAGCAGTTCGTCGTCCACTATCAGCCCCAGGTCAACATCGCGACCGGGCGCATCGAGTGCGTCGAGGCCTTGCTGCGCTGGAACGACCCGCAGTACGGACTCGTCGCGCCGGCGCGCTTCCTGGCGGTGCTCGAGGCATCGGGCATGATCGTGGCCGTCGGGGACTGGGTGCTGCAGAAGGCCGTGGAGGATTGCCTGCTGTGGCGGCGGCTACGACTGTCCCCGGTGCGCGTGGCCGTCAACGTGTCGGCTCAGCAGATACGTCGCAGGAGCTTCGTGGATCAGTTTCTAGCCGCTGCGGCGCGCTGTGCGGCCGACGGCTTCGGGTTGGATGTGGAGCTGACAGAAACGGGTCTATTGCACGATGTGGATGGCGCAAGTCGCAAGCTGCGTGAGCTGCGCGCTGCGGGCATGCGTGTCGCCATCGACGACTTCGGGACCGGGTATTCCTCGCTAGGCCTGCTGTCAAAGTTGCCGGTCGATCTGCTGAAGATCGACCGGTCTTTTATCAGCGGCCTGCCGGATGATCCGGCGAGCGTGACGCTCGTCTCCAGCATCGTGGGCCTCGCATCCGCCTTCCAGCTCACCGCCGTTGCCGAGGGTGTGGAGACGATGCAGCAGTTCGAGCTGCTGCGGCGGCTGCGGTGCAGTCACTCGCAGGGGTATCTGCATTCGGTGCCCGTCGCGGCTCGTGAGATCGAGCGCATGCTGATGCCGCGCAAGGCCGGCTCGATGGCGCGGGAGCGCGCGCTGCGGGGTCTGGAGTAGACGCGGGCCACCGCAGGGGCCACCGTCGCGGACGGCGGCGTTCAAATCGGCTTCCTGCCGATTTAGTCGCCGACGCGGATGACCAGGGCGTCGACGTCGGCGGCTTCGAGCTGCTTGCGCAGCTTGTTGAGCTGATCGAGCTTGGTGATGGGGCCGATGCGCACGCGATGCCACACGTCCGCGTCAACGGCGACGCGCTGCACGGTTGCCTGAATCCCTTGCAAGGCGAGCTGCGCGCGGACCCGATCCGCGTCCGACTCATTGCGATACGACCCGGCCTGAAGCACGTAGACACCCGGGCGCTCGATGGGCGCGGTGACCGGCAGGTCGCGCTTCACGACCTCTTTATCTTTCTCCGGCACGACGACTTCGAAGTTCGGCAGCCGGTCGTAGAACGTGTATTTCTCCGTCGAGGCGCTGGGGGTCGCGTCTGGATCCACGGGTGCGACCCGGTGAGGCTCGGGGCGGGGCGTCTCGGGGGCGGTATCGCGCGCAGCCGCGCGCTTGTCGGTGACGTAGACGAATACGCACGCGGCGACCACCACGCCCACGAGCGTGCCGACACCGACATCGCGTAGGCGACTCACCCCCATGGGGCGGCCCCTCGCGGATTTGTAATCTCTGGAGCTGAGTCGCGTGCTCACATGCTCTCCGGGGATGAAACAC
>DATNEN010000330.1:0-53051 GCA_035552975.1 Steroidobacteraceae bacterium
CGCCCAGTTGCCGGCTGCCCCGTCCGATCCGCCGCTCGACAGCATCCGCCTCGTGGGCACCCCTGGCCGCCCGGCAGGGCCGCTCACTGGCGGCAGGACCCGCCCCAGACCGGGCTCTCCGCGGTGCCGCATCAGCACCCCAGGCCCTGGAGGGTTTTTGGACCGTCCAGACCCCCGGCGAGCGGCCTGTCCCCGACCCAGGGCAGCCGTTCGTCGCCCCCCGGGAGCCACCGGCTCGACTTGAGGCCCGAACGGACAGGAGTCTCGAAAACGCGCAGTGGGTCAAAGAGATGCGCGCTGCTCCCCGCGCCGCATCATAGATGCCGCTTTCGTCACAATGTCGTTCCCCGAGGATCAGTTACAAAGGGCTTTTGGACCTTGAGCAAGGGGGCTGGGATTGCGCGGCGCTGGCGCACACTCGGAACACTCGACGCCGGGACATTCGTCCCGATTCTCCGTGCTGCGTCGATGGGTCGAGCTCCGCAAGGCGGTCTCGGCTCGGCTGAGCGTTACCGCGCGCCTCGGGCTCGCCTGCAGCGCGGTAGCCCTACTGGCTGCGAGCGCAAAAGCCGTCTCTGGACGCGGTCCCTTTGCGGCTCTCGCCTGGCTGTGTGGACTCACCCTCTTCGTCGCTCTGGTGCGCAGCGTCGTGCAGCGCTACGACGCAATGGCGGAGAAGCTCAGAGCCGCGCACACGGTCACCAAGGAATACCAGACCGAGCTCGAAGTCCGGGTGGATGAGCGCACCCGCCAGCTCCAGCACCTCGCAGAGCATGATCCGCTCACGGGACTGCCCAACCGCCGGCAACTGTGGACGTACTTGGAGACGGCCATCCGGAGCGCGCCGCGCGACGCGCAGGTCGCGGTTTTCTTCTTGGACCTCGACAACTTCAAGAACATCAACGACAGCATGGGCCACGCCTTCGGCGATCTCGTGCTGCAGGGAATCGCTCACCGGTTGCGGGAGGCCACGGGCGGGCCCGGAGGTTTCGCTTCGCGCCTCGGAGGTGATGAGTTCACGGTCGTATACGGAACACCCGGCGGCCTTGCAGATATCTCCCGCGTCGGAAGCGAGCTCGTCAGCGCGTTTCAACGGCCGATGCTGATCGAGGGCCGCGAGCTGCTCGTCAGCATCAGTGTCGGAGCGAGCGTATATCCGGATCACGCGCAGACACCCGATGCTCTCCTGCGTGCCGCGGATGCCGCGTTGTTCAGTGCAAAGACCTCCGGCCGCAGCCGTCTTGGCATGTTCAATCGCGAGATGCTCGAGACCGCCTCGCACAAATTCCAGATCGAGCAAGGCCTGCGGCGGGCCGTGGACCGCGGCGAATTCGAGCTCCACTTCCAGCCGGAAGTGAGCTTCGACTCCCTTGGAACAACTGTGGTGGAGGCCCTGTTGCGCTGGCGCCTGCCCGACGGCCAGTACGTCGCCCCGGGCGAATTCCTGCCGGTCGCGGAAGAATCCGGGCTCATCACCAACATCAACGATTGGGTGCTGGGCTCGGCTATCCGGTACGGGGCTCTGTGGCACCACGACGCATGGCCGGCCGCACGCGTGGCCGTCAATGTGTCCGCACGCCAATTGCTCGACACCCATTTCGTCGGCCGCATGCGTGCGCTGCTCGCCGAGCATCGCCTGCCCGCGCGCTGCATCGAGATCGAGCTGACCGAGACGGTGTTGCAGACCGGTCCCGCCACCATCGAGACGCTGCGGGAGCTGCGGCAGCTCGGAGTCAGCATTGCGCTCGATGACTTCGGCACCGGCTACTCCTCGCTCGCGTCGCTGGAAAACCTGCCGCTCACCCGCGTCAAGCTGGATCGCAGCCTGATCGCAAGTATCGACACCAGCCAGCGCTCGCTGGCGATCGCACGTGCCATCATCGGCTTGTGCGAAAACCTCCACCTGGAGGTGACGGCCGAAGGCATCGAGCGCCAGCAGCAGCTTGCTCTGCTGCTAAGTCATCGCTCGATGTCGCTGCAGGGATTTCTGCTCGACCGGCCGATGCCCGCCGAACGCGTCCCCCACTCGATCTCCTCGATGCCGGCGCGTTTGCAGGCGTTTCTACTCGACACTCACGTGTCGGCACCTGCAGTCGCGCCGCCGGAACCGGTGCGCGCAACCGGTTAGTCACCGCGCAGCTCGCCCTGCCGCGTCAGATTCAGGCTCAGACGACCTTCAAACGCAGACAGGCGACCGGGCACTCCTACCGGGGAGGTGTCGGGTGCTCATTCTGCCTTGATGCCTGGCCCGTGTGCTGAGAACTACTGCGTGAGAACTGCAGTCATCTCAGCGACACAGATCAACTTCGGGCTGCCACGACCGCCCGAGCGTGGGCGAGCACCGGCAATACCGCAGCACCGTTCGCTCCCGCGCAGTTCTGCAACAGGGTGCGGTAATAGCCGGCGGCCACGCCCGTCTTGCCGAGCTTCTCGGCCGCCTCGGCAGCCCCGAGCAGGCCGTTGTACCGATTCGGGTCGCTGACGAGGGAAGCCTGGTAATCCCGCAACGCATCCGCCGTCCGGCCTGACAGCAACTCCATTTCGGCCAGCATTTCGCGCGCCGGGAGCTCCACTTCGCCCTTGCCGATCTGGGCCTGCCGCTCCGCTACCGGCCGCAAGCGTGCGATCGCGCCATCCACATCGCCCCGCGCAAACAGGGCCCAGGCATGAATCTCATCCATGCGAGCGGCGGCCGTTCCACCGGGACGCAGCTGTGGAGGAGGATCCTTCGGCAGCAGCGCATCGACGGCGTCCGCCGCTTCTTGCGCGGCCTTCGCATCGTGCGTGTGCGCAGCGGCCACCGCGTGCGCGAGCAAGGCGAAATCCTGCACGTACCACGGTGCTCCCTTAACAGGCTCCAGGTGCGCCGCGGCCGTCCAGTCGTGAGTCTCGATGGCCAACAGCGTCGCGTAGCGCGCCTCGACTTGCGGATAATAGTCATTGACCTGTGGATCCACGTCGGAGGCCTTCACCGTGCGAGCCTCGTTGAGAATGGCGCGGGCCTCGTTCTCGTGGCCGATCTGCAAGTAGGCGTATTCCAGGAATTCCATGGCATGCAGCCGGTTTTCGGCCCCGATGCGCGGCCCGGTCTTCACTTCCGAGGCGGCCTTGGAGGCCAGGTTGGAGCGGATGTCGTCCTGCCACAAACCCAGGCGGGCATAGATGTGCGCCGGCATGTGCAGGGCATGCGGCGCAGCGGGAGCGATCTGAGCGTAGCGACGCGCGGCGGCGAGTCCGTCCTGCGCCATATGCGGGTTGTCGCAGGCGTGGATGAGATAGTGCGCGATCCCAGGATGATCCGGAAATCGCCGCAGGAGCGGATTGAGGATCGCCACCGCATGGCGCGGATTGACCAGCTTGACATCATCGGCCGGGTCCGAGAACAACAACGACAGCGCGTAGAAGATCTGCGCTTCGACATCCTTCGGATAGGCCGCCGCCAACGTCTCCATGGCATCCGAGTAAGCCTTGGTGCGAGCGACATAGAGCGCCGGAGTCTTCACGGTCGCATAGTCGTCGAAAAAGCCGTGCAGCGCTCCGATGTAGGCGGTCTCGCGCGGTGAGGTCTCTGTCGCCGCGTCGGCCTTCTTCAAGGCCTCCAGCCCGCGCGCAATGTCATCGGTGTTGGGAGAGTCGAAGAGTTGGTGGAGATCCGCCATCGCCTCGCCCCAATAGGCCATGGCGCAGCCAGGGTCGGTGGCCGCCACATGCTCGAAGGTCTCGCGCGCGACGGGAATCCAGAAGGAGTGCAGCAGCGCGACCCCACGGTTGAAGTCCTCGCGTACGGCCGGCTTGCACGAGGTCTCGAACCAGACAGTGCCGAGGTTCTTCGGGACCGCCATCCCCGCCATGTCGTCGTGGGAGTGTGCGTCGGCTTGCGAAGCCACGGCCGTCAGGCACAGCAGGAACGGGACGATGCGTCGCTGCATGACACTCGGGATTTTTCCTCGTCGCATGACACCCCCTGAGTGGCGGATCAGTCCGCTGTGATGTTCGACCGCACCGGCGCTGCCGCGTTCGATCCAAACCCTCCCCCGCCGGGGGTCTCGATCACCACGAGGTCGCCGCTCGCCAGCTCAACTCGATCGTGACCGGCCATCGCATCGCGTCGGCCATCGCTGCGCTCGACCCACTGGCGACCCGTTGCTCCGTCGCCACCGCCGGCCAGGCCAAACGGCGCCACGGAGCGGCGCGAGGCCACCAGTGTGGCTGTCATCGGTTGCAGAGCCCGGATCGCACGGACGACCCCGTCTCCTCCGCGATAGCGGCCCGTCCCGCCGGACCCGTGACGGATGGCGAAGCGCTCCAAGCGAATCGGATATCGCAACTCGAGAATCTCCGGATCGGTGATGCGCGTATTCGTCATGTGAGTGTGGACCGCAGCCGCTCCCGGGAAGTGCGGTCCCGCGCCTGCGCCACCGCAGATCGTCTCGTAGTATTGATATCGTTGGTTGCCGAACAGAAAGTTGTTCATTGTACCCTGCGCACTCGCGGCCGCGCCGAGAGCTCCGAGCAACGCGCAGGCAATGGCCTGGCTGATCTCGGTATTGCCGGCAACGACGGCGCTGCCGGGCCTCGGATCCAGAAAGCTCCCCGCGGGTAGCAGGATCTGCAGCGGAGCGAGGCAACCCTCATTCAGGGGCAGCTCCTGGTTCACCAGGCAACGAAACACGTACAGCACGGCGGCGCGGGTCACGGCCCGGGGCGCGTTGAGATTGCCGGAGCTTTGCGTACCCGTACCGGTAAAATCGATCACTGCGCTGCGCTCGCTGCGGTTGATCCGCACCGCCACTTTGAGCGGTGCACCGTCGTCCATCCGGTAATCGAAGGACCCGCTCCCGAGGCGATCGATCACCTGACGGATGCTTTCCTCGGCGTTCGCCATCACGTGCGCCATGTAGGCGCGGACCTCCGGCCAACCGTAACGCCGCAGCAGATCCTGCAACTCACGGATGCCGGTCTCGTTGGCCGCCACCTGCGCCTGGATATCCGCAACGTTGGTATCAGGACTGCGCGCCGGCCAGCGAGCACCCGTCAGAACTGCGCGGAATTCCGCCTCCCGGAATCGGCCGGCGGAGCTGAGAAGGAAATCGTCGATGACGACACCTTCCTCCGCCAGAGTCCGGGACTCGGGGGGCATCGAACCGGGCGTGAGCCCGCCGATGTCGGCATGATGACTGCGATTCGCAACGAAAAAGCGGATGCTTTGCCCGCCCTCGTCGAACACCGGCGTGACGACGGTGACATCGGGAAGGTGCGTACCCCCGTGGAACGGATCATTGAGCGCCACCGAGTCGCCCGGCCGCAGTGTGCTCCCACGTCTGGCCAGAACGACGCGCACACTCTCTCCCATCGCTCCCAGATGCACCGGCACGTGCGGCGCGTTGGCGACCAGATTGCCCGCGGCGTCGAACAGAGCGCATGAGAAGTCCAGCCGTTCCTTGATATTCACGCTCGTGGCCGTATTGCGAAGCACCACACCCATCCGCTCAGCCACCGCCATGAACAGGTTGTTGAACAACTCGAGCTTCACCGGATGTGAAGTCCCCACGTCCGCCACGGTGCGTAACACCCGACGCAGCAGCAGATTGCCGGAAGCGTCGACGTGCGCTTCCCAGCCCGGTTCGACGATCGTCGTGGCGATGGACTCCCGGATCATCGCCGGACCGCGGATCCGGTCTCCGGGGATGAGTGCGGTGCGGTCGAAGACGGCCGCCTCATGCTCTCGATCTCCGCTCCAGAGAGTCACCACATCCAACGGTGCCGCAGAACCCTGGCGCGTGCTGTCGGGAAGAGGCACGGACACTGCCTCGCCCTTGCGCACCGCTTCAACCGATACACTTTCGACGATGAGGCCCCGACCGGGCGTGGAGAAACCAAAATAGGCGCGATGCGCTGCATCGAACGCCGCGCGCATCTGCTCGACGCCGCCGAGCTCGATCGGTAAAGCCGTGTCGGATCCCTCGTACCGCAGATGCACGGTTCGCATCACTCGTACGGGGCCCTTTCCTTCCATCGATGAGCGGCCTCGGGCGCCGGCCGCCTGCGCACCGGCATGAACGCCGGTTGCATCGGCACCGGCCGTCTGGGCGCCCCCCGCCTGAGAGTCGGCTGCGTCGGCACCGGCTTGGGCGCCTGCCGCATCGGCGCCTGCCGCATCGGCGCCTGCCGCATCGGCACCGGCCGCATCGGCACCGGCCGCATCGGTGTCGGCCAGCGAGTGAACCGCCGCTGCGGCCAGCTCGTCCGCACAGCCGCGGATGCCATCGAGCACGGCATCCGAGAGCGCCCGCTCGATGGCCTGATGACGCATCGCGGTCTGCTCCGCCAAGCCCATGCCATACGCCGACAGAACACCCGCGTACGGATGGATCATCACCGTCTGCATCCCGAGCTCATCGGCCACCAGGCACGCATGTTGGCCCGCCGCGCCACCAAAGCACTGCAATACGAAGTCCGCCACGTCGTGGCCCTTCTCAAGCGAGACCTGTTTGATGGCGCGCGCCATGTTGGCGACGGCGATCCGCAGAAACCCTTCGGCCACGGCTCGCGCATCCTGCGGGGTTCCCGTCGCGCGACTGACCTCCACGGCCAGCGCGGTGAATCGGTCTTTGACCACGTCGGTGTCCAGGGGAAGAGTGCCGTCGGAACCGAAGATCGCTGGAAAGTGGGCCGCCTGGAGCTTGCCGACCATCACGTTCGCATCCGTGACCGTCAACGGGCCGCCGCGCCGATAGCAGGCGGGCCCGGGATTGGCGCCCGCGCTGTCGGGACCGACACGAAAACGTCCGCTGTCGAAATACAATATCGAGCCGCCTCCCGCGGCGATCGTATGGATCGCCATCATCGGAACGCGCAGCTGCACGCCGGCAAGCTCGGTATCGAAGGCGCGCTGCCACTGGCCCGCGTACAGCGAGACATCTGTCGAAGTCCCGCCCATGTCGAAACCGATCACCCGCGCGAAGCCGGCAGCCTCGGCGGTTCTGGCAGCCCCGACGACACCGGCCGCAGGCCCCGACAGGATGGCGTCCTTGCCCTGGAATCCGGCGGCGTGCGTGAGACCGCCATTGGACTGCATGAAGTACAGGGGCGCGCGCACGGCGGCGACGACGCGATCGACATACTCGCGCAGCACGGGCGACAGGTATGCGTCGACGACCGTCGTGTTTGCTCTCGCGAGGAGACCCAGCAGCGGGCTTACAACATGACTCGCCGAGACCTGCTTGAACCCCGCCTCACGCGCCAGCTCGGCGAGGCGCCGCTCGGAGTCCGGGAATTGCCACGCGTGAGCAAGGGCGATGGCGACAGCCTCGAGGCCCTCCGCCTTCCGGCGCATCAACATTGCACGCACGGCGGCTTCGTCGATAGGCATCAGCACGCGGCCCGTGGCATCGACACGACCGCCGACTTCCTCCACCGCGGCGAACAGGGGTTGAGGCTTGCGGATGTGCAGGTCGAACAGGCGCGGACGGGCTTGAGTGCCGATGAGCAACAGATCCGCGAAGCCCGCATCGATCAACAGCAGCGTCCGGGCGCCCGTGCGCTCCAGCAAGGCGTTGGTGGCGACGGTGGTGCCCATCCTCACGCTGGCGATGACTCCGTCCGGAAGAGTCGCGCCGGGGGACAAGCCGAGAGCCACGCAGATGCCCGCCACGGCCGGGTCCTGGTAGCGCGTCGGGTTCTCACTCAACAGCTTGACGGTACTGAGGCGTCCGTCCGGGGCACGTGCGACCACATCGGTGAAGGTGCCGCCGCGATCGATCCAGAATTGCCAGCCGTGCACGTGCACGCGCGTGTCCCCTCGAGTCTTGCTGCCGTCGGAGTGCGCTTTTACGGGGTCGACAACGCGAGGCTCCTACGGCGCAGCACCGTCGGGGCCGTCTCCTTCAGCGCGCAGGAAAAAATCAACAGTGCCGCGCTGATTCCGATCAGGATCCACAGCAGCGCGCCCTGTCCGAACACATCCATCGCCTTGCCGGCCAGCGTCGGGCTCAATACCCCGCCGACGGCCTCGCCCAGTCCCATCGTGAGCGCAAGCACGGTCGCCATCTGTGAGGAGGCGACCGTCTCGGAAGGAATGGTGGCCATGACCAGTGGATAGATGCCGCTGACGGTGGCGCCCAGGCCGAACATCACGAACAGCGGCCAGACCGGCGCCGCGGGGTCGATGAACAGTACGCTCAACGGGATGAGCGCCGAGGCGGCCCCCATCGCAATGACGATCGGGCGCCGGCCGAGAAAATCCGACGAGCCGGGAATCAGGAATGCATACAGCATCGAGGGCAGGCCCCACATCGAGATCAACCAGCTCTCGGTTCCCGCATCCATCCCGCGCACCTTCACCAGGTAGAGCGGCATGAAGCTCAGCAACACCACGAGGAAGGCCACCAGCAGGATCGACAGCACGACGCAGATCCAGATATTGCGCTGGCCGAGAGTGGCGAGTACGGCCCGCAATGAAGTGCGTTGCTGCGTCCTCTCGCCGGCTTGCACCTGCGGGTCGCGGATCAACCAGAGCATCAGCAAAGCCAGTATGAATCCGGGGGCGGCGGACAGGTTGAAGGCGTTACGCCAGCCGAAGGACTTCGCGAACCAGGTCAGCACCAGCGGGCACAGGGTGTTGCCGAGCAGGTTCGCGCCGAAATTCTGCGCAGCTCCCATCGCCAGCCCGCGGCGCTGTGGCTCGACCTCCGCGGCCACCAATGTCTGACTGATGGGCATGACGCCGCCTTCGGCGATTCCCATCATCAGGCGCGCTCCCATCAGCATCGCGAAGGATGAGGCCAGGCCGGACAGCAACGAGGCGGCCGAGAATACGAAGGCGCAGGCGACCAGGATGGCCTTGCGCTTACCCAACGCATCCGACAGACGCCCGACGAACAGTCCGGCGAGCGCCCAGCTCAGCGACAGCGCCGAGCCCAGCTCCCCGATCTGTGTGTTGGACAACCCCAGCTGCGGCTGGATGAAGGGCATCAGGTAGCCGATCGAGTTGCGATCGAAGAACACGACGCCGAAGTTCAGGCTCAGCAGCCCGACGAGCACCCACTGGTAGGCGCGACCCTGATGCGACGTGGCATTCATGTTCGTGACGTCCCCTCCCCGCTTGTGTGCCGCACGCTAGCAGAGGCGCCACCAGCGGGGAAGCAGCCGGCGCACTTCGTGCCGGGCGAACCGGTCATCGATCAGGTAGACCACCCCCCGATCCTCGCTCCCGCGGATCACGCGGCCGGCGGCCTGCACCACCTTGCGGAGCCCGGGATAGAGATAGGTGTACTCGTACCCGGCCCCGAAACGCTCTTCCAGCCGTCCCCGCATCTCCCCGTTGACCGGATTCAACTGGGGCAGCCCGAGGGTGGCGACGAAGGCCCCGATCAGGCGCCGGCCCGGAAGATCGATGCCTTCGGCAAATGCCCCTCCCAGGACAGCGAAGCCAATGCCGCAGGAGTGTTCCGCGAAGCGCGTGAGGAACTCCTCGCGCTGCGCCTCGGTCATCCCCGGGCCTTGCCGCCAGATCGGAATCTCCGTGTCGCGCCGGGAGAGCTCCGCCGCAACCGCCTCCAGGTACTCAAAGCTGCTCAGGAAGGCCAGGTAGTTGCCCGGTTGTTCCCGGTACTGCCGGGCAATGAGATCGGCAAGCGGCTCGACGGAGCGGCTGCGGTGGCGGAACCGGGTAGAAATACTACTCACGACCCGTACGCTGAGCTGCTCGGGCGCAAACGGCGAGCCCACTTCCGTGCGCACACAATCGCGCGGCAGCCCGAGGATGTCCCTGTAGAAGTCGAACGGCGTCAGCGTAGCCGAGAACAACACACAACTATGTGCGGCTGCCCAGCGGGGAGCGAGAAATCCCGCGGGAATGGCATTGCGCAGACACAAGGCCTGCGACTCGATCTCGGCATCGCAGATGGTGTTTCGATCCAGCTGCGCGCCCAGACGGCATACTTGCAGCGCGCGGAAATAGAAATCCAGCAGCTCCTCGGCGACTCCCAAGGGAGACTGAGCCAGGAAGTCCGCTACGCTTGCAGCTGCTACCTCCAGCGCGCGCAGCAAGGGCACGGGGATCTCGTCATAGACGCAGTACGGCTCCTGCTGCCCGTCGAAAAGATCGTCCCAGAGCCGCAGGACCTTCGTGACACTGTGTTTGATTGGAGCCGGCGCGCGCCGCTGCGCGGCAACCAGCGTGGTGCGATCGAGCCGGGTGGAGAACATGCCACGGGCACGCTCCACGAGGTTGTGCGCCTCATCCACCAGAACGGCGACCTTCCACTGATTCGCGACCGTCAGTCCATAGAGCAAGGCGCTCTGATCGAAGTAGTAGTTGTAGTCGGCTACCACGACGTCGGCCCAGCGCGCCAGCTCCTGGCTCAGGTAGTAAGGACAGAGGTGGTGCCTGCGAGCGATGGAGCGCACCGCGGCGCGATCCTGGATGGCAATCCCCGCCGCCTCGGTGCGAGCCGCCGGCAACCGATCGTAGAATCCGCGCGCCACAGGACACGACTCCCCATGACATTCCGCATCCGGGTATTCACAGGCTTTCTCGCGCGCAACCAGCTCCAGCACTCGCAGCGATGCGCACTCCGCTCCGCCCTGGAGCCGCGTGAGCGCCTCCAGCGCGACGCGGCGTCCGGAGGTCTTCGCCACCAGAAAGAACACTTTGTCCAGCGCCTCGGCAGGCATCGCCTTCAGAGCGGGAAACAAGGTGGCGAGCGTCTTGCCGATGCCAGTGGGTGCTTGCGTGAGGAGCGTTCGGGCTCGGCGTACAGTTTTATAGACGGCTTCGGCCAGCTCGCGTTGGCGAGGATGCAGCGCACTGAAGGGGAACGATAAAGCGCACAGGCGTGCATCCCGAGCCGCCCGCCGCACCAGCTCGAGCCGAGCCCAACCGAGAAATCTCTCGCAGTGATGCGCAAAATGGCTCTCCAGCTGCCGCGCAGTGAGCGTCTCGAGGCAGACGGTCTCGGCCTCGCTGGCGATATCGAAGTAGACGAGCGCGAGTTGCAGCTCCTCGAGGCCCCTGGCACGGCAAAGCAACGCGCCGTAGATCTTCAGCTGCGCCCAGTGAACGGCGCGGTGGCTGTCAGGAACGTGTCGCAGATCGCCGCGATGGGTCTTGAATTCTTCGAGCCGGTTCGACTGTGCGTCGTAGCCATCGGCGCGACCGCGCACCTTCAGCTCACCATACTCGGTTTCGAGCGCAATCTCGGTCTCATATCCGGGACCGCGCCGACGCGCGAGCGCCGCGTGACCTTCGATACCTTCCCGCGCACTCGGAGCAGGTGTGAAGCGCAGATCGAGGTCGCCCGCTTTGGCTGTGAGATCGCACAGCGAGCGGACGGCAATACAGTACTTCACGAGGACACGGCCTCCGCTGGACGCCGCCGCGCACCGCGGTGCCCGGCATCCTCGATCCACGCCACCTTGCATACCGCCGCCTCGATGCCGTTGCCCATACAGAAGTTGAGCCACCGGACCTGATTGTCCTGCAGCCGATCCCCGGGGCCCTTCACCTCGATCAGCCGATAACGGCGCTCGCGGGGAAAGAACTGAATGAGATCCGGGAGGCCCGCACGATTAGCGGGGATGTCGGCGAGGATGCGCTCGAAGCAGCGCCCGAGGTCCTGCGGCGCGATGCACTCCAATGCCAGAGAGAGCAGCTCCGGGGTGAGCAGGTCCCAGGCGATGAACGGGGATGCAAGGCCGGCCTTTGCGCCAAAGGTGCTACGGATGTGCTCGCGGTACTCTCCGGATTGCAGACGCGCACGACACGCAGCAAGCTGCACCTCGCGGCGCTCACAGAACCGCCTCGCCAGCAGGTCCGCCGGTGCCGCCTGAAACGGATGAAAGAACGCCCCCGGTACGGGGGCAAAGAGCGCCTCCCAGCACCACAGGCCGAGCAACGAGTTGAGCAGCCCGTTCTCCACGTAGAACACCGGAGCCTCGGCCGTCCCCAGGTGTTGCGCTGCCAGTGACTCGACGGCGACGGGCACGACGGGCGCCGTGATCTCGATACGAAGCGTAGGCCAGGCCTGCGCGCGCCGGTGCTCGCGCAGGCTGCAGACGACGAGACCCGGCCCAACACGCCGACGCAACCGCTGTCGGATCCTGTCGGACCACTGTCGTACGGGCTCGCTCTCCTGTCCTGACGGCAGGCTCAGCAGCTCATCCGAAGCCTCTTTCCAGCGCCCCTGCTTCTCCAGTACACGCGCGGCGCGAAGCTGCGCGTGCGGCTCCTTGCAGAGGCGATATGCAGCAAGCGCTAGCGCCCACTGCCCTGTCTGCTCCAGCCGGTGCGCCGTCTGCATCAAGAGGCGTACGCGCCGCGATTCGATCCACTCGCAATCCGGAAGAGCCGGCGGAATCAGCGCCAACACGCCCTCGGGGGGAGCGCCGTCGTGCAGCCGCTTGCGGCACTCGTACAGCGAGTAGAACTGATCGATTTCCGCCCGCGTGCGAAACGCACGCGCGTGCTGATCGATGGCGACGCTTTCGTAACGAAAGATGCCGAGGTCCGTCAGGACGAGCTCCGACCAGTGCTGGCGGAAGTTGCCGAAGAACACGATGCGCAGGCGCTCGCACAAGCCGGCGACGCTCAGACGGAACACCGTGCCATCGGCGCACCCCAGCGACAAGGCATGTCCGGCATGGCGCGTCGCCTGCAGATACTGCATGAGCTGCGGCTTGGATGAGCGGCGCACGGGGACTGGAACCTCAAAGAGGTCCGCCAGCTCCGCTTTGGTGAACAGCCGCTGCCACTCCGCCCACTCGAGGCAAGGCCGCGGTTCCACCCATCCCGCTGTGATGAGCGCTGCTGCAGCCGCGCGCGGACAACCGATTTCGGCATACCTCAGGCGGCTGCTGCGGAATACATCGCCACGGCGCGTGATCATGCGGACCAGCACAGCGGCCGATGGGAGCGGCAGGTCCCCCAATCGCTCAGCGAACCCGCGCTCCTCGGGGCTCAGAAGATCCTCGTACCGCTCACGCAGCCAAGCGAGCACCCTGCGAAAGTTCTGCAGGTAATAGAAGCGGTGGTCGGCCTCTGGCATCTGCCAAGCCTAGGAGGCGCGCCGGCGAGCGTCCATCCAGCAAGGCACCCCGCTCGGTACTGTATGGCCCGGCGCGGAAGCCTTATGCTTCCTCCGTGAGTCAGTCTGAAAGCAGGAGTACGGATGCGTCTGGAGGCAATCTCGGTGGGCCGGGATCCACCGCGCGAAGTGAACGTCGTGGTCGAGGTGCCCGTCGGCGGTGAGCCCATCAAGTACGAGATGGACAAGGCCGCGGGGGCGCTGATCGTCGATCGGTTCCTCTACACGGCGATGCGCTATCCGGGAAACTACGGTTTCATACCGCACACCCTCTCCGATGACGGGGATCCGTGCGATGTGCTGATCGCGAACCAGCGCGGGGTCGTTCCGGGAGCGGTGCTGGCCGTGCGTCCGGTCGGGGTCCTCAAGATGCAGGACGAAAGCGGCGGCGATGAGAAGATCATCGCCGTGCCCGTCCCCCGGCTCAGCCGGCGCTATGAGTCGGTGCACAACTACACCGACCTGCCGGAGATCACCTTGAGCCAGGTGCAGCACTTCTTCGAGCACTACAAGGACCTCGAGTCCACCAAGTGGGTCAAAGTCGTCGGCTGGGGCGATGCCCTGGAGGCGCAGGAATTCATCCTGCGTGCGATCGATCGGGCCAAGGCAGCGCCGCAGAAGTAGCGCTGTCACCGTTGCTTGCTAGCGTACGAGGCCCCTGGAGAGGTGCGACGCACCTAGGAGACGAACATGGTGAAGCGAGTAGCGGATGCACAGTGGCAGGGCGACCTGCAGAGCGGCTCCGGTTCCGTGGCGCTCGGAAGCGGCGCCTTCAAGGGCCCCTATTCCTACAAATCGCGCTTCGAGGAGGGTAGCGGCACCAATCCCGAGGAGCTGCTGGGGGCCGCTCACGCCGCCTGCTACTCCATGGCGCTCGCGTTCGCGCTGGCCCAGGCAGGCCACCCGGCGACGCAGGTGCATACCAAGGCCACGGTGAATTTCGGTCCCGTATCCGGAGGCTTCGCGATTTCCCGGATCGACCTGCAGACCGAGGGCAAGGTACCGGGGATCGATGCGGCGACGTTTCAGAAGTTCGCCGGCGAAGCCAAGGTGCAGTGCCCCCTGTCGAAGGCGCTCGCTTCGGTCGAGATCACGCTCGCAGCCAAGTTGGCGTAAACGGGGCCGTCCGTGCGGCGCGGCCGATCCGGCCGGCCCGTCATTGTGGCAGTGGCGGGTCGGCCAGACTGCGGCCGCCCTTGCGGCGGTGACTTGCCGACTAGACCTGCGCCGCGCTCTGCGAGGCGGCGCGCTCCGCAAGAGCGCGGTGTACGAATGACACGCAGATCGACCCCTCGCCAACCGCAGAGGCCACTCGTTTGACGCTGCCCGAGCGGACGTCACCCGCGGCGAATACTCCTGGGATGCTGGTCTCGAGCAGGTCGGGTGTGCGCGGCAGTGGCCAGCGCGCACCTGCAATCTCCGCCGCGCTCAGGGCCGAGCCCGTCTTGACGAACCCACGGTCATCGAGGACGACGCAGCCCGCGAGCCACTGAGTGTGCGGGAGCGCGCCGGTCATCATGAAAACATGTTTGATCGCGTGCGTTTCGGTGCTCCCGCCGCGCCGGCGCCATGTGATCCTTTCAAGGTGCTCGGGTCCTTCCAGCGCTGTGAGCTCGGTGCTCGCATGCAGCGTGATCTGAGCGCTGTCGTCGATGCGGCGGATCAGGTAGCGGGACATGCTCTCGGCCAGGCCATCCGAGCGCACCAGAAGATGAACGTGGCGGCAGGAGTTGGATAAGAACACGGCGGCCTGTCCGGCGGAATTGCCACCCCCGACGATGGCGATCTCCTGCCCCTCGCACAGCTTCGCCTCCAGGTGCGTCGCGGCGTAATGCACGCCGGAGCCCACGAAGCGCGGCAGCTCTGGAACGTCGAGCGGCCGATACTGCGCGCCCGAGGCAATGAGGATGGTCCGCGTGCGCACCGAGGACCCATTTTCGAACTCGACGCAATAGGGCCATTCATCGCAACGCAAGCGGACGGCGCGCCACGCCACGCTCAACCGGGACCCGAACTTCTGAGCCTGCGCCAGCGCACGCCCGGCGAGCGCCTGACCCGAGATGCCCGTCGGGAAGCCCAGGTAGTTCTCGATGCGTGAGCTCGTCCCTGCCTGACCGCCAGGGGCGATCGTCTCGACGATCCGCACGTCGAGCCCCTCGGATGCGGCGTACACGGCGGCGGCCAGCCCCGCAGGGCCCGCACCGACAATGAGCAGATCGAGGACCTCGTCAGGCTCGGCCGGCGGATTCAAACCCAGGTACTCGGCGACCTGGCGGTTGCTCGGGTTCTTGCAGATGTGCCTGCCGCGCCAGATGACCACCGGAGTGTCCTCGGGGCGTATGGCGAAGCGCTCGAGGATGCCATGCACATCCGGATCGCTCTCGATGTCCACATTGAAGAACGGATAGCCATTACGACCGAGAAACTCGCGCAAGCGCAGCGTATCGGGCGAATAGCTCGAGCCGATCAGCATGACATCGCCGTGACCGCTCGCCAGCAGCCCCATGCGGCGCAGGATAAAGGCGCGCATGAACAGCTCGCTGAGCTCCGCATCCGTCTGAACGATCGAGCGCAGCTGCTCGATCTCGACGGCCACCACGGCGCCGGGCTCCTTCACCCTTATCCGCGCCAATCCCGAGCTCCCCCGCAGAGCGCTCAGCTCACCGGTGAAGTCCCCGGCCGACAGCACCGTCATCGGCTCGTACTCCGATGAGCTCGGGGTGTCTACCTCCAAGCTGCCCGAAACGACGACGAAGAATTCGCGAGGCCGGTCGCCAACGCCCTGCAGGATCTCCCCGGCCTGGGTCTGCGCCTGCCGGCCATGACTCTGCAGGCGTGCGATCTGCTGCGCCGTGAGCTTGGGAAACATCTGCGCACGGCGCGTCTCCAGGATCGGATTGGTCAAGAGGCCCCCGCTCGAGTCACACTGCCGGCGACCGGCGCCGGAAAGCGACTATACGCTTGCACGCCCTCCTCAGGTCGGGCCGCAGCCCGCTCCGAATCGCAGTGCTCGAGCGAGCGTGAGCGTCAGCGAGTGCGGCGAGCGGCGGCGCTTGCCGCGGCGCTCATTTCCAAGCCTTGCCCGTCACCGGGTGAGCGTAGTGGAACGGCACCACACGGGTGTGCGGCCAGGTTTGCGGAACCGCCGGCAACAACTCATCCGGTCCGTGCGGATCTTCCGGAAACAGCCGTGTCAGGGACGGCAGGTGCACGCCGCTGTTGGCCCACCCCGGGCCGTAGTCGGCCTGCCACAGCATGTTGTAGTTGAGCAGCTTGATCTTCCACACCCCCCGGTCCTTCACATAGAGGTTCTCGTAGATGCCCCCCTCCCAGCACTGCGCGGGGAAGTTGTTGCCGACGCGCTCCTGCTTGCTCTGGTGCTGGCCCGCCATCAGCAGCGCGCGAAAGCGGCCCTTGGCGCTCTTGCCGTCGTCGGCGACATCGACGATGTCCTGCAGCTGCAGATGATCGAGCAGGAAGCCGTGGACCGGGCCGTTGTGCCCGTTGGTGAACAGGTTGCGGAACCAGTCGCAGTAGAGACGGCGCGCGCCAGCCTTGCCCTTGTAGATTCCGTTCAGGAAGCGCACCTGGGCGTCCTCGGCAAACAGCTCGCACGCTTCATCGTACAGGCACATGTCGATGTAGTAGCCGTACTTGAAATGCAACGTGCGCACGGCATGCACGTCCTCGAGCCTGGCAAGCCTGCGTTCCATCTGCTCCAGACGGCGCGCCGCTCCGGCGGAGCCGGTTTGCGCGGCGCCCGCGGCCGGAGTGCGGTTTGCAGCGCGCCGGGTGCGTCCGGGGGACCTGCTGGAGCTCGGGCGGCTGGCGGGTTTCTTCTTCGCTTTGGCCATGGACATCTCCTGCGCTCTGGATCCGCAGATTGTAGCGTCGCACTGCCCGAGCGCACGCTCTCGGCGACGTCCCGACCGCAACGTAGTAGTCTTCCAACCAGCTTCGTGGCTGCAGGAGTCGCCCCTGAGCCCCCCAACCTTCCCCAGCGCTGCATCTCCGGAGGAAAGCACCGGTACGCTCGAGCGCCAGCTCCTGGCGCTGCGCGCCAGCGAAGAGCGCCTGCGGCAGACGTTCAATCAAGCCGCCGTCGGCATCGCGGTGGTGGATCTCAGCTACCGCTTCGTCGATGCCAATCAACAGATGCTGAGCATGCTCGGTTACACGCTGGAGGAATTCCGCGAGCTCACCGTCATCGAAGTCACTCATCCGGCGTACCAGCGCACGACGCAGGAGCAGGTGCGTCGCATGATCTCCGGAGAGACCTCCAGCTATGTTCACGAGAAGCTCTATCTGCGCAAGGACGGGACGAGTGTCTGGAGCCGCACGCGCGTCACGCTCTTGAGGAATGCGGCGGGCGAGCCGCACCTGATGGTCGGGACCATCGAGGACATCACCGACCGCAAGCTCGCGGATGATGCGTTGCGCGAGGAACGACGCATCCTCGAAGCTCTGAACGCCACCGGCGCTTCGATCGCTGCGCAGCTGGATCTGCAGGCGCTCGTGCAGACCGTCACGGACGCGGGCACACAGATCACCGGAGCCCGGTTCGGCGCATTCTTCTACAACGTCATCAACGCCGCCGGAGAGAGCTTCCGGCTGTATTGCCTCTCCGGAGCACCTCGGGAGGCGTTCGAGAAATTCGGCATCCTGCGCAACACGGCGCTGTTCAACGCGACTTTTCGAGGCGAGGGCGTGGTGCGCTCCGCCGACATCACGAAGGACCCGCGCTATGGGTTGATGACGCCGCACAACGGCATGCCCGAGGGCCATCTGCGGGTGTGCAGCTACCTGGCCGCACCGGTGATTTCACGCTCCGGCGAAGTCATCGGAGGACTGTTCTTCGGCCACCCCGATGTCGGTGTCTTCACTCCACGGACCGAGCAGTTGATCGCTGCAGTCGCCACTCAGGCGGCCACTGCCATCGACAACGCGCGACTCTACGATGCCGCGCAACGCGAGATCGCCAGCAGAGAACGTGCGGAGGCTGCCTTGCGCGAAGCTGACCGGCGCAAGGACGAATTCCTGGCAACACTGGCGCACGAGTTGCGCAACCCGCTTGCGCCGATCCGGCAGGCCGCGCTCATCTCCCAATCCCCCACCGCAACGGAAGCCCAGAAGCGTTGGAGCCACGACGTCATCAGCCGGCAGGTGCAGCACATGTCGCTGCTGCTCGATGACCTGCTCGATGTATCGCGCATCACTCGCGGCACGCTCGAGCTTCGTCGGCAGCCTACCGAGCTGGCAGCGATAGTGGAGGCCGCGGTGGAAACCGCCCGCCCCGCGATCGACGCCAAGCGACACGAATTGCTCGTGGACATCCCATCCGCGGCGGTACGTTTCTCGGCCGATCCTTTGCGCCTCGCGCAGGTGTTGTCCAATCTGCTCACCAACGCCGCCAAGTACACCGACCCGGAAGGGCAGATTCGGGTCGGCGCGGGAGTGAGCGCAGACACTCTGACGGTCAGCGTCACCGACAGCGGCATCGGCATTCCTCCGCAGGATATCGCCGGCGTCTTCGCGATGTTCTCCCAGGTGAAATCGACTCAGGACCGCTCCGAGGGTGGCCTGGGAATCGGGCTGGCTCTCGCCAAGGGCCTGGTGGAGCTGCACAACGGCACGCTCGAAGCCCACAGCCGCGGAGTCGGCTTCGGTAGCGAGTTCATCGTCCGCCTGCCCTTGACTCACGCCGACCGGCAATCGAGCCAGCCTGCGAGCGAGCAACACGGCCCGCGGTCCTCCAGCCGGCGGGTGCTGATCGCGGACGACAACCGCGACGCCGCCGAGAGTCTGGCAGTGTTGCTGCGGATGGATGGCCACGAAGTGACGCTCGCCTACGACGGGCCGCAGGCGCTGGCCGTGCTCGCGCACGCACGCCCCGAAGTAGCCCTGCTGGATATCGGCATGCCGGGACTGAACGGCTACGAGGTCGCGCGGCGGGTGCGGCACGGCCCCCTGGGCCATGCGGTCACGCTGATCGCCGTGACCGGCTGGGGTCAGGACCGGGACAAGGCCCAGGCGCGCGAAGCCGGATTCGACCATCATTTCACCAAGCCGGTGGATCCGGTGCGCCTGAGCGAGTTGCTGCGCACCGAGCAGCTGTAGCCGCGCGCCGGGCTCGATTTCTGCTGATTCTGCCTCCTGCGGAGCGTTCAGCGTGAGGGGAACGGTGCGCTCTGGCCGACCTCTTCGCCCAACAGGTGCAGCAACTCCCGCGCGATGCGCGCCAACCCATGCTCCATGGCATTCCTGTCCGCTTCGTCCAGCTCGGAAACGAGCGTCGCGGTGAATTTCGTCCAATAGGGATGGAATTTCGCGTAGTGCGCTTCACCCTCGGCGGTGAGCGAGAACTGCGGCGACCGCCGGTCCTGCGGGTTCTCGCGTCGCTGCACCAGACCGCGCCGCGCCAGCGTTGCCGCCGAGCGGCTCACTTCGGCCGGGTCCACGCACGCCTGGCGCGCCATCTTGCGAACCGAGCCGTGCTTCAACATGGCCAGCTGCGCGACCACGCGCCACTCAGGGATCGAGAGCTGGGCCTTCTCCGCAAGCAGCTTTTCGATGTAGCGGTCGATCAGCTTCGCCACCAGAATCAGCCGCAGCGGCAGGTAGGCTCGGCCACCGAGCTTCCACACGGCATTGAGGGTGCCCAGATCGACCTCATCGCGGCGCGTGCGGCTGCGAGATCGGATGCGGCGTACCGCGGCGCGTTTCATTTGCATCGGCTTTCATTCCGCGACGGAGACGGTCGTGGCCAACTAGTGTAATGTGTCTATGACAACGTGAGAGGCTCCCATGGGAAACAAACCGGACCTCACTCGCGGTATCGCCTTCCGCGACTTGCCCGATGGCGGCAGGATTCTGGGAACGGTCGGAGAAGATGAGGTCATCGTGCTCCGGCGCGGTGATGCAGTGTTCGCCTGCGGCGCCTACTGCACCCACTATCACGGTGCCCTCATGGACGGACTCGCCACCGATGAGACGTTGCGGTGTCCCCTGCACCACGCCTGTTTCAGCATCCGCACCGGCGAGGCGCTGCGCGCGCCGGCGCTGGACCCGATTCAATGCTGGCGCGTAGAGCGAGTCGGGGACAGCGTGTTCGTCCGCGAGAAGCTGCCCTCACCCGCCGCGCCGACTGCGGCGCCCGCCGCCGGCAAGTCCGGGCTGCGCTCCGTCGTCATCGTCGGCGGAGGTGCGGCTGGCCTGGCAGCGGCGGAAATGCTGCGCCGGGAGGGCTACGCCGGTGAGCTGACGCTCATCAGCGCAGAAGACTCCCCGCCCTGCGATCGACCCAACCTCTCGAAGGACTTCCTCGCCGGCACCGCGCCGGAGGAATGGATGCCGCTGCGCCCGCCGGAGTTCTACACACAGCAGCGCATCCAGCTGCTGCTCAACACTCGGGTCGCTGCCCTCGAAAGTCGTCGCCTGAAGCTCGAAGACGGGCGGGAGCTGCCGTTCGATGCGTTGCTGCTGGCCACGGGAGCCGAGCCGATCAGGCTGGAGGTGCCCGGAGCCTCCGCATCCACGGTGTGTTATCTGCGCTCCTTCGCCGACAGCCGCGCGATCGTCGCGAAAGCGACGAATGCTCGGAGTGCCGTGGTCGTCGGTGCCAGCTTCATCGGCCTGGAAGTCGCGGCCTCGCTGCGCGAGCGCTCGCTCGAGGTCCATGTCGTGGCCCCCGAGAACGTCCCCATGCTGCGGACGCTCGGAGCCGAGGCCGGACGCTGGGTGCAGTCCCTGCACGAGTCGCACGGAGTGAAGTTCCACCTGGGCAAGACGCTCCAGCGCATGGACGGCCGGCGCGCGACGCTCAGTGACGGGACGGTACTGGAGGCGGACTTCGTGGTGCTCGGCGTGGGCGTCAGACCGTCGCTGTCGCTGGCCTCCTCGGCCGGCCTGGCAGTCGATCGCGGCGTCCTCGTCAACGAGTACCTGGAAACCTCTGCTCCCGGTATATACGCGGCCGGCGACATCGCGCGCTGGCCCGACCCCCACTCCGGGGAGCGCATCCGTGTCGAGCACTGGGTCGTCGCCGAACGGCAGGGTCAGGTCGCGGCGCGCAACATCCTCGGCCGGCGCGAGAAGTTCACCGCGGTACCGTTCTTCTGGTGCCAGTACTACGATGTCGCCGTTCGCTATCTGGGTCACGCCGAGCAGTGGGACTCGATCGAGGTCGAGGGCTCACTCGATGACCGCGACTGCACGCTGACCTACCTCCGTGGCGGCAAGCGCCTCGCGGTCGCGACCGTGCAGCGCGATCTGCAGAACCTGCAGGCGGAGTTGGATTTCGAGGCCGCGACCGCCGGAGCTGGCTGAGGGAACTGCCGAAAAGGGGGCATGAGAATGAGCGATGCGCCGATCGTGACGCTGGTTGCCGGTGGCACCGGCGGCCTGGGACGAGCCGTGAGCCAGGCATTCCTGGGCGCCGGAGCCAGCGTCGCCGTGACCTACCGCAAGCGAGCCGAATTCGAGGAGCTGCGCCGCCTGGCCGGAGCGGATGCGGCCCGTCTCTCAGGACACGAAAGCGACGTGACCGACGACGCCTCGGCGCGCTCTCTGGTGGACAGCGTCGTCCGGGAACAGGGCCGCTTGGATGCGCTGGTCAACACGGTAGGCGGTTACGGCGGCGGCCAGAAGCTCTGGGAAATCGACCGCAGTCTGCTGGAGCGAATGCTGGCCCTGAATCTGTACTCGGGATTCTCTCTGGCACGCGCCGCGGTGCCGGTGATGCTCAAACAACGTCACGGCAGCATCGTCAACGTCGCCGCGCAAGCGGCGTTCACCCACCCCGCGGGTGCGGCGGCATACGCAGCCTCGAAAGCCGCGGCCGTGGCGCTCATCGGCTCGCTCGCTGCTGAAGTAGCCGGTACCGGCGTGAGAATCAACTCCATCGTCCCGAGCATCTTCGACACCGAGGCCAACCGCAGAGACATGCCGCACGCCGACTTCTCGAAGTGGCCCAAACCGCAGGACGTCGCGCGCGTGGTCCTGTTTCTGTGTAGCGACGCCGCCAAGTCCATTCACGGGGCGGCGATCCCCGTAGATGCGTATTGATGACGCGCGCGCGGCCGCTGTTGGCAGGCGTCGAGCTCGGGGGATCGAAATGCGTCTGCATCCTCGGAACCGCACCCCGGGATATCCGGGCGCAGGTTCGTCTGCCGACGACCGACAGCGCGGCGACGCTCGCCAGGATCGCAGAGGTGCTCGATTCCTGGCAGCAGACAGCGACGCCTCCCGAGGCCATCGGCATCGCCTGCTTCGGTCCCCTGGATCTGCGAGGCAGCTCCCGCACCTTCGGTCACATCGTCTCCACGGTGAAGCCGGGATGGGACGGAGCAGATGTTTTCGGACGGCTCTCGCAACGGCGCGGCGTGCCCGTCAGCATTGACACGGATGTCAACGCTGCGGCACTCGCCGAGGGGCGTTGGGGCGCGGCGCGCGGCCTCCAGGACTTTGCATATGTGACGGTGGGCACCGGAGTCGGAGTCGGGCTCATCGTGGCCGGTGAAACGGTCTTCGGCTGCAACCACAGTGAGCTGGGACATGTGCGCATCGCCCGGCACGCCGGCGATGTCTGGCCGGGACATTGCCCGTTTCATGGGGATTGCGTCGAGGGCCTCGCCTCGGGCCCCGCGATCGCCGCGCGCACTGGCATCGCGCCGGACGAGATCGCCGCCGACAATCCCGTGTGGGAGCTGGTCGCCCACGCGCTGGCGCAGCTCACGCACACACTGGTCCTCGCCACTGCACCGCGACGCATCCTGATCGGCGGAGGAGTTGTTGACGGGCGCCCGGAGCTTTTCGTTCGCATGCGCAAGCATCTGCGCGAGAGTCTCAACGGGTACCTGCGCATCGAGGAGCTCGACAGCGGAATTCGCGAGTACATTGCGCCCCCCGGTCTTGGCGCACTCGCAGGACCGCTCGGCGCGCTGGCGCTGGCTGCTGACGCCGCCCCTGGCGGATCTGGAGGCTCATGAAAGCGTTCGCGCCGCATCACCTCCGGCTCTACGGCTCCATACTGGCCGGCGTGCTGCTGTTCTTCGTGCTCCCGGGGCACTGGCCCCCGATGAGCCGCATTCTGGTGGCCTGGAACGGCGCCGTGCTGCTATTTCTCGCGCTCGTGTACTCCTGGATGCCAGGACTCACCGCCGAGCAGATTTGCGCCACATACGTCGAGGAAGATACCACCGCGCCGCTCATCCTGGTCGGGGCAATCGTCGCCGCGGTTCTCAGCCTGGTTGCGATCGTGACCCTGCTGTCGGGCATCAAGGAATTCACCGGTCTCACGCGAACGGCCCACCTCGCGCTGTCCGCACTCACCATCGTCACATCGTGGACCCTGGTGCCGACGATGTTCACCCTGCACTATGCGGACATGTTCTACAGCGTGCCGGCGGGTCACCGTCCGCTGATCTTTCCCTCCAGTCCCGACCCGGTGTTCTGGGACTTCGCTTATTTTTCGTTCACCATCGCCGCGGCCTGCCAGACCTCCGACGTCGCCACCTGTGGGGTCGCGATGCGCAAGGTCGCGCTGGCGCACACCCTCATCGCCTTTCTGTTCAACGCCGCAATTCTGGGATTCGCCGTCAACATCACCGCCGGGCTGATCGGCGGCGGGTGAATCAGGTGCCGTCGTCCTTTGCAGCGAGCGCCTCCTTGCGACCGGCAGTGACCTGGATGGCCTTGCCATCGTCGGTCGTCGGTCGCACGACCTCCTTGACCGACAGCTCACCGCTCAGCAGCAGGCACAGCCCTGCGACGTCGCCCTGAATGACACCCCAGCGGGCGCCCGTGCACTGCTGTTCCCGGACACAGGTGTCCCAGCAGTACTGCAGCGAGGGCAGGCCCAGCTTCTTGTAGATCTTGCCGCTGACATCCTTGCCCTGGATGACGACCATCCTGAATCGCTGGGCCTGCGCGGGCGCCTGGACTGCCCGCACATAGGGCTGGAGCCTCGGTGGGGTCACGAGGCCTGGGGGCATCGCATACGCACCCGCGCCGGCGAGGGCCCACAGGAAGGCCACGGCGAAGGACAGCCCGGTTTTGCTGATGCTGACCATTGCGTGGCAAGAGTACCCCTTGCACGGGCCAATCGCGAGTGATAGACCGCTGCAACGCTCACAAGCGCGCTTACCTGGAGAAACTCCGATGGCGATACTCGGCCCGTACGGCTTCGTGCTCGAGGTCCCGGATCTCGAAACGGGCATCCGGTTCTACACCGACGCAGGACTCAACGCCCAGAGGGACGGTAACGTCGTGCGCTTCCGCTGCGACGGACAGGATCGCGATTGCATCACGCTGCTCGGGGGTTCACCGCGCAAACGCATTCACCATCTGATCCTACGCGCGGACCCGCAGCAACTCGGCGCAGTTCGTAACGCCGTCCCTGACCTGGGAGGCAAGGTGATCGAGGCGCCGCCAGGCTTCCCCAGCTCCGGCCTGTGGGTGCAGGACCCACACGGGCTGCGCATCCATCTGTACGACGCGCCGCCGGAGAAGCCACAGCCTGCCGGCGAGCCATTCGAGATCAATGGTCCGGGCCGCGTGATTCGCAAGGATCGGCGCGCCATTCCGGCCAAAGCCACCATCGGACCAATCCGGCCGATGCGCCTGGGGCACATTCTGTTGTTCACCCCTGACGTTCTGCGCAGCGTGGAGTTTTTCTCGCGCGCGCTCGGCATGGGGCTCGCGGACCGCTCGCAGGATGTGGTCGCGTTCATGTGCGCACGCCGCGACAGCGACCACCATGTCGTGGCATTCGCGAAGTCCGACGCCATCGGCTTCCATCACGGCAGCTTCCAGGTGAGAACGCCGGATGAGGTCGGCCTGGGCGGTCGACGCCTGGTGCAGAAGGGCAACCCGGTCAGCTGGGGCTTCGGGCGCCACACCATCGGGTCCAACTTCTTCCACTACATCCAGGATCCCTGGGGAAGCTGGTTCGAGTACTACTCGGACATCGACCACATTGCCGACTACTCGAAGTGGGAGCCGATGAACTATCCGATCGAGGACTCGCTGGAGAACTGGGGCCCGGACCTCCCCGGGGACTTTGCACGCAACTTCGAATCGACGCCCCAAGCCTTTGCCCGCACCTAATCGAGCGCTGATCCGGATGCGCCGCCGGTCCTTCCTGAGTCTTCTCGCTGTCTTTCCCGCGGGTCTCGCCCTTGGCCAGCCCGCCCAACACCCGAGGCCGCAGCCCATGAACATCCTGTTGGTCGGTGCGAACGGCATGATCGGATCGCGCATCCTCGCGGAGGCCACCTCACGTGGTCACCATGTCATCGCGACGTCGCGGCATCCGGAGAAGATTTCGGCGGGACCCAACGTCCAGGCGGCGAAGCTCGACGCTACGGATCGCAACGCTTTTATCGCTCTCGCCCGTAAGGCCGACGTCATCGTGATGGCGACGAGTCCTCGCGGCGGCGGCGATCCGGTGCAGGAAGCCAAGGCTGTCGGTGACGCGGCGATCGCTGTCGCTCACGCCACAGGCAAACGCCTCGTGGTCGTCGGCGGCGCAGGCAGCCTCAAGTTGGCCGACGGCCGCATGGTCGTTGACACGTTACCGGCCGCCTATCGCGGCGAAGCATCCGGCATGCGCGCTGTACTCGACTCGCTCAAGGCGAGCGACGTGGACTGGACCTTCTTCAGCCCCGCGATGACCATCAGACCCGGTACGAGAACGGGAAAGTATCGTCTGGGCACCACGACGGTCCTCAGCGATGCGAAGGGCGAGAGCCGTATCAGCGCCGAGGACTTTGCGGACGCGCTCGTCAACGAGTTGGAGAAGCCCGCGCACCGGCGCGCGCAGATGACCATCGCGTACTGACGTTGGGTTCGCCGCCGCCGCACGGGCTCACCCCGCCGCACTGGCTGATCCCACCGCACGGGCTGACCCCGCCGCACGGGCTGACCCCGCCGCACGGATTGATGCTCGCGCCGTCGCACGGGCTGACACTCGGCGCAGGCGCACCGGCTGTCAGCGCCTCCGGCGGGGCTACGCGGCGGCCGCCTGCGGCTGCACGTTCTCTCCGCCGAGGGACTGCACCAGGTCATCCAGGAGCTTCGCCAGCTCACCGCACATCACCGTGAAGTCGATGTCGAACTGCTCGGCCGCCTCGATCTCCGACTCCTCAGCGACCTCCCGGGCCATCTCCAGAAACTCCAGGCGCTTGATCTGCAGCTTCTCGGTGAGAACGAACGCGATACGGTCGTTCCACGTGAGCCCGAGCCGCGTGGGGTACTTGCCGGCCGACAAATGGGAGCGGATCTCCGCACCTTCCAGCGGATGGCGCGTATAGCGGATCATCGCCTTCGACTTGTCCGCGCTCTGCAGCTCCAGGTCCTGGTCGATCGAGAACCGGCCGGGTGCCTCCCCGTGAGTGAGCCACGCCGCCATCGAAGTGTGCGGCGTGCGCTGTGTGTCCAGAACCTGCACGGCAAAGCTGTCCAGCGCATCCCGCAGAGCCTCGATGACCTCATCGGCTTTTCCCGGGCTCGCCGCATCGACGACGCACCAGCCGCCGGCCGGATCGATCCAGGCGCGAGTGATGCGCCGGCGGGTGAAGGCGCGTGCCCGCAGCTCCTCGGTGACCCTCATCTTCAGCTCGCGCATCTGCCGCCGTCCGACCGGAAACCCCTGCGATTGCGCCAGGGTCTCCGCCCTGGCGGCCGCCTCCTGGCGGATGATGGAGGCCGGCAGGAGCTTCTGATTCACGCCCAGCGCAACCAGGAGCTGCTGATTGACCGTGTGCACCAGCCGGCCGGGCTGCGCCGGCGCCACCCAACCCCGGCTGAGCATTTCGAATGGGCTGCACGGTTGCAGAGCGTGCCTCTCGAGGCAGGCTTCGAGCTCGGCGGCCGACAGGCCCCAGCCCGCGGGCAATCGGTAGACGATGAGATTCTTGAACCACATGAGCAGGCCCGGATAAAAAAGCGCGCAGTATATCGGTGGACACGCGCAGGCGCGGCCGGTTTCGAGGGTGCAGGCTCCAGATCCGTCAGCTGCCGGGCGCGCGTGCCTTCTCCGGCAAGGCGACCGAGAACTCCAGGACTTCCTGGCCGTCCTCACGCTCGACGTTGACCTGCACGGCCGCCGGATCCACGTTGACGTACTTGCGAATCACTTCGAGGAGCTCACGTCTGAGCAGCGGCAGATAGTCCGGGCCACCGCGGGCGCTGCGCTCCTGCTGCACGATGATGCGCAGGCGTTCTCGGGCAATGTTGGCTGACGAGGGGGTTCTGCGGAACAACGCGAGTAACCCCATATCAACCTCCAAAAATGCGTGCGAAGAACCCTTTCTTCGGCTCCGTCACGAAGCGCAACGGAACCGTCTCGCCGAGCAGCCGCGCGACCGCGTCCTCGTAGGCGAGTGAGGCGTCGCTCTCCGCATTGAGAATGACGGGCACACCGGCGTTGGACGCCGACAGCACGTCCACCGACTCGGGCACGACGCCCACGACGTCCAGGCCGAGTATCTCCTTGACGTCATCGACGCTCATCATCTCGCCGGTGGCGACACGGCGCGGACTGTAGCGCGTTAGCAGGAGATGTTCCTTGACGCCGCCGTTGCCCTGCTCGGCTCGCTGAGTCTTGCTGGCGAGCAGGCCAAGGATACGGTCCGAGTCCCGCACCGAGGACACCTCGGGGTTGACCACGACTACGGCGCGATCGGCGAAGTACATCGCCAGATGGGCACCCTTCTCGATGCCGGCCGGCGAGTCGCAGATGATGAAGTCGAAACCGTCAGCCGTGAGGTCATCGAGCACCTTGCGCACGCCCTCCGAGGACAGAGCATCCTTGTCGCGCGTCTGCGAGGCCGCGAGCACGTACAGGGATTCGATGCGCTTGTCCTTGATGAGCGCCTGCTTGAGCGTGCATTCGCCCTGGATCACGTTCACGAAGTCGTACACGACCCGGCGCTCGCAGCCCATGATGAGGTCCAGGTTGCGCAGCCCGATGTCGAAGTCGATGACGGCGACACGCTTGCCCCGCCGGGCAAGCCCACAGGCGATGCTGGCCGAGGTGGTCGTCTTGCCGACGCCGCCCTTGCCCGATGTGACCACGATGATCTCTGTCAATGGCGATCCTCCCCCCAGTGGTGGTGCGCGACGTGATCGGCGCCGGCGCGTGAAATGAATGCCCGCAGGCGCACGATCAGCGCGCCTCCTTCAGTGGCGACCGCAGACATCCGCAAAGCAAGGCCAGTCGCAAAGCTCAGCCGCCGATACGGGCAAAGTGCAGATCATCGCCCGCGAGCCAGGCCTGCACCGGTTTACCCGCCAGCTCCGGCGGAATGGTCTCGAACACGCGGAACACACCGGCGATCGAGACGAGCTCTGCGTTGAACTCCTGGCAGAACACGCGTGCCGCGGCGTCCCCGTGGGCGCCGGCCATTGCACGGCCGCGAAGCGACCCGTAGATGTGCACGCAGCCGTCGGCCATCACCTCCGCGCCCGCAGCCACTGTCGAGGTGACGATGAGGTCGCGATCACGGGCGTAGACGCGCTGCCCCGAGCGTACGGGCTGGTGGTGCATCAGCGTGGGAAGCGCCGGCTCTGCCACCGGGACGGGCGCCGCCTGTACGACGGGAACCGGTCTGTTGTGCGCCTTGTAAGGCGCGAACGTGGGCATCTCCAGCGCTTTTGCAAGCTCCTCGATTGCAGGACTTCCTTGCGCGAGGCCCACGGCCAGCATGCCAGCACGGCGCACCGTGTCGATCACTGCACGAGCTTCTGCGAGAGTCGGCTCCGCCGCGAGCGGATTCAGATCAAGGCAGACCGCAGTCCGCTGGAAAAACTGCGGCGCAGTCGCCGTGCGGCCCGTGAGCTCATCGAGGATGACGCCCGGATCGGTGCTGTGAATCCGAACCTGGAGCAGGCCAATCTGGCCGAAGCGGATCTCGATGGAATGCTCTGTGAAGGCATCGGCTGGTTTGTTCATCGCGAGATCGACTCGAGGGGAGCGCGAAGCGGCGCAGTCTACCGGGAGCGGGCTCGCGATTGAATGCTCTTTGCATGCTCTTTTGAGGTTGCGCCCAGGGTTTTTCTGTTTTTGCAATCCCTCCGTCAGCAGAGCGCGCCCGCTCCGGCCGAGGCGCCGTCCCTCCATCGCGAGAGACCCCACTGGTCCATCGCCCGAGGCTGATGTTTGGCGCGCCCGCCACCTAGACTGCAACGCGCTGACAGACTTGGGAAAAGGGTGCGACCCGTGAGTCGCAGAGCGCGACGCGATCGCCCTTCATCGACGCCGAGCGGGCAACGCCCGCGCAAGAGGAGAATGGTTATGGAAGTCCTGGAACTCCAGATCGTGGCGACGGCTGCCCTGCTCGTGGGTCATCTCACGATCGTGGTGTGGAACCGCCTGACCCGCGACTCGCGCAGCTGAGGCCATCCGCGCAGCGCCGCGATGCCCGGGGCGCGCGCAGCGGCACACCGCAAAAAATCTCGGCCGATCACGGACCCCGGGCGATCTTTTCGAGTGACCTAGTCACTCTCGTGCGGAACTGGCACAGACTGCGCCGGCAGCATCAACGTGGGAGAGTCATCGATCTCCAGTGCCGACATTTCCATCGTTTCCGCGCTCTCGCGGCGCGGCTGGAACGGCTGGCGCGACTGTAGCCTTTGCAGCGCAAGCTCCGCTTCGAGCGGTTCGCTGAAATAGTATCCCTGCCCGAAGTCGCACCCCATCTCCTGCAGCGCGTGCGCGGCCGCCTCGGTCTCGATGAGCTCGGCCACCGGCGTCAGGCGCAGGCTTCCCGCCATCTGCACCAAGGCCGCCATCATGCCGGTATTGGCCTGGTCCCCCGTGGTGCGATTCACGAACGGCCGCTCGATCTTCACGAAATCGAAGGGGAACAATTGCAGATGGCTCAAGGACGAATAGCCGGTACCGAAGTCATCCAGCATCAGCTGGATGCCCATGGCGTGCAGCCGCTCGAGCGTCTCGCGCGCTGCGCCGACATTGCTGATGAGGGCGGCCTCGGTGAGCTCGAACTTCAGTGCCCACGCAGGCGTCTGGGTCTCCCTCAGCAGTGTGGCGATGTAGTCGGTGAGGCCGGGGTCGCGCAGCGCGCTGGGCGCGAGATTCACGCTGATGAAGAACTTCTCTTCGGGGGGCAGACGGCGGCGCCACTGGGAGACGACCTTGCAGGTGCGCAGGATTACCCAGCGTGTAATGGGCACCATCAGGCCGGCATCCTCGGCTATCCGCAGGAACTTGTCCGGGGTGAGCGTGCTCTCCACCGGGTGCCGCCAGCGTAGCAGCGCCTCCGCGCCCAGCATCCGGTAGGTGCGCAGATCGACGATCGGCTGGAACAGCAGACGCAGCTCGCGCTTCTCGAGCGCCACGTGCAAATCCGCTTCCAGGCTGACCAGATCCGCGGTCTGTCCGGCCATGCTCGGGGAATAGGCGACGATTTTTTCCGTCGCGCGGCGCTTGGCGACCGAGAGGGCGATGTCCGCCTCCCGGACGACGTCTTCGGCCCGCTGCTGTCCGGAATCGGCCGTGGTCACACCGATCGCCGCGGTGACACCCAGGCGGTGACGGCGCAGCTCGAAGGGCGGACGCAATTCCTCCAGCAGCTGCGCAGCGGTGCTCCTGGCGACCTCGGTCGAGGGGATGTCAAAGATCAGAACGGCGAACTGGTCACCGCCCCAGCGGGCGAGCACGCACTCGAGGGTCGCCATCGTTTTCTCGAAGCGTCGCGCCGCCTGCACCATCAGCTCATCGCCGGCGGTGTGCCCGAGCATGTCGTTGATCAGCTTGAAGCGCGCGATATCCACGATGCATACCGCGAGTCGCGTGCGCCGCTTGGTCCGCACATCGCGCAAACCGCGATCCAGCTGGTCCATGAAATACCGCCGGTTCGGCAGGCCGGTGAACGCATCGTGGAAGCGCGCGTGGTCGAACGTTTCCTGGAGCTGCAGCCGCTGTTGCATCTCCGTGGAAAGCTGGCGGTTGATCGCGTGAAAACGGCGTCGCGAGGTCGCCAGCGCCCACCGGGAACGCTGCAGCGCATGGCTCAGGTCGTGTACGCCGAACGCCAGCAACCAGGCCAGAAAGATGAGCAATCCGATGTCGGAGGCCAGGTCCGTGGCCGGGAACCAGCCAGCGCGCGGCCGTACCGCCAGGCGCAGGTAGCTCCCCGCGACCGCGGGAGCGTACCCGTTGGGCAGCCGGATCCGAACACTGACGCTGTCGGCAAGCGGATCGGTGCTCGAGCTGACAAAAACGCGGGAGCGGGCGCTACGCGGCTCGACCTGCCCGAGCTCGAAGTCATACCCCTGATCAACGAGCCGGGCGAGGTGAGTGTCTGCGGTGAGCTCCTCGAGATCGGCGTACGCCACCGCCCACCCCTGCCCCCGAGGAGCATGGGAGCCAAGAGGCGCGCGCACGGCCAAGAGCCACTCGCTGCCCAAGCGCACGGGACCGAGAACAGCTGCCGGAGGCGCCGGACGGATCGACTCCGCGGAGGCCCACTCGCTCGCCAGGCCACTCGAATCCGGAGCCGCGTTGGGCGGTGCCTGCCGGACCTTGTCGTCCGCCGTCATCCAGAACACCACACCCAGCGGGTGCGACGCCGCCCCCTGCTTCGCCGCGGGCGCCAACACGGGCGCCCCGTTCGTGGCGACCGTCGCTGACACGGCCCCCGACTCGGCCGCGGACGCAGACTGGCCCGCCGCCGCCTGCGTCGCCCGGTCCGCGAGCTGACGCAGCCTGATCTCGATTTTCGCGACCAGCCCTGCTCCCACAGAAGCTGCAGTCGCGCGTGCCATGGCGGCGCGATGTTGAGCGCTCAGGTAGATCAAGCGGGACCCGGTGATGAGCACGACGACGAGCACCGCAACGGTGAATACCCAACCGAGCCCCCGTTTGTGGAGCGCCGCCTCCATCTCACTTGCCGTTCAAACGGAGTGTGTACGTCAGCGTCCCCGTCCACCGCGTGCTGGGTGGCACGAGGGATGGAACCCCCAGAACGTTTGCGGGGCCGCCGGAGAGGTGCTGATAGTCCGCGATCAGGGACAGCTCGCTGCGCATTCCCGCAAAGCTCTTCGACAGTCCGATGTAGCCCTCCTTCAGGTTGTGCGGGGGGAGTGTCGTCGGATGGCTGATGACCGAGGGCGAGGCCTGTCCCACGGCGAAGCCGCCCAGAAAGTTCACTCGTCCATACAGATCCAGGCGGCCCGAGGCCAGGTGGGTACCCAGATTGCCGCCGAAGGAATATTGGTACGCCAGGCTCGTCTGCACGTGTGGATTCCACAGGTAGGCAAGCCCCACCTTGGGCATGTTGCCGTGCGTGGTCTCCACGTCGACCTGCTGATCCTCCACCGTCGCCGACAGGCGATGGAAGTAGGTTCCCGTGAGCCCGAGCGTCTCGATCCGGTATTTGAAGGGTTTGCCACCGTCGTCGCCCGCGCCCTCGTGCGCGGTACCGTAGATGGTGTACCGCCGGTCTCCGGAACCGAGCGTCGTGGAGGCCGTCAGCGAGCCGAACGACCAGTGCGACACCGACAGGACCTGATGCTCCGCGCCCAGGCCGATGAGGGTGTCGGGGCTGAAGTTGTGCAGCCACCCCAGCGATCCGCCGCCGCCGCCATTGGTGCCCGTCAACGAAGAGCCGTTGCCGCTGACGATGATTCGATCGAAGGAGGTGGAGGCCGGCGCAGGTGCGGCCGGGGGACTGGCAGCTGCGCTCGGCGAGGCGCCGGCGGTCTGCGCCACCGCATGCGGCGAGTACACAGCCATTGCCGCAGCAACGGCGGTGGCAACCTGACACCACAGCGTGCGCGGCGGCCGGGCATCGCAAGCCATCATCGCGGGCCTAACGAGCGCGCCACCAATGTGGTGTTGGCGCCGAAAGGATCTAGGGTACCGGCTCGGGCGACCGGCAGAAAAGAGACCGTGAAAATCCGCTCCTCCTCTCCGCCCAGCACGACCGCGGAGCTGGTGACCTGATACACCCTGGGACCGATCTCGACGTGCAGCTTGCGGCGCCCGGTCAGTCCGGGCTCCCACCACGGGAGTCCCGCGGCCGGTGCCTCGAGCAAGCGGTCGGCCTCCATCCCAACCTGGGCCCCCGGGAACAACCCCGCCGCGGGCTTGTTGAACGCCAGCACATGCTGCCGGGCATCCAGCACCACCGCGGCGTATTCCGAGGTGTCCAGCGCAGCCTTGACGCAGAAGGACTCCGTTCGGTCATCGATGCTCACCAGCGCCAGCCGGCGTCCGTGGTGAGCCAGATGCAATACACGCAGTTGAGTAACACGCACCTGGTCCCCAAGGCGCAACACGGTCGCGGGCGCCTCGCCGTCGGAGCCTACGATCAGTTCCTGCACGATGTCCGGATATGAGAACTGCACGGCATCCGCCAAGCTGCGACCCTCGAGAGGACTGTCTCCGGCACGCAGGTACTCTTGTGCCGACTGGCTGCAGGCGACGACGCGCAGTGTGTCAGGATCGACGAGCAGCGACGGCAACGGCAAGCGCGCGATGAGGCCTGCCCACAGCTCCTGCCCCCGTTCGGCTTCGGTGCGCGCGACGACCAGGTAGGCGTTGAGGCGCTCGAAGATCGTTCCGAGATACTCCGCGGCCACCGCGCACGCCAGCATGACGATTGCAAACACCTCGAGCAACACGACCAGATAGCTGGAAGGTGCATAAAATCCCGAAAAAGAGGCCGCATACCCAGACCCCTGGGGACCGAACACGGATGTGAGCCACGTATCGCCTCCCAACAGCCCACTGACATACCACCGCAGCTCCGGTGCCGCGCTCAGCGCGACTCCCGCCGCGACCAGCACACTGACGGCGGCCACCAGGTAGGGATGCCAGCGGGAGAGGAAAATCGAGCCGATGACAGGCAGCACGAAAACCATGAGAAAAACCGGGTTCTGCACGGCCCCGACGTGTTGCCAGATGAACCCGATGCAGATCACGCCAATCAGATCCAGCGCCGTCAGCGCTCGGGCCCGCCAGCGCGAGGCATGGCCGGAGGACAACAGCGTGAACGCGACATGCAGCGCCCCCAGCGCGAGCAGGCCCCAGCTGCCACCGCGAATGTCGACCTCGAAGCCGCTGAAGAGCCAGGGCACCGCGGTGGCGAATACGACCGCCGCCAGCGTCATCAGCCAGATGTCATCGAGCAGATGGACGCGCGGGTTTTCCCAGGACGGATGCGGAAGCAGCTGCGTGGCGTCGGCTTTCACGAAGCAACCCTTACCGCGGCTGTTTTGGCTGCGTCGCAGCGACCGCTGCGGTACCGCTCACCGGGCTGTTACCGAAGTCGTTGTTGTCCAGGAACGGCTGCGAGTGCACCTTCGGGCCGTTCGGCGGCTGAAAGTCCTCCACGTGCAGCGCGAAAGCATGCGGATGCAGCACTTGGTTGTGTCGCAGGATCGGCGAGTCCCCGATCACGTCGATGCCGTTGTACTTCGGCTCGATGATCGTGTTCTCGACGGCGGTGCTGGCTCTGCGCGCATCCCCGAGCACGAAAGCGAGCCCATAACCGCAATTGTGCAGGCGGTTGGCGCGTACCAAGGTGTTGGCCGAGCCACGCACCATGACGCCATAGGCGGCGAGTCCCTCCAGTTCGTTGTCATCGATGACGGCGCCGCTGGCGTTCTCCGCAACGATGCCCATGGCGGATCCCCCGCTCACGTGATTGCCACGGACGACGCCACCGGCGCCCACCAGGTGCACATCCGCTTCCCGGGCATTGATGAAGTCGTTACGCTGTACCAGCACCGGAACGTTTCCGGCCACGACCCCGATGCGGTCCCCCGTGAATTTGTTGTCGTGGATGTTGATGGGCTCGTCGTGCGAATCGGGCGCGCCGCGCACCGCCCAGACGCTCGCGTCCTTGTTGCCGGAGAATTCGTTGCTGGCGACGACTGTGTTGCGTCCCGAGGCGGCAAAACGGATCCCGATCCGATCGCTGACGAAGCGATTGCGCTCGAGTAGCGTGTCGCTCGCGTTCTCGGCGACCTCCACCCCGACATCGCACGAGTCGGTGGCCGAGCGCGTCAGGTGGAAATGGATCGCGCGCACCAGAATCGCCGCGCCGGGGCAGCGGGTGATCGCGATCCCTTCGATCGAGGTGTTCGGCCCGGCTACATCCAGCACCGGCCCGGAGCCCAGCGCCTGCGCATCGATCAACACGCCGGCCGCCTGGCCGACCAGGCGCACCCCGCGGCCGCTCACCAGGGCCGGGAGCGCGGTCTCGATGCGAATCTTCGGCACTTCGATCGAGATGGTCGTCGGGCTGGTCGCTCCGGCGACGATGAACAGGGCCTCGCGCAAAGTGCCGGGCCCGCGATCGGCGGCGCTCGTCACGTGGACCAGGACGGCCTTGGCGTTCGCCCGCTCGGGTTGGGCGCGTTGCAAGGCATACCAGCGCCCCAGCGCTGCAATGGCAACGACCGCGACGAAGACGACGACGGCGATTGCAGCGCGGCGCTTAGGCATGCCAGCGATCTCCGCCCTCGCGGCTCGCGGCTGCGCCGCGCGGGTGGCGCTCTGCTGTCTCGAGCACGAACACGGCGTGCCATGAGCGGCCCGCCGCCCAACGGCCGAGCAGCGCATTGACCGGCAGCGACAGTCCCGTCGCGAGCGCCAGCAGCGCCGCCGCCGACCAGCGGGGAAGCTCGCGGATATGCGGCAGGAGCCGGGAGCGGAACGGCGCCGGGTCCACTCCCGTCACCGCTTGCACGCACAAGCCGCAGGCACGGAACAGATCCAGATAGATCGCGCGCCGCCGTGCCTTGAATACGGTCGAGTCGCATCTGCGCACATCAGTGTCGGGCGCGGCCTCGAGCAGGACGATCCGGCCGCCTGGTGCCAGCCGGCGCGCCATCGCGGTGACGGCCGCACGCAAGCCGATCGGATCCAGGATGTGCTGCAGCACGGTCACCGCCAGTACCAGGTCGAACTGACCGCCGACCTCGAGATCGGACACGTCCTGCACTTGAAACCTGCAGCGCTGCGCCACGCCGGCATGGGCTGCGCGTCGCTCGGCCTCTTCGATCATCGTTGGACTCAAGTCGATGCCGGTGACCATCGCGCCCCTGCCCGCGAGCAGGCGGCTCCAGCGCCCCACGCCGCAACCCACATCCAGCACCCGACATCCGGGAGCTACGCGCAGCCATGGCCGCAGGGCGAGCCGCTGTTCCAGCTGGATCGCACGGTTGTAGGACTCGGGCATGCCATAGGAGCACACGGCCGCCAGGCCATGACCTTCAGCCGCAAAGCGCCGCGCGCGATCCTCCCAATACACGGTAGGGGTGTAGAGCTGCGGTGCCGGAATACCGCGCACGCTCATTGGAGCACCTTCCCGGCCAGGGTCGCCCCCGCGGGCGCAACCGGACTCTCGTAGTGATCCTGATAGAGGCGGCGTCGAAACAGCCTGAGCGCGAAGTAGTTCGCGAACCCCACCGTCATGGGCACGATGTGGGTGAGCGCATAACACAGATACAGCGGCACGATGGGCGCGACGTAGGCGCGCTCTTCCCGCGGCACGCAGGTGAACAGCGCGACCAGGCCGAGCGCGAGGTAGCTGCTCACGGCCGCCACGAAATTCGCCGGATTGATCAGCGAGCCGCCGGGAATCAGATTGTCCAGGAGCAGCGCGTCGAGGCCGCTGAGCAGGCTCAGCAACAGCAGCGCTGCGCTCACGACCTTCACCAGATGCATGGCGAGTGACAGGCCGCCCACATAGAGCACGTAGTGGTAGAAGGCGAACGGGCCGCGACGGCCGATCCGCAGGATCTCCGGAAAGCGCTCGCTGTAGACTTTGAGCAAGCCGTGATACCACCCTACGCGCTGCGAGAACCAGCGCCGCACGCTCCCCGGACCTTCTGTGCTCAGGACTAGCCGCCCGTCGTAGTAGATGCGCTCACCCGCAGCCAGCATGATCACCGCGTTCTCCAGATCCTCCGCGTAGACCGACAGGGAGTGCCGACTCAGGGCACGCGTCAGCGCGCTGCGTCGATACAGGGAAACCCCGCCCGAAGTGATGCTGAAGTTCGCCAGGCTCTCGCGTCCGAGCCGGAAAGCCAGCGCGTACTCGAACGCCTGGAAACGCGCCAGAAATCCGTCCGGCTCGATCATGATGCGCGGACACGCCGCCGCGGCACCGGACTGCTGAAAGTCGCTCACGAATTGCTCCAGATCGATCGCGCTGCCGGCGTTGAGACCGCGGATGCGAACATCCGGATCGATCACCAGCACGGTATCGATATGCGCCGGCAGGCGCTCCAGCAGTCTTCGTATCGCCCCCGGCTTGCGCCTGTTGCTGCCGTCGTCGAAGCATCTCCACCCTGCCTGCCGCAGACGCATCACCGTGTTGTCGGTTGAGCCGTCGCTGATCAGCCACATCCGCTCGCGGTACATGGCGAACGCCGCCATGAAGTCATCGACCTCATCTTCCAGGTTGAACACCGAGGCGATGATGGCGAAGGGCGCCGTGGAGAGCAGCCGCTGCGAGCCGATCGGGAGGAAGGATTCCAGGTTGATCGAGGTGTGTCCCCGCTGGCCGCTCGCGACGAGGCCACCGGCGGCTGCCGTGTGGCGGCGGCGCATGTACAGCCGCAGGGCAAAATCGACAGCGTCCGTGTAAACGATGAGGTTCGCGACTGCAAAGACGAGAATGGAAAAGCTCACCGCCCGCTCGCTGGCGACCGACAACGCGATCCAACCCGCCAGCAGCGCGCTCACGGCCAGCGGGGGCAGCACGGACCAGGCGCTCCGCTTTCTCATGCCAGGGCAGCCGCATATTGCAGCCCCTCCGATTGCGGTTCCTCCGAGTCGGTGGCCGGCAGACGGGCAGAAAGCTCGGCCCTGACCTCATCTTCGTCGGCTATGTACTCGCCGCGCTCAGCCATGACGCGCAGCGAGGCGAGGATCCACAGGAGCGAGCGCAGCCGGGAGGGAAGATGCGCCCCCCGCCGTTCGAGCGGCTCGAGCAGCGCCTCGAAGCGCCGCTCCATTGCCAGCACAGCGTCGGAAACCTCGGGGTCCATGGGCAGGATCTTGGCTGGCTGATCCCACGCGAGCGCGGTGCCCTCAACCTGACGACGCGCGTGGCGCATGAACGGCCCCAGGGCCGGATCGCGCGCAAACGCCGCGCCGGAGAATGGGATGACGTACGGATACATCCCGATCTCGCAACCCTGACGCAACCAGCGGTATCCCTCGCGCAGGGTGATCGCGACATCGGCGAGAGCAGAACGCGGGGAGCTCAGGATCAGGTCCAGAAACGGAGTCACCCCGGTCGCCAGGGCGGCGCTGAGCATCGGCTCGATGTGCCGGTGGATCTGTGCCTTGTTGAATTCCCCGAGGACTTTCGGGGAGAAACTCTCGATGCCGAAGCCGAGCACGCGGAAGCCCGCCCGCCGCATGGCGGACAGGCGCTCATCGGACATCGCGTCGATGCGGTTGGTGCTGATGAACTGCAGGTGCTCGGGGATGCGCCCTGCACGCTTCGCCGCGATGATTCCTTCACACAGCGGCAGGATCCGCCGGTCGCGGGTGAAGGTAAAGATATCGTCCTGGAAGATGATGGTGCGCGCGCGCGGATGAGCGGCCACGATCCGCTCGATCATGTGCAGGCACTCGTCGGCCTCCAGGCGCGCGATGGGCGCGACGCTGCCCTGCGCGGCGTGCAGAAAATTGGTCGCCGAGCAGAATGTACAGCCCATGGGGCAGTAGTTGAGCGTGATCAGCCGTACGGAGCGGATTTCAGCAAGGTGCGCTTCCCGTGCGGCCTTGCTGGGCAACGCTCCGACCCGATACGCGCTTTCGAGTCGCTCCCAGTACTGGGCGTAGGGCATCTGCTCGTAAGGGATACTGTAGATCGCCTCACGCAGCTCCTCGCGGTCCAGCGCCTGTTGCGGGATCGAAAGGATCTTCCCGCCGTGGGTTCTCTCCGCCGTCCCGGGAATGCCCCCAAGGGGACGTCTCTCGCGCAGGCGTTCCACCAGATCCAGCAGCGGCCGCTCGCCCTCCCCCAGCACGATGAGGTCAAAGGGGCCGAGCTCGAACAGCAACTCCGGGCGAAATGTCGCTTCCATGCCACCGGCGAGGATGAGGGCATCGGGCAGGACGCGCCGCACGATATGGGCGAGCTCCAGATCGAAGCGCAAGGTCATGCCGGTGGTCGAGACACCGACGATGTCCCACGAGCCGCTCAGCAGCTCCCGCTCCAGCGCTCGCTGCGGCGGAAGAAGGGTGCAATTCGGATCGAAGACTCTTGCGGCAACGCCCGCGCTCTGCAGCACTCCGGCCAGGCGCCAGACACCCAGCGGCGGCGCCAGGAAAGTGTACTCGCCACAGTGCGGATCGTACGGACCAATCAACAGAACCCGGGGAGGGCCTTGGTTGCTCACGTCGATTCGATTCCTCTACCTGATCCCGTGTGTGTCGTTATCTTCCGAGGCTCAAGGTCTCGGTGCTCGACACACGAACGCAACAAACGTGCCCAGCAGTGTCGTGCTCGAGCTCGCACGTCACCGCAGGCGTAGCAGGGAGAGGGTGGAGAGCGTCAGTGCAGCACCCACCGCCGCGGAACGTTGCGTTCCGCGGCGGCGGGCTCAGCTCAGAGGCCCGAGTCGGGCTGGCGACTGCGCGGATGCGCGCAGGAGGGATCGCCTCGGCTCAATCGTGATCGTGATGATCGCCGTGGTCATGGTCGCCGTGATCGCGATCACGGTGGTCGTGATCGCCGCGGTCGTGGCCGTGGTGATCACGGTCATCGTGCCGGTCGTAGTGATCATCGTGGCCGTGATCCCTATCCGGGCGATAGCCGGGCTCGTATTCGGCCGACTTCACGAACAACACGCGGCGGTTGCACGCATGATACTGGTGACAATACTTGCGCCAGTTCCTCGCGTGACCCGGCGGCACGTGCAAGTAGATCGGCGGTGCGCTCTCAGCCCCGGGGGCCTGCTCGACGAGCACCGGCTGTGCATAGACCACCGGCGGTGGCGTTGGGCGGTTCGTGAGATCCACCCTCCCGTAGACGCCGGGCACGATCTCACCGGTGATCGACACGCCAATGTTGACATCGCCTGCATGAGCCAACGGCGCGGCCGTCCCCAATGCCGCGAACACCAGACTGACCAATCGGAACCTGCTCGTGTGCATCGTACCCTTCCTGCAGTTCAAGAGAGACCGCGGCGCATATGAGGCCAAGCGCCCCACGCTTGCAAGGTGTTTGTTTTTACAGTCACCTTGCGCCGCAGTCCGTATCCTCGAACCGTGACTTCGATCACAGACTCGAAGTCAATCCGGTCAGTGCGACGCCTTGCTATGCACCCTGCGGGCCATGAGCGTGCCGTTGCCGTCGAACACACCGGTCACCCTGACGTACACATTCAGGCCCAGAGGTACCTGCACGTTCAGGTGGGTGAGCGAGTCCACGGACACGGCTTGTCCGTCCACCTCGAAGAAGTTGCCGGAAGCAAAATCCGTGATCAAGCCTTCGATGCGCCCCAGGGCGCCAGGCTGAGCCTGCAACGCCGTTGCCACATTCACCTGCGTGGCGTTCAGCGCGCCATTGCCCGCAGGCTGCGGTCCCTGGACCGCAACGGACGTTCCCTCCGAGAGGGTCCCTCGTACAACGGCGTTCGCGTAGCTGACCGACAGGGAGTGGATGTTGAATGTCTTCTGCTGCGGATCGAGGTTCTGCACCGAACCCACTACACGCGCGACGCCACTGCCGCCCACGCTGCTGACGCGGGAGGCCACGATGTCGCCGGCGGCATCGGCGAAGCCGCTGACTTCCACGGCGGCTCCGTTTTGCAACCCCTGAAGTCCGGCCGGCTGGAGGCGCGGATCGAACCGTGTGTCCGAGGTGACGTGCACGGTCTGTCCGAGGACGAAGAACATCGCCGACGGGACATCGACTGCGGAGACGGCACCGCGAACGTTTCCGGAGAAGGTCACAGAGCTCGCAGCCGCGATGTGCAGATGCCCTCCCTGCAGCAGCGTGCCGCGAATCGAGACGACGTTGCCCGCGCGCAGGTGATCCAGCTTGCCCGGATGGCCGTCGATGATGACTCTGGCACCGGAGGTGGAGTAGTCGACACCTCCGACCGTCACCCCACCCCCGCCGACGGCGGCAATCGGGCCGATGGCCTCGAACACGCGCAGTCCGGACCCCTGGATACCGGCTGTCGAGCGAACCGCGCCGAACGCCGCCGCCGCCAACAGGGCGGCGGTGGCGAAAATCTGCAGGACACTCCTGCGTCGCAGTGAAACTGCCATGTGCATGTCCTCGCTGCTTCAGTCCTCGATGTGGTACAAGCCGACGCCGAGGCGGACGATGTCGCCTTTGCGCTTGCCGCGGACCTTGCTTTCCCTCGCCGTCAACCACTGGTCGACGCGTTCCAGGAAGGCCTGTCCCTCCCGCTCCAGCAGCTCGGCGAAGCCGGCGATGGCGGTACGCGGCATCTGATCGTTGACCGCGGAACGCTCGAAGCGCTTGCTCTCCTTGCCCCCGCGCGTCAGGTTGTGAACATAGGTTGTCGCCACATCGGAAATGACCGTGCCCCACAGACGGACCAGGTGCTCGTCCATCGTCTGCGGAATGTAGTTGCGCTGCAGCGCCTGCAGCCGCCCATCGGAGCGAACCCGCACCGCGCGCGCGTGGACCAGCTCCTTCAGCAACGTCGACGGCCGGACATCGGCGCCGCCGGAGCGCTCGATCAAAGCGGCGAAGCTCTTGCCCGCACCGCTCATGCGCAACAGCGCCGGCTGGCCGTCCTTGTCGAGGAAATCCGGGTCCAGGTGCCAGGCCGAGAGCACCAGGGAGGCCTTGGACACGTACCCCGCCGGGGCCGGTCGCGCCGCATCGAGGATCTGGCGCTGTTTGCGCACGTCCCTGCGAACCAGCCCGGTCAGGATTGCGGTGCGTGAGACGTTCGTCGGACGTCCGCGCTTGCCGAATTTCCGGGTCGCCACCTCGACGTAGGTCGTCTTGGACAGCTCGGCAAACTCCCGCCACGTGATGCCGCAACTCAGCAGCACCTGTACGAGCGGCCTGAGCCACTGGTGCGTGGCCTGCAACACCTGCTCCGTCGAAGCCAGGCCCCCGCCGGCACGGTGCGCGCTCGCTGCACGAGCTTGCGAGCCCATCGGGCTTGCAGACATGCGCGCCATGCTCAGCGCTCGCCCGGCGATGCCGGTATCACGGAGTACAGCGTGCAATGACACTGCAGCAGATCTGCTCGGGCTCCCAAGGGAGGCTGTAGCGTAAGGTACTTTCGATCACGAAGCCCGCCGTCTGCATTTCCCGACTCAACAGGTTCTCGTCGAGCAGATGACAAGGGACGCCCTTTCTTGCCGTGACGTGAAATTGCGACAGGTCTTCGATGTAACCGGGCCATTCACTGCCGGCCGTGGCGCGCCGGATATATTCTGGTTGGAAGCGCTGCCAGAAGCTGCCCAGGGGAGTCAGCGCGCTTACGAACAGTTTGCCATGCGGATACAGCCAGCGGAAGAATTTCGCCAGGGAATTCCTGATCGCCGGTCCGTCCAGCAGGTGCAGGACGCGGGCCAGGTGCACCCCGGCAAATCCGGACTGCTTGAAATCCAGCTCCGGGAGCCCGGCGATGCGCACCGCCAGGCGCGCGTACTGCTGCACCGGAACACTCGCCAGCAACTGCTGCAGCAGCGCGGGATCCGGATCGGCGGCGACGATCCGCCCGCCCCGGGCGAGCGCCGCCACCGAGGCCAGGCCCGCTCCACAGCCCACATCCAGGCAGGTCTTGCCGGTCTGTCCCGCCCACATGGCGAACTTCAAGGACAAGTCATCGAGCACCGGGCTCATGGCAGTGACGGCCGACACGCGCACCGTGTCGGTGCGAAACTCCGGCTCCGCAAGCTCCCGGCCACGAGCCTCGTGCGCGCGACGGTTGGCAACAGGGAAAGTGATGACCATGGCGGTTGGACGTCGACCTCGTGGATTTCTGGACCGCCGGTAGGCCAGCGCGCCTCACATGCAGCACGGCAGCATCCAGCATAATTCGTGCCGCCCAAACGGGGCGCGCAGCGGAACAGCAGAGCCGGGCGCGCGTTGTTGCCGGCGTGCATCGCGCAATCTGCCTCCCGGCTCTCGCTTCGCTGTGCGTCCACGCCGCGTGTCAGGCTGCCGACGATCAAAACCCCGACACCGAGCCGCCGGCTCCGACTGCCTTCGCGGCTCCCGCGCCGCAGCCGGTGTTGCAGTGGGGCGTCGGCAATGCGCGCAGCTTCCTGGTTCCGGTGCTGGAGATTCCCTCCTTCGAGCTGCTGTTGAATCGCTTCGATCACGCGTTCGAGGACGCCGCCACCTATCCTTCCCCGCTCAACAACCTGCACGCCAACCTGCACCGCTCGTGGGTGGTGGACAACGACAAGTTCTCGACCAACCAGTTCCTGCACCCTCTGCAGGGCTCTGTCTACCAGAGCCTGGCGCGCTCGGCCGGGCTGAACTTCTGGCAGGCTTCTGCCTACACCTTCGGAGGCAGCCTGCTATGGGAGGAGGCGGGTGAGAACACCGCGCCCTCCTTCAACGACCAGGTCGCCAGCGGCATCGGCGGCAACTTCCTGGGTGAGCCGCTGTTTCGGATCGCCAGCCTGCTGCTGGAGAGCGGCTCCGGCTCTACTCCGGGGTTCTGGCGCGAGCTGGGAGCGGCGGTGATCTCCCCCGGAACGGGCTTCAACCGCCTGGTCTATGGGAAGCGATTCGCGCCGGTGTTCCGCAGCTACGACCCGGCGGTGTTCACCCGTGTGGACCTGGCCGGCACCCTCCGAAGCCGCTATCACAGCAACATCAATGTCAACGCCGACCCGAGCGCGCCACCTGCGCAGCAGAATTATCAGCGCGCCTACGGCAGCGCGACGTTCACCATGGCCTACGGTCTGCCCGGCAAGCCGGACTACAGCTATGACCGCCCGTTCGACTATTTCAATTTCGAGTTCACCGCCGACAACGTGAATACTTTCGAGTCGGTCTTCAGCCGCGGCCTGCTCGTGGGCAACAGCTACGAGGCGGGCGACAGCTATCGCGGCGTGTGGGGGCTGTACGGGATCTACGACTACATCGCTCCCAACATCTTCCGGGTTTCCAACACCGCAGCGGCTGTCGGTACGACCGGACAATGGTGGCTGTCGCATAGCATCGCACTGCAGGGGACCGCCCTCACGGGCGTCGGTTACGCAGGCGGCGGCGTGATTCGCGGCGCCGGCGTGACCGCTTCGGGAATCAACGGCGAAGGGCTGCGCAACTACCACTATGGCGTCACGCCCGAATCCGTGCTGGCGCTGCGACTGATCCTGGGCGATCGCGCCGCTCTGGACGCCACCGCGCGCGGCTACTACATCAGCAAGCTGGGAGCGAGTGAAAGCACCGGAAGCGAGACCCTGGACACGGTGGATGTGGCCCTGACCGTCAGAGTGTTCAATCTGCACGCCATCACCATCCGTTACTCGCAATCCAGCCGCGACGGCCGCTACGTCAATCAGCCCGACTCGCAGCAGGTCGTAAGAACGACCACCATCGCCTACACGCTCCTCGGCCACGAGCGCTTCGGCGCGGTCGATTGGCGTAACGGCAGCTGAGCGGTTGGAACGGCCGGTTGCGCTGACCGTTACACCGACAGAGGTGCTAGGGCGCGGTCCGGCGTCCATTGTTGGCCGAAACACGATGACCATCGCGTGCTCGCATTGCGGAACGGTGCAGGAGCTGCCGCCTGTGCCCAGCGGCAGTGTGGCGTTGTGTCCGGTCTGCGAGAACCACGTGGAGCGTTCGGCCGGCCGCAGCCTCGATGCGGCGCTCGCGTGCGCGCTGGGGACACTGATTCTGCTCTTTCCGGCCAACCTGCTGCCGCTCATGAGCGTGTCGCTGTTGGGCGTAACGCGCACCAGCCGCATCGGTTCGGGTGTGGTGTCACTGTGGCAGGGGCACTGGGTCGTCGTCGCGGCGCTGGTCGCCGCGTGCGTCATCGTCCTGCCCTTCATCCGCTTCGGGCTCCTGAGCGCCGTCCTGGCATGCCTGCGTTGCAGCTACCGCCCCCGCTGGCTCGGCAGCGCGTTCCGCTGGGCCATGGCGCTGGACTTCTGGGCCATGCAGGACGTATTCCTGCTCGGTGCGGCCGTCGGCTACAGCCGCGTGAGCGCCAACCTGGATGTGACCATCGGCTGGGGCGGCATCTGCCTGATCGTGGCGGCGCTGTTGTCGATGCTGTCGCGCGCCTCGCTGGATCGCCGCATGACCTGGCGTGCCATCATGGCGGATCCCGGCACGCTCGAGTCCGATCGGCGAGTCATCTCCTGCACGGTATGCAACCTGGCCTTTTCCGCGGAGCGGGAAGGCTCGCGCTGCTCCCGGTGCGATGCACGCCTGAGCGCCCGCAAGCCCGACTCCAGGGTGCGCACGGCCGCGCTGCTGATCGCAGGCCTCGCCCTGTATGTGCCGGCCAATGTCTTCCCCATGAGCACCGACCTGCAGCTGGGAGAGCCCACGCCCCATCGCATCATCGACGGTATCCGGGAGCTGGCGCAGGCAGGGCTGTGGCCGCTCGGGCTGCTGATCTTCTGCACCAGCATCGCCATTCCGCTGTTGAAGCTCGCCTCCCTCGGCTGGTTACTGATATCGGCACGCATGCGCTCGCGGCGCCACCTGGTGTTCAAGACCAAGCTGTATCGAGCGGTCGATGAGATCGGCCGCTGGTCCAGCATCGACGTGTTCACCATCGCGGTCTTCCTGCCGTTACTGCAGTTCGGCACGCTGATCAGCTCCCGGGCAGACACTGGCGCGCCTGCCTTCATGCTGGTGGTGGTGCTCACCATGCTCGCTTCGCAGACGTTCGATCCTCGCATGGTGTGGGATGCGGCCGCCGCGGAGACCGCATGAGCATCCCGCCTCCCGAGGGGCCGGACCAGCGCACGCCGCAACAGCAAGGCGGAGAACCGCGGCCGCGAACCGGGGAGCCGCGTGATCAGAGCGACCGCCTCCCGCACCAGCGGACGGTATCCGAGATGCGCAGCAGCCGCTGGCCGGGATGGATCTGGGCAGTACCGCTCGCGGCGGTAGGCATCGTGGCCTGGCTGCTGGTGCGTTTCACCAGCGCGCGCGGATTCGAGGTCACCTTGAGCGTCGAGGACGCAACGGGAATCACGGCGAAGAGCACCAAAGTGCTGTACCGGGGGTTCGACGTGGGAGAGGTGAGTGACCTCTCCCTGTCCAACGATCGCAAACGCATAGAGCTGCAGCTGGATATCGACGACGATCTGGAGCCCGAGGTGAATGCCGGCAGTCGTTTCTACGTGGGGGGCGGGTCGCCGAGCCTGTCAGACCTCTCCTCCCTCAAATCCATCGTCGCCGGGCCGACGATCATCCTGGTGCCCGGCAAAGGCAAGCCGCAACGGCGCTTCGCCGCCACCGAGGGCAGCCCGCCCAAGCCTCTGGATGAGAGCGTCCCCTACCTGGTGAGATTTTCCGGGGACGTCGGCGGGCTGCGGCCGGGTGCGCCGGTCATGCTGCGCGGCTTCACCGTCGGCGAAGTCGACCGCGTCCAGCTGCAGACCGACGCACGTACCGCAACCATCACCACGCCGGTCGTGGTGCTGCTGGACCCAACACAGTTTCATCTGCAGGGCACGCCGACGGCCAACACTGACTGGACACAAGTGATGAATGCGACGCTCGGCAAGCTGGTGCAGCATCATCTGCGGGCGCGCCTGAGCCAGGAGCCGCCGTTGATCGGCAGCCCCCGGATCGAGCTGCAGATGCAACCTGACGCGCAGCCGGCGGCGCTGCTCACCCACGGTGCCGCCTACCCCGAGATTCCCACCGACGAGACCGGCGGCGGCCTGAGCGAGTTCGCCCGCAAGTTGGGGCAGGTGCCGATTCAGCAGATCGGCGCCAACGTACGCTCCATCAGCGATCACCTCGAGAAGCTCGTTGCCTCGCCCCGGTTGACCGACAGCGTGCGGCACCTGGATCACACGCTCATCGAGCTGGATGCGACCATGCAGAAAGTCGGCCCGCAGCTCGGCCCGACCATCGACAGCGCGCATCGGACCATCGACACCTTGCGGCAGGCAGCTGGAGAGATCGACGCCACCAGCGCCTCGGCGCGCAAGGTCGTGGGGGCCAATCCCCTCGCCTCCAGCGGCAATCTCGAGCAGGTGTTGCGCGATCTGAGCGGTGCGGCGCGCTCGATTCGAGCGCTCGCGGACTATCTCGACCAGCACCCGGAGGCGCTGCTCCGGGGACGGGCAGACTCAGAGGCGCCGAGGTGAGGGGGGCGCGGCGGTGGCCCGTTGTGATGCTCGGTGCACTGCTCGTGAGCTGCGCCTCCAGCCCGCCTACACAGTTTTACACACTCGAGCCCGTGCAGCCGCGGGAGCGAACCTTGCATGTCTCGAGCAGTCCGATCCAGATTGCGCCGGTCCACATCCCGGCCGTGCTGGAGCGCCAGGAGATCGTCACTGAACGGGGCTCGAACGAGTTGATCCTGAGCAACCGGCATCGCTGGGGTGCGCCGCTGGGCGAGATGGCCCGCCGCACGCTCACTCAGGATCTGTTGCAGCGTCTGCAAGGCAATGAGGTCGTGCTGCCCGAGCAGCCCGCGCCGGCGAACACGAGGGAGATCGTAGTGGACATTCTAAGACTTCAGTCCGATGCCGCCGGTCGCGTCGTCCTCCAGGGAAGCTGGTCCCTGCTGCCGCCGGGCGCGGATACGCCGAGCCTGACGCGCACCTTCTCGCTCGCCGAACAGGCCAGCGCCACGGGTTATGCCGATCAGGTGCAGGCCATGAGCCGCATGCTGGGGCAGCTGGCCGATGAGATCGTGAGCGCGGTCGCCCGATGAGGGCGCGTGCCGTGCTCCTCATTGCCATGCTCGTGTGCGCCTGGGGACCCGGCGTCGCGCGCTCGCAGACCCCCTCGCCGCTGCAGGACTGGCAATACTCCAGCGGCATCCCGCTGGAGAAGCTGTTCCAGCCGAATCTGCCGACGTGGCAGGTGATCCTCGGGGTCTCCGGAGCGACCGAGCCGGTCTACCCGGGATCGAAGTCCTATCACCCCATCGGCGGGCCGGTATTCGACATTCGCTACAAGGACATCGCCTTCTTCTCCACCGGCGAGGGCATCGGCGTGAATCTGCTGCGGGGCAAGAAGTACAGCCTGGGAGTGGCGCTGGGGATCGATCTGGGCCGCCATGTCTCGGACGACTACCCGAAGCTGCATGACCTGAACGACATCGGCAACTCGCCCGTGGCCCAGGTGTTCGGATCCTACGTGTTGTCGAAGAAGTTTCCGCTGGTGCTGCGAGCGGATCTGCGTCGCTACATGGGCGGGGTCGGCGGAGTCACCGGGGACCTGGAGGGCTATCTGCCGCTGCCGGGCAGCTCGCAGCACCTGGTGATGTTCCTGGGACCCTCCATTACCTTTGCCGACCGCAGCCACCTGCAGAATCTCTTCGGCATCACCCCGAGCCAGTCGCTGGAGTCGGGCCTGCCGGCTTTCAGTCCCCATGGGGGCACCAATTCGTGGGGCATCGGCTTCAGTGCCACCGGCATCCTCTCCTCCCACTGGCTGTTCAACACCCAGGCGGCCTACAGCCGCCTGATGGGAAGCGCACAACAAAGTCCGATCACTCACTCCGCCGCTCAGGGTATGTTGGCGCTCTCGATCGAATACCGCTTCTAGCGGTCGGAGCGTCGCCATGAAGAGATTCACCCTCCTGCTCATGGGTATGTTGGTCGTGTGCGGATTCCCGGCGGACGGGGCTGCGGCCGCCCCAGGCGCACGTGCTGGGGATGCCCCAGGCGAGCGCGCCTCGGCCGCCGCCACCGAGGCCTCCTGCGACCGCGCGTGCCTGTATGGACTGGTGGACCAGTACCTGAAAGCCCTCCTCGCGCACGATCCCTCCCGGCTGCCCCTGGCCACGCGGGTCAAGTTCACCGAAAACACCAACACGATGCAGCTCGGTGACGGGCTATGGCAGACGATCAACGGTGTGGGTACCTACACCCTGTATGCCGCGGATCCCCAACAGGGCAGCGTCGTCTACTACGGAACCGTCAAGGAGAACGGCCAGCTGGCCCTGTTTGCCGTGCGCCTGAAGGAGCAGAACCGCCTGCTCACCCAGATCGAGACCTTCGTCATCCGCAAACCCACCGGGATCCATGGCACCTTCGAGACGCTCACTCAGCCGGACCCCGTCTGGGCGGAGCCCCTCGCCCCGGCGCAACGCCTGCCGCGCGCCCGGATGATTCATGCGGTCGATCAGTATTTCAACGGCATCGAGCAGGGCAACGGGGACATCGTGCCCTTCGATGACGATTGCGTGCGTATCGAGAATGGCCGGCAGACGGCTCCCTCCACCGCCGCCGCGACGGGTGCCATGGCCGGGCGGCCCGCGATGAACGCGCGCCAGCAGTTCAACAGCAAGGCGTTCAACTACATCAAACAGGTGACCCAGCGGCGCTATCTGGTCATCGACGAGGAGCACGGAGTCGTCTTCGGCACCTTCATGTTCGCGCATCCCGGCAACGTGCCGACCCGCGATTGGGCTGCCACAGGCCTGCCCGCCGACCCGAATGCCCTCTCCTCGTATCCCAACACCACGCAGATCATCGAGGCGTTCAAGGTACGCAACGGCAAGTTGTACCGGATATTCGCCTACATCTCGCTGCTGCCCTACCGGCAGAGTCCAGGTTGGTGACTCGCCGCGGGTCAGGGCTTGACGGCGCTCGCCGCGGTGGTGATGTAACCGAGTGAGCGGCCGCCCAGGCCCACCATCGCCCACATGGCCAGGGACAGGAGCGCGGTCGTCCAGCGCACACCCGCCGCGGCGCCATCATGACTGGTGACGCGCCGGTGAATCGTGAAGGTGAAGACGATCGACAGCACAAGGAACAGCATCTTCACCTGAAAGCCCCAGTTGCCGTACATCTTGACTGCTTCGGTCGAGAACAGCAGGAAACCCGAGACCAGCATCACCGCGATGCTTCCGATGATCCAGGGGCGCAGGTCGCGAGCCAGATCCGACACGGAATCGGTGCGGAATCCGATACCCATGAGGCGCATGTTCAGCACAAGCATGCACCCGCCGAGCACCCCCAGCGCGAGCAGGTGGAAGATCTCCACGAACGGAAACAGCCACACGGAGTCGCGGATGGTGTGGCCCACATACGACTCGTTGCACCACATGCAGAACGCCAGGATCAGGTCCTTGAGCGAGGTCATTCGCTACCGCCTCTGTTGTTCATTGCAGAAAGTCGCCTTCGGCGCTTTCTGCTCGCAGGCAAAAAGCGTGGTTTTTGCCTGCTATGGTGGCGGCAGCGCGTACGCGATACCACGGCCGCACGCGACGATCCCGACCCACAGCACCAGGGACACGACGCCGCAGAGCTTGACCTTCCAGGGCGTCACCGCCGCCACGTCCCATTCGGCGATGTGCTTGCCGATGGTGGCGTGATAGAAGGCAACGTTCACCCCGGCGAGCACCAGCATGACCATCTTCAGCTTGAAGAACAGCGTGCTGTAGAAGTTGACCGGGTCGGCCGAGAACAGCAGCAGGCCGGTGACGAGCATCACCGCGAATCCCCGGAACACCCAGGGATTGAACTGCTCGAACATCTCCGACACCCGCTTGCGGCGCAGCACCACATCCAGCAGGCGCAGGTCCAGCAGCAGCACGAACCCCAGAAACAGCGTCAATGTCAGAACGTGGATCGTCTCGACGATCGGCTCAGCCCAGACGGACTCGCGCATGACCGCGCTGAATTGCGTGGCATCCAGCCAGTGCAGGAAGTGATCGAATGACATCCGCTTTGATCCGACCGCCCCTTCAGCGGGCCTCGCAGTCAGTCGGGTTCCAACCCGTGGGACCCGGGAGCTTCTTGAACTGCTCGCTGGCAATGTACTGCTGGCCAAGGTACTCCGGATCGGTGATGACCGTGGTCACGATCAGCCACGTCGTACCGTCAGGCTCCTTGAAGCCATCGAAATACTCCAAGAGCTGGGTATCCGCGCCGTAGGGCACGCCGTTCTTGCGCAGGTACCCCGGCTTCAACTGCGTCGTCACGACCTTCATATATCCCTGCGGAGGCACCTTCTGCCTCTCCCCCAGCGTGGTGGCGACGCCGCCGGTGCCCCTGGCGCGCAACCCCTCCCATGAGGCTACCGAGTAGCCCTGCAGACTCTGGGCTGCACTCGCGGGAGGCTTGGCGTTGAAGTGCAGCAGACGGGTCTGCTTGCCCGCGTCCGTATCGATGCGCAGCTCGTTGTCGCCTTGCCACTGGATGTGCAAGCGCGTCGGCACTCTCATGATCGCCGGTGCGCCATAGGACTTGCATTGGTTGCCGCTGGCCTCGTCCTGAGCCGGATCCCACTTGTCGGCGAGCGCACGGCCGGCGGGCGTCAGGGTGATGCCGGAATAATCGCCCTTGTCCGGCGTCAGCATACGGTAGCGCCAGTCCTCCGTGACCAGAGAGACCCAGTATCCGGTGAAGTCCTGCGGTGCGGCCTGACGCGAATTGGCAGGCGGCGGTGGCGGAGGCGCACCGAGCTGCGCCAGCGCGGCAGTCGCCCAGAGCAATGCAAGCAGCGCAATGGGCCGGGTGCGGCTCACGGACGAGCTCACATGATCACCCCTTCCCACTTCCAACCGTCGGACTTGCGGACGATCTTGTGCAGGCGGATGCGATGATCGGAAGGATCTCTGCCGGGGTTGCCGGTCACGATCACATGATCGCCGGGCTTGAGCGTGTCGCGCGTGACGTGCTCCTGGTTGAGCTGCGCACCGCCGCCCCACTCCACCGCCCAGGTCACCATCTGCCCCTTGTCATCCGGCGCCTCCACCTTCACGAAGGAGTGCGGGTTGCGGAACAGGAACTGGGTCAGCGTACCCTCCACCGTCACCTCTTTATCCACAAAGTACGTCGCCGCAAAGGAATGATGCGCAGAGGCAGCACCCGCGGCGAGCGCCGAGCCGAACAGGCAGAGGAATAGAATGCGTTTCATGCGGGCACCTCAGTGCTTTGCGCTCAAGCTCTCGTATATGGCCTCGACGAACCGGTCGGCCGACCCCGGCCGTGTGCCATAGCGCGGATCGTAGTCGCGGGTCGGCCGGGCCGCCTTCACCTGCTCGAGCGTCATTCCCTTGCCGATCAGGTTTTTCACGCGGTCCCGGATGATCGTCACCATCTCCTGGTAGAACACGACATCGGCGACATCGCACAGGCGGCCGTGACCTGGAATCACGAGCGTGCCGTCCTCCTGCAGATCCTTCGGGATCGCCAGCTCGATGACCTTGTTCAAGCCGTCGAGCTCTCCCTGGATGTTGCCGCCGTGGTCGATGTCGATGAACGGATACCCGTTGGTCACGAAGATGTCCCCGGTGCTGATCACATCCGACCGCCGGAAGAACACCATCGTGTCCCCGTCCGTGTGCGCGTTCGGTATGTGCATCATCACGATGCCTTCATTATCGAAGAACATCTTCCGCTCGGGCGTGGTGTACACCTCGGTCGGCCAGGCACCCTGTGGAGTCGCGCGTTCCTTGCCGTTGTCCGCGCTCATCCGATCAAGCACCGTCTGGAATGCGTACACCGCAGCCTGATTGGCGGCGCTCGCGCCGATGTCCCCGACGACGTTGCCCCCGGCGATGGTCATACCCGCCTTGGCAATGGTCTCATTGCCGCCGGTGTGATCGGCATGGAAGTGCGTGTTGATGATGTAGCGGATGGGTTTGTCGGTGAGGCCGTGGATCGCCGCGAGCACCTTGTCGGCCATCGGGGCGAGTCCGGTATCCACCAGCAGCACCCCATCGTCGCCGACCTGCAGCGTGATGTTGCCGCCGGCGCCGACCAACATGTAGATGTTGCCCTGCACCTTCAGCAGGTGCACCTCGTCCTTGGAAAAATCATGCGCCGGCGGTGCCGGCGGGGCTTTGGCGGTTTTCTTC
>DATNEN010000331.1:0-25195 GCA_035552975.1 Steroidobacteraceae bacterium
GGCGAAGTCCACCATCATGATGCCGTTCTTCTTGACGATGCCGATCAGCAGGATGATGCCGATCAGCGCGATGATGGAAAGGTCGTAGCCGGCCGCCGTCAGCATCAACAGCGCGCCGACGCCCGCGGAAGGCAACGTGGAGAGAATCGTCAGCGGATGGATATAGCTTTCGTAGAGCATCCCCAGGATGATGTAGACGACCACCAGCGCGGCAAGAATCAGGTACGGCGTGCTCTTCAGGGAGTCCTGGAACGCCTGTGCCGAGCCCTGGAAACTGCTGGTGACGGTCGAGGGCAGACGCATCGCCGCGGTGGTCCTCTCGATGTCATCCACCGCATCGCCGAGCGCGATGCCGGGCGCCAGATTGAACGACAGCGTGACCGCGGGGAACTGCCCCTGGTGGTTGATCGACAGCGGGCTGGTATGGTGCGTGTCGTACTTGACGAGCGCCGACAGCGGCACCTGCTCGCCGGTGAGCGGCGATTTGATGTACAGCTTGTTGAGCGTGTTGGGATCCTGCTGCAGCTTCGGAGTGATCTCCAGAATCACGTGATAGGAATTCAACTGCGTGAAGTACTGCGCGGCCTGGCGCTGGCCGAAGGCGTCGTAGAGCGTCGCGTCGATGAGCGACGGTTGGATGCCGAAGCGCGCCGCCTGGTCGCGATCGATGGTGAGCGACAGTCGCGTGCCGGTGCTCTGCTGATCCGAGGCGACATCACGCAGGCGCGGGAGCTTCTTCAGGGCATCCAGCACCTTGGGCGCCCACTCGTTCAGCTCCGCCAGATCCGGGTCCTGCAGCGTGTACTGATATTGAGTGCGCGCTGTGCGGCCGCCGAGGTTCAGGTCCTGCTGCGCCTGCAGGAACAACGTGCCGCCCTGAACCTGCGCGATCTTGGGCCGCAGCCGCTCGAGAATCTCATCCGCGCTCGCCTTGCGCTGGTCGCGCGGCTTCAGGCTCATGATCGCGAAGCCGGTGTTGACCGGGCGGCTCCCGCCGACCGCCGTCGCCCAGCTGGTCACGTCCGGGTCTTTCGCGACGACCTCCATGATGCGTTTCTGCAGATCGATGGACGCGCCGAACGAGACGTCCTGCGAGGTGTCGGTGAGTCCGACCAGCACGCCCGTGTCCTGTTGCGGGAAGAAGCCCTTCGGCTCGAAGATGTACAACACCACGGACGTCGCCACGGTGATGAGGAACACGATGAGCACCGGCCGCTGATGGCGCAGCACGAAGTCCAGGCCGCGGGTGTAGCCGGCGACCAGCCGCTCGAAACCCTTCTCGAACACCATGTACAGGTGCCCGTGGCGCGTGCGCTTCTCGTTCTTCAGGAACAACGAGCACATCATCGGCGACAGAGTCAGCGATACGAAGGCAGACACGGCGATCGTCATCGTCACCGTGATCGCGAACTCGCGGAACAGCCGGCCGATGATGCCGCTCATCAGCAGCAGCGGGATGAATACGGCCACCAGCGAGATGCTGATGGACAGGATGGTGAAGCCGATCTCCCTGGAGCCCTTGATCGCCGCCTCGAACGGCGTCAACCCCGCCTCGATGTGACGGTAGATGTTCTCCAGCATCACGATCGCATCGTCGACGACGAACCCCACCGCGATGGTGAGCGCCATCAGGGAGAGGTTATCGAGCGTGTAGCCGACGATATACATGAGCGCACACGTGCCCAGCAGCGCAAGGGGCACGGTGACGCCGGGGATGATCGTCGCCCAGAGGTTACGCAGGAACAGGAAGATCACCATGATGACGAGCGCGACCGTCAGCATGAGGGTGAACTCCACGTCGCGTACCGAAGCGGTGATCGTAGTCGTGCGGTTGACCACGGTCTGCAGCTTGATCGACACGGGCACCGACTTCATCGCCTGCGGGAGCAGCTCCTGAATGCGCTGCACCGTGTCGATGACGTTCGCGCCGGCTTCCTTGTAGATCTGCAGCAGAATGCCGTTGTGGCCGTTCTGCCGGGAGAGCATCAGCACGTTCTCGGGCCCATCGACCGCCACGCCGATGTCGCGAATGCGCACCGGCGCGCCGTTCTTGTAGGCGACGATGACGTCGTTCCAGGGCGCGGCCTTCAGCAGCTGGTCGTTATCGTAGATCGCAAACCCGTGCGCCGTGCCGTTGATCGAGCCCTTGGGGGCATCGACGGTGGCCTGCTGGATGACGCTGGCAATGTCTTCGAGCTGAATCCCGAGGGCGGCAATGCGCGAAGGGTCCACCTGCACACGCACCGCCGGCTTCTGCTGTCCGCCGAGCGCCACCTGCGCAACACCCGGGATGCGTGAGATCTGCTGGGCAAGAATGTTCTCCGCGTACTCATCGACCTCCGTCAACGGCAGCACGTCCGAGTACACCGACATGATCATCACCGGCGAGTCGGCCGGATTCACTTTCTTGATGAACGGCGGCGAGGGCAGGTTCTTCGGGAGCTGCCCGCCGGCCGCCTCGATCGCGGACTGGATGTCCTGCGCAGCCGAATCGATGTTGCGGTTCAGATCGAACTGCACGACGATCTGAGTGGTGCCCAGAACGCTGCTGGAGGTGAGCTGCGACACTCCGGGAATGGCGGCAAACTGGTACTCCAGCGGCTGCGCCACGGAGGAGGCCATCGTCTCCGGATCCGCACCCGGAAGCTGCGCGGTGACCTGGATCGTCGGGAAGTCCACCTGCGGCAGAGGTGCGACGGGCAACAGCGGAAAGGCAACGATGCCCACGAGCAGGATACCCGCCATCAACAGCGAGGTGGCGATCGGCCTGCGGATGAAGGGTTCGGAAATGCTCACCGTCAGGACCTGTCGCCGCGCTTGGCGACTTCCGTCGACGTGCTGGCCGGCTCCAGGATGCGCACGTGCGCGCCGGGCTCGAGCCGATACTGGTTGCTGGTCGCCACGCGCTCGCCCTCTCGCAGACCGCTCTGCACCACGGCGACGCCGCCGCTCTCCTGTCCGACCTGCAGCGGGCGCATCTCGACCGTGGAATCCGGCTTGATGACGTAGGCGAACAGTCCATCGGGGCCGCGTTGCACCGCGGCGTCCGGGATAGTCAGCGCGTTCTGCTGTGTGCGCAGCAGAACGCGCGCATTGACGTACTGGCCGGGCCACAGCTTGTTGGTCTTGTTGGGGAAGACCGCCTTCAGGCGGATGGTGCCGGTCGCCTGGTCGATCTGATTGTCCACCAGCTGCACGGTACCGCTGTCGAACTTCGTGCTCTCATCGCGCGCATAGGCGGCGACCGACAGCTCACCGGCGCTCATCGCCTCGTTGATCCTCGGCAGATCCTCTTCGGGAAGCGTGAAGATCACGTTGATCGGCTGCACCTGGGTGACGACGACGATCCCGGAGGTATCCGTCGCGTGCACGTTGTTGCCGACATCGACCTTGCGGATGCCGGTACGGCCGTCGATCGGCGAAGTGATGGTGGAGTAATCCAGCTGGGTGCGGGCGTTGTCGATGCTCGCCTGATCGCCCTTGACCTGCGCTTCGAGCGCGGCGACCGTCGCCTTCTGCGCATCCAGCACCTGCTGGCTCGCCAGGTTCTGCGGCGCGAGCAGCATGTAGCGCTGCAGGTCCTGTTTGGCGCTCGCGAGCTGCGCTTCGTCCTTGGCTTTCGCCGCCTGCGCCAGCTCGAGAGCTGCCTGGAACGGGCGCGGATCGATCTGGGCCAGCAGCTCGCCCTTGTGCACCATCTGGCCCTCGGTAAACCCGAGCTTCTGCAGGGCCCCATCGACACGCGAGGTCACGGTGACCGTGTTGAACGCCTGCACGGTACCCAGTCCTTCGACGTTGATCGGCACGTTCGTGCGCGTGACCGCAGCGGCCTCGATGGCGACCGTGTCGCCGGCACCCTGCTTCTTGCGGTCTGCAGCATCGCTGCGCGGCAGCGCGTGCAGGCTCAGGACCAGCAGGACCGCGGCTCCCACTGCAAGCAACGTCACACGTACCCGATGGCGCGTGATCCAACTACTCCAATCGCTCGCCCTGTTCAACTTGTCACCTTTGTACTATGACCTGCTGCGTCCAGCCGCCGCCCAAGGCGCTGTAGAGCTGTATGAGCGCCTGCAGATGCGCGAATCTGACCTGCACCAGTGCGTCCTGGGCGTTGAACAGCGCGCTCTGCGTGTTCAACACCGTGAGAATGTTGACCACCCCGGCGTGCAACTGCGTCTGGGTGAAGTCATAGGCACGGCGCGCCGTAGCGACGGCCTCTTCCTCGCGCTGGTACTGGTCTGCGGTCTGCTGCAACGCTACCAGCGCGTTCTCCACGTCGCCGAAGGCCGTGAGCACCGTCTTGTGGTAGTCGGCCAGCAGCTCCGAGTAACGCGCCTTCGTCAGCTGGTACCTTCCCGTTAGCGCGCCTCCCGCGAAGATCTGCTGTGCGACCTGTCCACTGATGTTGAACACCCGGTTGGCCGGAGTGATCAGCGTCGAGAGCGCCGTGCTCACGAACCCGCCATCCGCGGTCAGATCGATGCTCGGGAAGAAGGCCGCACGCGCGGCCTGAATGTCGGCGTTGGCCGCCTTGAGCTGCGCCTCGGAGGAAGCAACGTCCGGACGACGCACCAGCAGCTCCGAGGGCATGCCTGGACGCACCTGCGGCTCGGACAGCGCGGTGAGCGATCCCCCGGGGAACTCCAGTCCCTGCGGCGGCCTGCCGACCAGCACCGCGAGCGCATTGACCGATTGACGGAACTGCTGCTGCAGCGGCGGTATCGTCGCGCTCAGCACCGCGACAGTGGTCTCCTGCTGGGCGACATCCAGCGCGTTGACGATTCCGACCGACAGCTCTGTCTTCAGATCCTTGAGGACCTCCTGGGCAGTCGCGAGATCCTGCTGCGCCACCTCCAGCCGGTCATGGCTCTCCATCGCCTGGAAATAAGTGATCGCGACGCTCGTCATGACGGTCAGCTCGACCGTCGCCCGATCGTAGCGGCTCGCCTCGGCCGAGAAGCTCGCCGAGCGGCGCGCCGCCAGGTTCTTGCCCCAGAAGTCCAGCTCGTAGCTGGCGCCGAGCTCCGCGCCAAACTGGTTGAAAGTCGTCGCGGGAGTTCCCGAAGGCGCGTTCGCGGGTTTGGTCCTCTCACGGGTGGCCGTACCGCTCGCCTGCAGCGAGGGAAACAGTGGCGCGCCCGCAATGCGCACCTGAGCATCCGCTTCGCGCACACGGGCCACAGCCGCGGCAAGGTCGTCGTTGGCCTTCTGCGCCTGAGTCATCAGGTCATCGAGCTGCGGGGACTTGAAGCCCTGCCACCACTGGGCGGCGGGCCAGAGGGGAATGGCCTCGGACGGGGCGCTACCGGTGCCTACGGCAGCAGGGCCGGTGTCGCTCTGGCGCCAGGCAGCAGGGGCAGCCACGTCCGGTTTCTTGTAGAACGGACCGACGGTGCAGGCCGAGAGCCCGAAGCCGATCAGGAGCGCGCCAAAAAGCGGCCGGCGTACGCGTGAGCCCAAAGCGGCCGCGCGCAGAGCCGGAACTCGCAACAGAGTGGGATGGAGGGTACGAATCACGAGGGCATGCCGATCGGGGTCCGCTGGCGAAGATAACGGCCGGCCACTTTCTACTACATTGGCGGAACATTAAATCCCGTTAACCGCTGCGCGCCGCTTCCGGCCATCCTGCAGACTTTGTAACCTTTTGATTCTAAGGTGAACACTGGCAACGTTCACGCCTTCGCTACACTGTGGCACCCCGCAGAACCACCGCCTCAAGGAACGATGAGCACCCGAACCCGCCTCTGGCTCCTGGCTGCCACCGCGATCCTCATCGGGTATCCCCTGGCCGCGTGGATCATCGGTTTCATCGTCCAGGAGCAGGTACAGGCCCGTGAGCAAGCGGCCCTGCAACGAGCCGGTCCCTACTTCACCGTCGAGGAGCGCACCTATCGCCGAGGTGTCTTCGGAGCCACCGAGGTCGTGACCTTCGGGATCGACACCAAGGGGCTCAAAACTCCCGCAGCCGCTGCCTTGATCGCTCTGTCGTCCTACAGGCTGACAGCGCGCAATACCCTGCACCATGGCCCATTCCCAGGGGGCCGCACATTCGCCCTGGCAACGATCGATACGGAGCTGGTCCTGCCCGCTGAGGCCCAGAAGGACCTGGATGCCCTCTTCCCCGGCCAAAAACCCTACACACTGCGCACGAGCCTCGGCTGGTTGGGTGGATACCGGATTGAATTCTCGAGTCCGCCCGCCAGCGGCGAGCCGGCACCCGGCACGACCATCCGCTCCGGCGGCATGTCGGGGACCGCGACCGTGACCCGCGGCCAGCAGTCGATCGCGCTCGACTTCAGCGCCAAAGGACTCGGCGCAAGCAGTGAAGAGTTCCAGGCGCAGCTCGATGACGTGCGCGTGAAATCAGTGAAGCAGCGAGCGTTCGGGAGTCTGCGCCTCGGCGACTCTTCGGTCAGCATCGGCCGCCTCGAGGCTCACCGCAAAGCCCCCGAGCAGCGGCTGCTATTGTCCGTTCAGAGCCTCCAGATCATCGACCATTCCTCAGCGACGGGCGACTACCTTTCCTACAGCGGCAAGCTCGGGGCGGGGCCAGTGCAGGCCGCGAAGCTCACCGCAACCCGGGAGCAACTCGAGTACACGGCAACGCACATCCATGGCCCTTCGCTCGCGCATCTCGTCGACAGCCTGCGCGGGGTCGCCAATGCTGCCCCGAGCGCACCGTCCGCGGACCAACTGCAGCGGCAGTTCTGGGACGCCGTGCGCAGCGACGGCATCGAGCTGCTGCTGCACGATCCCGTGATTGAGATCCCTCACCTTGATTACGATTCGCCGCAAGGCGCGTTCCGCCTGTCCGCGAGACTGACGGCGCCCGAATTGAAGCGCGAGGATCTCGAGCGCGGCAGCCCAGCGCTCGTCGCCGCCCTCACACAACACTTGCAAGCCAACGCCGACATCAGGATCGATACGGGGCTGCTCGACAAGATGACGGAGGGCACGCCCGGAAACGGTGACCGACTCGCCATTGCGGCTCGCCAGCTCGAGGCTCAGGGATATATCGCGCACGAGGGCAATGCGCTAACGACGCACCTGAGGTTCGATCACGGCAAGTTGAGCCTCGACGGCAAGTCGTTTCCGCCTTCGCGGGCGAGTCCGCAACCGTAGCCCGCGACTACTGAATGCGCTTCACGCGCATGCGTCTATGCGAAGCGTCATCCATCCACAAAGCGCCAAACATGCCGCGCGAGATCTTTACGCCATCCCCCACAGCGAGTTGCGCGTCACCGCTCTCTTGCTGCTCCCATACCTGCCCGTTGTCGAGCGTCACCAGGAGCAAGCCGTTACCGTAGGTGCCGATTTTCGCGACTTTCGCCGACAGGCTCTCCGGCGGCGGTGGTGAGGGTTTGATCCCTGCCTGTGCCTGCTGTTTGTGCAGGAGCTCGGGCGTCATTCCGAAATCGGCCGATTTGGCAGCTGCGGCGGACGCAGCGCTCGCGGTGTGTCCTGCACTTGCGGTGGACGGCGCAGCCGCGGCAGTAGGCGCCGAAGCCGCGACGGTCGCGGCGGCGGGGACGGTCGCGCCGGCAGGGGCGGTGGCGGCGACCGCTCTGGCCGGCGCGGCCGTGGGTGCTGCAGCTGGGGCGGTCGCGGCGGCCGGGGCCGTGGTTCGGCCCAGCTCTTTGTCGTAACAGGCCAGGCGCGCTGCATCGTTCTGCTGGGGCATGCACGCACGCACCCGATCGAGCGACGGATCTGCAGTGGCCGAGCGCGCGACGAGCACGAGCCCCGCAAGCGCGATCCCATACGCGAAAGCTTTCATAAGATCCCCCAATGCGACGGCATGGCCGCGCACGCGCAATGGATATCATATGCGCGTGAGCAGAGCCAAACTCCTGACGCTGAGTGCCCTATTGGTTGGCCTGGGCGAGACCGCATTGGCGGCAGACCCGGGGGTCGCGGACCAGACGCTCGCGCCCGACACGGGGTTTGGTGGCGGGCGGCAATGGAAGCTCACACTCGGCGACTACCAGTACAGCGGCTACTCAGGCCAGGATCTCAACTTGCGCTGGCAGCACAACGACACGCACGCGTGGCTCGGTGCGTACACCGACCGCTCGTTCGGGACTCAGGGGCGCGCGGGTGTCGACAGCTCCGTCGACCTCGGAGGCTGCGTCGAGCTCCAACCATCGCTGCAGGTGGCCACACGGGGATTCCTGGGCGGCAGTCTGAATGCACAGGCGGGCGACAGCTGGTTTGCCCTGGCTGGCATCGGCCGCACCAACCTCAAGCCCTATTTCAATCTGAATTTCGACCCCAATGACGCGCTCACGTTCGGCGCGGGCCATCACAGCACCGACGGTACGATTTATACCCTGTTCGTCGTCGCCGACGACCGCCTGCACACACACCAGAGAGACTGGCACTTCAATGTGCGCATTCCCGTCAGCGACATGCGCGCAACGCTCGACATCCTGCGCAAGAGCGGATTGAGCGACGCGGGCTACATCACCGCCTGGGGATTCAGTGCCACCTGGGACTGGCCGGCCTGGTTCGTGCGCCTCGCGCGCGATCCCTATCAGAACTTCGCTGCGCAGAGCGCGTGGCGGTTCGCGGGCGGCGTCCGATTTTAGGTGACCAACGCTCCTTGGGCTCGGGCCCAGGAGCGGCCCTTGTCCGCGAGCGACCAGAACGTGCGCGCCCAGTGAGCCGCAGCTCTGCCCATGCGGACCGTGCTCGTGATGTAGCCATTCTCGGTGAGCCAATGACAAGCGCTGCGGGCCTCGCCGGCGACCAACCCAAGCGCGCTCTCGAGCTCGCCAGATCTGAGCGGACGCTGCGTCATTCCCAACAGGCGCAGGATCCTTTCGTGAATTGCGCCAGGCGCGCGCAAGCTCGCATGACCATTCAGTGGCGTGTCTTTCTTCATGCCCATCCCGAGGACTCCTTTCTTGGTGAGCGCGCTACGGTACGCGTTCGTAAAGTCGATCGGCACCTGTCGCTGCAGACCGACTCGAGATCCACCGCCGGACGCAGTCTCGGGAGGGGGATCACGAGCTGCGTCCGGCGGCGTTGCCTGGTACCCCGGAGGAACCATGCATTTGCGGGCGTGGAGGGGGCCACTTCCGCAGTCTTCGTGGTTGCAATCCCTGTGCCAGCTGCTTGCGGCCTCCAAGGCGCCCGCGCCGCTGAATTCCGCGAGCTGCGGTGAGCGCCGTTGGCGCAACAAGAAAGCGAATAGCACAACCACAGTGCAAGCTCCCCTTGAACGTCGCTGCCACATTCCACGCAGTATGTGGACGGACCTCGGGCCCCGGCGCTAAGTTCCGATCCTCATCCTCTTTTTGCGTTCGGGAGCGAACATCGCGCAGACCTTTTCAGGCGGTTGCCAGTGCGGCAAAGTTCGTTACGAAGTCGAGTTGGAGCTGGGCGAGCGCTCCCGTCCCGTACCCCGCGGATGTCTCCGCCATCCGGGGCGTCATCGCCTGCAACTGCTCACGCTGCGGTCGGCTCGGGTCCCCGCTCGCGTTCGCGCCAGCGTCACAGTTCAGGCTGCTCTCGGGCGATGGCGACCTGGCGACCTACGAGTTCAACCGCCGAGCTGATCAAGCACCGCTTCTGCACCACCTGCGGCATCCAGTCGCTCGCGCAAGGCACACGGCCCAGTGACGGCGCTCCGATGGCCGCCATCAACGTGCGCTGACTGGAGGGCGTGAGCCTCGAGTCGCTGCGAGGGAAGCAGGTCGACGGCAGGAGCTTCTGAGCGCGCGGCGCGCCACGAAAATCCCCAGGATCCCTTGCCCGGGGAACACTTCACGGATGCGGGTCTTGGCGACCCGGTAGTGCTTGCCGCTCGCCAGCACATCGTCGAACAACACGACCATGGGCCGCAGCTCGCCGGCAAGCTGACGCACGTCGAGGCTCGTCAGTGCCAGCAGGTGTTGGTATCGGAGGCGCTCAACGGCGCTCAGATGATCGGCACGCGTGCTCGCCGCCAGCTGCAGCAACGGCCGGATATCGGCGCGATAGCCGGCGAAGGCGAGTCGCAGCGAGCGCTCGAGGCGATCGCAATACTCGGGGTGTCCGGGCTGCTTGGACGTCGGGAGGGGAACGAACGTGCAGCGCAGCTCGACCTCTTCGCGGGTGAACTGGCTGCGCAGCGCGGCGGCGACCTCGTTGATGGCGCGCTCGCGATGGCGCCGCAGCCGCTCACCGCAGGGCTCGCGCCCGATCTGTGCAGGCGAGCGTTTGAAATTGGCGATGAGTTGATTGGTCGCGCCGCCGCCCCACCCCGTGCTTGCCTGGAGCTCGCCGAAGAACGCGCAGCGATCCTCCTTCGTGAGGAAGGAATGGTCGCCGCGGTTGACGTCGTCGATCCAGGTGAGCTGTTCGGGAAGCCCTGTCTGTATGGGCATACAGATGCCCCTGCGGGAGGCGTACGGACGGGGCCCGGGAACGGGCGCCGTCCGTACGGTTGGTCAGGCCAGCGCAGTCTTGAACGTCGCGAGCTGGCGGGTCCAGGCTTTCTCCGCCATCTCGTGGTTGTAGACGGCCGCGTCCGTCGGACACCAGCCGTGCATGGTTCCCGTGTAGACCTCGATCTCCGCCTTCGCGTGACCGTGCGCGTCGTCAAACGCCTTGCGCAGCACGTCCTTCGCCTTCGGATCGCGCATGTCGTCGTTCGCGGCGATGGCGAACAGGTAGGAGCCGTTCATTTTCGGCACCAGCAGGTGCGGGCTGTCGGGCTTGTCGGTGACCAGATTGCCGCCGTGGAAAGAGCAGCCGCCGCCGACTCGATCCGGGAACGCCGCTGCGGTGCGCATCATCAAGGGGCCACCCATGCAGTAGCCAGTCGTACCCATCTTCCGCTTCTTGTCGACGGTATTCTGACTGTCGAGCCAGCCGATGAGGGCCTTCGCGTCCGTCTCAGTCGTCTGCACGTTGAGGCCGCCGGCCAGCGCAAACAGCGCCTTGCGCGTCTCCGGATCGTTGAAATCCGGCTTCTCGGGCGCCGTCGGGGCGTGCTTGGCGCGATAGAAGGGGTTGATCACCAGCACCGAATAACCCGACTCGGCGAGCCGATCGGCCATCTTCTTGAAGGCCGGCCGCAGACCGAAAATGTCCGGCCACACGAGCACACCCGCGCCCTTGCCCTTGGCGGGATGCACGAAGTAGGCATCGCACGTCCCGTCGGGAGTCTTGATGTCGACGTCAGATCCCTTCACCTCCGCGGCGTTCGCAACCGGTGACAACACGCTCGCCACGCCGGCACCGACCGTCAGGGCCCCGAACTCTCGTCGTGACAGTGCCGCAGACTTCAGCCGATACTCGATCATGTCGTCCATCGAATCGTTGTCGCACATGGTTTCTCTCCGGAGGTGACCAGCGGTCGCAGATCGTTTGGGCCCGCAATGTTGCGCCCGGACGCGCAGGCGTCGCAAGCCCGCATTTGCCCGCTATTCGCGACAAGCTCATCGTCAGACCAAGGGTTGGACAGCGCTGCGCGCGAGGTCAATCCATGGCCCCCACACTCGCCCCTTCGGGCAGCCCTCCGGCGTTAGGATCCGTATTCATCGTGCCGGCGCCACCATCGGTATGGCGGCGTCTGCGGCCATCCTTGCGGCGAGCTCTCCCACGTTTCCTGCCGTCCGAAGGGAGTTGTGTCCAGGAATCCCCACACATTGCCCAGCCCCTCGCTGCCGCGAGCCGAAGTGAAGTACGTACGGAAGATCTCATTGCCGTCGCGCAGGAACACACTCAGCCCATGCCCCTCCCCATCCGCGCTCGTCAGCCCGTAGTCGAGGTTGAACGTATTCCCCTCCGACGACACCCATGGATGCGGCCACGACATGCGCTGGCGATACGCCTGGATATTCGCCAGAGGTGCTCGCGAGACCAGCGCGAGCGAAACGTCGCGCGCCTGCAGATGCACCGCTGTGAACTGCCCGATGTTGTCGGTGAACATGGAGCAGCCCGGACATCCCGCCGAGGGCCAACCGTGCACTCCCGGCGCAAACATGAAGTGATACAGCAGCAGCTGCCGCCGGCCCTCGAAGAGATCCCGGAGGCTCACATTGCCCTGCGGAGCAGCGAAGACGTACTCCTTTGCGACGCGCACCATCGGCAGGCGGCGCCGTTCGGCGGCCAGCGCATCCCGTGCGTGGGTGAGCTCCTTTTCTCTGGCAAGCAGCGCCTCGCGGGCCGCGCGCCACTCGCTCTCGGAGACGATTCTGGGAAGGGCCTGGGTATCGATGGCTGATGTCATGCGCTTTTCTCCGCGTTCGCTCGAGCTTCGCCGTCGCGAGGAGCACCCCCGCGCAGGTCCTCCTTGAAGACGCGCGAACCGGCGCCGATCCGACGGGCACGCTGCAATTTTGTTGCTCCAGGGAGTGATTGTGGGGCCAGGACCGATCCTTTGGCCCCGCAATTCGTCCTTGCACCGTATCCTCATCCAGGCTAGCGGAGCACACCATGATTCTGCACACCGTCGTCGCCAAGGTCCCGGCGCTGGTGGACGGAGACTTCAAGTTGTGGGAGGCCGCGGCGATCACCCAAACCGGGCGCTCACCTATCGAGACGCTCGTGAAGGCGAAGTACAACCTGGGGCCTCCGGACCTTGCGCGGACGGAAGCCGCCTCTCGGATCGGTGGCCGACGCAACTCCCGTTTCACCAACTACAGCAGACTCACTGACTGGCACATGCAGCCGGCGTGGCTCGACGGGCGGGAGGTCCTGGCGGTGCTCAAAGCTCCGGGGGAGACACAGCCGCTGTACTTCATCGAGATCATGACAAGCGGCAACCGCATCGCAACGATCCGCGATTTCCACCACGTCCCCAACATTGCACAGGATGCCGCGATGTCTTCGCGCGATAGGTCCGGCTGCGGTAATAGGTCTACGCCGCGAGGGACAAGCGAGTACCCTTGCGCGAATGAATACAGAGGTCCTCGCAGGGCGGGCGGACCAGGACCGCGCGTTCGTCGGTCACCCGAAGGGCCTGGGCTATCTGTCGTTCGCCGAAGGCTGGGAGCGATTCTCGTACTACAGCATGCAGACGCTGCTGGTGCTCTACATGGTCCGCCAGCTGCTGCTACCGGGCCACATCGAGCACATCGCAGGATTCGCCCCGCTGCGTGCCGCCCTCGAGCACCTCTACGGAGGACCGCTGTCCACCATCGAGCTCGCCTCGGCGATCTTCGGTCTCTACGCGGGACTGGTGTATCTGACGCCCATCGCCGGCGGCCTCATCGCGGATCGCTGGATCGGCAAGACCTGGGCAGTGACCGGCGGCGCGGTCCTGATGACCGCCGGCCATTTCCTGATGGCGTTCGAGCTGTCGTTTCTGATCGCCCTCGCGTGCCTGCTGATCGGCGTCGGGCTGTTCAAAGGCAACATCGCCAGCCAGGTGGGCGAGTTGTACGCGCCCGATGACATCCGCCGCGCGGATGCCTTCCAGATCTACTACATCTTCATCAATTCCGCCGTCATCGTCGCGCCCCTCATCTCCGGCACCCTGGGCGAGTCTTACGGTTGGCATTACGGCTTCGGCGCTGCCGGTGTCGGCATGGTCATCTCACTCTTCGTGTACCTGTCGGGGCGCAAGTGGCTCCCAGCGGAACGTGCACCGTCGCGCGCCGCCGCGACTCCAAAGAAGGCACTGACCCGTCGCGAGATCCGCGCGGTGATCGTTCTGTTGCTGCTGCTGCCGGTCCTCGCAATCGGCTCCGTAGGTAACATGGAGATCTTCAACGCCTACCTGCTGTGGGTACCCAGCCACGTCGACCTCACCTTCTTCGGCCACACCATGCCTGCCACCTGGCTGGTCACTGTCGATGCCGCGGCATCGTTGTCGTGTCTGGGGGGCGCGGTCGCCTTCTGGCGCTGGTGGGCGAAGCGTTACAAAGAGCCCACCGAAATCGTGAAAATCACCCTCGGCATCGGCATCGCCGCACTGGGCGTGCTGGCGCTCGTAGCGGCCGCGGTGCGCGCCTACGGCGGGCAGAAAGCCAGCCCCGTGTGGATACTCCTGTTCGAGCTCCTCAACAGCATCGGGTTCGCCAACATGTTTCCCGTGGGGCTCGCGCTCTACGCACGAGCCTCACCGGCGCGCCTGGCCGGTACCATGATGGGCGTCTACTACCTGCAGCTTTTCCTCGCCAACACTCTGGTCGGCTGGCTGGGCGGGCTCGTGGACCGAATGCCCGGCACGCAGTTCTGGCTGCTGCACGCAGCGCTGGAGGGCTGCGCTGCGCTGCTGCTGGCAGCGACGGCCGGGGTGGTTGGCCGCGTGCTGGCGCCGAGCGTCGAGCCCTGAAAGACCTGGCCCGCCCACGCCGGCCATCGCCCCGGTCAGATCACGAGACCTACGACAAGGAAGGGGATGCGGCCTGATCGATGAGCGAGCGCGTGAGGTTAGCATCCATCTTGTTGAGCAGGTTCAACAGCACCAGAGTGTGCTGCGCCGCTTCGCGGAACACGAACTGCGTATCGATCATCTTGGGCTTCGAGATCGCGAAGCCGCCGCCATGAAAGAGGATCCGGCAGCGCTCGAAGGTGCAACTGACGAATTCGTTGTAGTCCAGCGTCACGATCGTATCTTTGAAGGTCTCGTTCTCGAATTTCATCTTCCGGCCTCTGAGCTGCGGGGGCGACACTCTGTGGTATTTGCGCGCGGCAAGCAAATGCCGCGCAGGGCTGCGTGCTCGCGCCTGCGTGGGGCGTTCCGGCCGCGCGCCTCGGCGGAGTGTCTTCCCGGCAGAGCGCCGCGTCGGCAGAGTGCCGCAGCGACGAAGCACCGTGCGGGGGAGTGTCGCAGCGGCGGAGTGCCGCGTCGCCGGCGCGGCGAGCGGTCACCGATAGAAGACGTGATTACCGATGGTCGCGACGGCTTTGCGGCTCCGCGCCCAACCCGGCCTTACGCTCGTGGCGTGATAGAAGAGCGCGCCTGGCACGAGCGGATCGCGCAAGTCGTCGTACACCGCGGTCGCCACCATCATCGCGACCTTCCAGGCCGCGCCGTTCTCGGGAGTCAGCGGACCCAGCTCCGTCCAGGAGAAATCTGCGACGTAGCGGCGCCGACCCGGATCCCAGCGCATCTCGTGCACGACCTGGCAGATCGTGTGCGGAAAGTTCTGCGCTCGCGTGCGGTTCAGGGTGACCTCGGCCACGGCGTACTGCCCATCGAGCGGCTCGCCGCGCGCCTCGAAATACACGTTCTCTGCCAGACACTCCAGATCGTCGGCGCGCCGCAGTGCCCGCTTTTGTGCACGCTGTTCGGCTCGAGTACGAGCGGGCTCGACACTCGTACCGCTGATACTGGCGAACCAGATGATGGAGGCCAGGCCCAGCACCGGTAGCCCGACCATCAGAAAGAATGCGAGGTTGCCTCGATCACCGATTCGCCGCCGATACGCGAGTCTGCGCCGCCAGACCGCAGCCCGGAGGCGTGCTTCGAAGAGCAGCGATGTGAGCATGGTGGTTCAGCCGAGGTCTCACGCAGGCGGCTTCGGAAGAGTCCGCGGCGCACGGCGCCCGATGAGGAAGAGGACTCAAGAGTGCGTGAGCGGCGGCGGTCAAGTCAAACTCGAGAATTATGTCCACTCGTGCACCGTCGACCCGAGCGCTCTTCAGGTTACACTCTCCGTGCACGGGAGTAGTTACCGAGCCTGTGCCGGGGAACCCGATGCCGCAGGCCCAATCCAAGCGCAAGTCACGAACGAAAAAGCGAGCGTCCGCGCCGGAAGGCGCTCTCGAGGAGCACCGGCGGCGTCAGCTCGTCGCTGCAGTAGTCGAATGCATCTCCGAGGAGGGGTTCGAGCGCACGACCACTCGCAACATTGCCGATCGCGCCGGTCTGAGTGTCGGGATGCTCAACTACTACTTCGAGAGCAAGAAGGAGCTGGTAGCGGAGGCTATCCGGCACGCCAACGAGGGCGTGGTGATGGCACTGGCCGAATCGGCGCCCATTCCCTTCGGACCCCGCCGTATCGAATTCATCATCCGCCGCACCCTGAAGAATCAATACCCGCAGGCCCTGCCGCTCGCTTTCCGTCTCGCGGTCACCGCCGCGGCGGCGCACGACCCGAAGCTCCAAGGCGAGGTGTGCCGCTGGATGGAGGACGGACGGGAGAAGATCGAGCGCTCGATCCGGGTGGCAATCGAATCGGGCGCCTACCTCTCGGAGCTGGACCCAATGCTGCTGTCGGTGGCGTTGTATGGCGCAATGACGGGAGTGGCGGTGCAAGCGGCGGCTTGCCCCAAGGATCTCTCAATCGACACCGCAGTGGAGGCGCTGCTACTGCTCCTGCGCCTGTTTCAGCGCAAGGGCCCGGAGGGCGCGGAGGCGTCCACGGACGGGCCGGTCGATGCCGATGTGATCTCGCTCGTCGAGTCACGATTGTTCGCGGACCCCCAGCTATCCACACATAACGCCGTCGCGCTGGCCTCTGCATTCAAGGCAATGTACGACGCATTCCGCAACCAACCTCGACCGGACCAGGACGACTAACGCGGCGGCGCACCTCCGCGTGCGCGGCACTACCAATCGCGGCGCCGCCCCCCTCCGCCGCAACAGCCGGTTAGTTAGTCAGCCGCTCGTCGCTCCACCCACCGCGCTGCAGCGCGGCCGCAACACGTTGTAGCGGGCGCTTGACGGCGAGTGCGCTCCGGGAGCAGCATCCGCCCATCGACTATACAACCGTTCAGACTATCGATCACTTGTTTAGTCGGTAAGCGGCAGCCACGGACGTACCCGCAGCAGTGCTCGGAAGCTGCCAGTTTCGCGCCGGCGCAAACCATCGGCGCAGACCGAGTGACGATGGCCAAAGAAGCACCGGGGAGGAAGCGACAGTGACCAAGCGGCTCAAGAGCCTGCGACCCGCAGGCCCGGCAGCAACGCCACAGCGGGCGTCAGGTGCCGAGAGCGATGACACGACCTCACTGAAGATTGCCTACGCGTACGGTGCACGGATGCTTTCCCGGCTGGCGGCGGCGAGCGCCTCGGCGTTGGCAGCGGCGAGCGCCCTGGCGGTGGCGGCACCTGCATTCGCGCAGGCGCCCCCCGCCGGTTCCGACGCGTCCGAAGGCGGCGCACCCCTCCAGGAGGTGGTGATCACAGGTTCCATCATTCCGACGGCGAACGGCTATTCGGCGCCCACACCGGTCACCGTGGCCGAAGCCACTCTGCTGAAGCAGACCGCGCCGGCGAACCTGGTCCAGGGACTGAATGCGCTGCCGCAGTTCCTGGGATCGACGGGGCCGCAGACCGTCAGTTTCACCCAGACGGTTCAGGGCGACGTTCTCAATCTGCGTGGCCTCGGCGCCAACCGCACCCTCATCCTCATGGATGGCATCCGCGTGCCGCCCACCAGCTATCTCAACACCGTCGATGTGGATGTGCTTCCGCAGCTGCTCGTGCAGCGCGTAGACATCGTGACCGGCGGCGCGTCAGCCACTTACGGCTCCGATGCGGTCGCGGGTGTCGTGAACTTCGTGCTCAACACGCGCTTTACCGGCCTCAAGGTCGAGGCCATGGGCGGCGTTTCCACCTTTGGCGACAATCAGAACGAGCGCTTCGGAGTGGCGGGCGGCACGGCCGTCGGCGAAAACGGCCACTTCATCGGCAGCGCCGAGTTCTACAGGAGCGACGGATTTACGGTCGCAGACCGCCCGGATCTGGATGATTCCGGCGGGGCAGTCGGCAGCGTCATCGGTAGCAAGGCCGCCCCCGGCACCGCGCTGAATCCCTACATCAATGTCCCAAACACTCGAGCGAGCTACGCCACCTATGGAGGCATCGCAACGAACGGCCCCTTTGCGGGCACGAACTTCGCCTCCAGCGGTTTGTACGGACCGGTGCACACCGGTGCCCCAACTGGCACCGGTACCTTCTTTCAGGCTCCCAGCGACTACATCAGGCTCCCGGACTTCAACAGCGCAATGGCCCCGGTCCGCAATGTCAACGGGTTCGCAAGGTATAGCTACGCCTTTGGGCAGGACACGACGGCCTACGTGCAGGTGCTGGCGGCGCAATCGCGCACCTCGGCGGTGATCGAAGGCAATTTCATGGCCCTTCCCGGGTTCACCGTCTATAGCGGCAACGCCTTCCTCCCCGCGGCTCTGCAGTCGCAGCTCACCACAACCAACACGCCATCGTTCGGCATGTCGGCCCAGTACAACTATCTGGGGCCGATCACCGAACAGCAGAACGTCGACGACTACGCTGCCCAGGCCGGCATCAAGGGCAAGGCGGGCCGCTTCAGCTGGACGCTGGACTACAGCTTCGGGAACTCGATCAACGCCGTGAAGGCGTTCAACGAGATCAACTTCCAGAATTTCTATGCGGCAGTCGACTCGGTCGTCAATCCAGCCACCGGGGCCATCGTCTGCAGACCGCAGCTCAGCGCGAATCCCGCCGTGGTCGCGGCGTACGCGGGCTGCCAGCCTTTCAACCCGTTCGGCGTCGGTGCCGCCTCTCCCAGTGCCGCCGCCTACGTGACGGGGACTTCCCGCTACGATGTCGTCACCTCGCAGCACAATATCCAGGGCAATATCGGCGGAGAAATACTCAACCTGCCCGCCGGACCGCTGACCGGCGCCGTTGGATTCGACTATCGATCGCAGAAGCTGAGCATCGCCAGCAATGCCAATCCGGGCACTCCCTACGATACGACGGGCCTCAGAGGTACTGCCGTCCTCACGCAGTACTATCTGATCAACCAGTCGAATGCCAGCGGCTCGGAGAACGTCAAGGAGGGATTCGGTGAGCTCGAGGCTCCACTGCTGCGGGATCTGCCGCTCGTGCAATCCCTCGACCTCAACGGCGCGGTCCGCTACACCAACTACAGCATCTCCGGCTCCGCGACGACGTGGAAGTTCGGAGGTACCTGGCAGGTCGACAAGGATCTCGCCTTTCGTGCGACCGAATCCCGGGACATCCGCGCACCGACGCTCTACGACTTGTTCGCCGGTGAGCAGGTTTCGCCCGTGGCGGTCACCGACCCGCACACCGGCGTCAGCTCCGGGGCGCCGCAGATTACCAGCGGCAATCCGAGCCTGCAGTCGGAGATCGGTACCACCTTCACGGTCGGCGTGATCTACGAGCCGCACTTCCTCGAGGGACTTGCCTTGTCGCTCGACTACTATCGGCTCGCCATCAAGGGTGCGGTGGCGACCCTCACTGCGCTGGCGGAAGACCAGGCCTGCGAAGCCAGCAACGGCACCTCACCGGCGTGCGCCAATATCATCCGACCGCATCCGTTCAGCGACCATACGGCCGACAACTACCCGACGGAGTTCCTGGTGTCGGGGGTGAACGTGGCCGCGATCCATACGGACGGCTTCGATCTGGACGCCACCTACAACCGCACTCTGCTTGGCGGCAAGCTCACGACTCGCGCCTACGCAAGCTATATCAACAAGTTCTCCACCCAGCTCACGGCCAACCAGGCGGTGATCGACTACGCCGGTTGGAATGCGGCCGGTGCGGGTGGCGTCGCGGGCGCCATCCCGCATTTCAAGGGTGCGCTGAGCGTCGGCTACACCACTCATGGCTATGGCGCATTCGTTCAGGAAAACATGATCGGCTCGCTGCGGCTGGGCCCTCTTCTGAAGTACGTGAATACGCACGTCCCGGGCTTCTTCACCACCGATCTCACGCTCACGTACGACGGACTTCCACCGCTATGGGGCGGCGATGTCCAGCTCTTCCTGACCACGAAGAACCTGTTCAACCTCACCCCGCCGAAGGTGTACAGCACGGCAGTGCCCGGTGGGCTGTCTACCATCACCACGCTTTATGACATCACCGGTCGCTCGTTCGTCGTCGGTTTGCGAATGAATTTCAAGTGAGTCCTTCCCGGCAGGAGGTGTCCCTCATGGGCCAATTTGCACGCCGAATGATCCCGGTGCTCGCCATCGGAACGACGCTCGCCGCCGGGTCTGCGATTGCGGCGAGCTACCAGGGCACGGCAGATGACTACGCGCAGATCAGTCAGCTCATGACGAAGTACAGCTATACCCTGGACACCCGCGACCCCGAAGGCTGGGCCAGCGTGTTCACGCAAGCTGGCCTGTTTCGCGCCGCGCAGTTCTGCCTCGTCGGCCGCAAGGAGCTGGCCGGCTTGCTGGAGAAGCAGCTCAAGGCACACCCCGCATCTCCAGGGAGCGCCAATCGGCCGAAGAGCCATCACGTCGAGGCGAGCCTGTCGATCGAATACCTCGATCGCGATCACGCACTCTCGCACAGCTTCGTGATGGTCGTGGGTGATGTCGGGCGCGATCACGTCGGCGGCGGGATCGAAGTCACAGGAACATACGACGACAAGCTGACACGCGTCAACGGCCACTGGCTCATTGCGGATCGGCTCGAAGTGAGTCCGGGCGATGGACCGCCGCTCCCATGCCCCGCCCCGGCTCACTAGCCCAGGACCTCGACCAGCCAGCCAGGAGAACACCCATGGGTTTGCGTTTTTGGATCGGTGCTGCCGGGGCGTGCGTTGCGCTCTGCGCTCTGGATCGGACGGGGTTGGCTGCCGGGGATGTCGCCGCGGCGCCGCCGCTAGCTCACATCGGAGCCCCCGACCGCGCCATCTCCTACGTGTTCAAGTACGTTCCGCAGGAGATGTCGCTCGGCGCCCATCCCTGGAATTCGCAGATCGCAGAAGCGTGGATCTACGCGCGGCTGTTCGACGAATCCGGCAAACAATACGTGCTCATGCGCACAGTGCGCGACCTGAAGTCCAATGGTGTCACTCTCACGACCGACGGCAAGCCGGATCCGCGCATTCCGCGGGAGGCCGGCGACATCACGCGCACCGTCGATCCGAGCGCCGGACTCGTTTTTTCCGGGAGGGAATTCCACGTGGCGCTGAGCCCCGATGCCGTCGCCTGGACCGATCAGGCCGGGGCCGTGAGCCTCCAGGGCTCGCGGTCGCCACTTGGCCAGGTGGGCACCGCCGAGTTGATTCCCTATCAGCAGCAGGACGGCTCCACCGGGATCGATATCTATACCGGCCAGTATTATCCGGTGATCGGCACGCTGCTTGGAACCGCCGTCAAGGGCATGTTCGTGGTCGATCATTTCATCGGAACCGAGCTCTTCGGTGGCTCGGCGTTGTCGAGCAACGAGGTCGTCTGGTTCAAGTTCGCGAACGTCTTTGCCGACGGCTCGGTCGAGATGGGTGAGATGTTCACCGAGCAGGCCGCCCCGCACGGGGCCGGTCCCGTGGCGCCCATGCATGGCGGCTCGGTGACCGACGGAACCCGGGTCATCGCGACATCCCCCGATCCACGGGTCAGCTTCGTCCTGAACGCCCAGCGAGAGGCCAGCAAGGAGACCTGGACCATCGGCAAGGATCAATGGGAGTTCGTGCCCGACAGCACCGGCGTGAAGGCGCTGGGAAAATCGGGGCTCGTTCAAGCGTGGGGCGGCGTCCATCGCGTGGGCGACAGGCGCAAGATCGTCAATCAGTTCGCGATCACCGAATACAACGTGAGCCGCTTTACACCGGACATGGTCAAAGGGAGCCGGTGAGTGGACAACGTGCGTCCTGGGGTATCGGCCACGCCCGCGGAGAAATTGCGTCGGTTGATGATGGCGGGTGTGCTCGCGTCGCTGACAGCGGCGCTCGCTCATGCGGGGAGCTATGAGGGCACAGCTGACGATTACAGCCAGATTAACCGGCTCATGACGCGCTACAGCGCTGCCCTGGACAATCGCGATGCCCAGGGATGGGCAAGCGTGTTCACGCAGGCTGGGGCGTTTCGGGATTTCCACCTCTGCCTCGTCGGTCGTAAACAGATAGCCGCCTTCGTCGAGCAGCTCAAATCGCGTGGCCAGCCCTCCGAGGCCACTGCACGACCGCGGAGCCATCACATCAACGGCCACCCCTGGATCGAGTACCTCGATCGTGATCATGCGACAGCGCACACCTTCGTGATGGTCGTAGGCGATGTCGGGCGCAACCATGTCGGTAGCGGCATAGAGGTCACGGGCACTTACGATGACCAGTTGAAACGCGTAGGCGGCCATTGGCTGATTGCCGATCGCCGTGAGATCAGCCCCGGCGATGGGCCTCCCCCGTGCGAGCAAGCTGCACCCCCCGGACGGACGTCCCACCAGCAACCATTGGAGACTCACGATGGCAAATAACCGCCGAGCGCCGCCAGCAGGACTGTCGACCGCTGCCGGCGTCGCTGTAGCTTGCATGCTCTTCGGGAGCGGCGCAGAAGCCGCAGAATATCAGGGCACCGTAGATGACTACGTGCAGATCACACAGCTGCAGGCGCGCTACGACTACGCGCTCGACAACTGGAATGGCAAGGCTTGGGCTGCTGTGTTCACCGCTAACGGTGTCTTTCACATGGGGGCCACGCGGTGCATCGTCGGTCACGAGCAGATGATTGCGCTTCTCGAGAAGATGGCACCCTCCTACGCCAATCTGCCGCCACAGCAACACGTCACGGTGACAGGCCCCATTACCTACATCGATGAGGACCACGCCTGGGTCCACAGCCCGATCATGGTGATCGGCTCCGCCGGCTTCGTACGCCCATTGGTCGCCGGAACCGGACTGGCATTCACGGGAGCCTATGACGATACATTGATACGGGTGAACGGCCGTTGGTTCATTGCCGACCGCTCCGAGAATACCAAGACCGCAGACTTCAAACCGCCCGCGCCCTGCGCGCCGCAACAACCCCAATGAGCGGCGCGGGCTGGCCGGCTTCCCGCAAGTGCGAGCCCTGTTCGGTCAATGGATCTGAGCGTGAATATGCAGCAGCACTTCTTCCTGGCCTTCACCAATCCCAGCGCCGGCCGCGAGGCTGACTTCAACGAGTGGTACGACTCCTGCCACGTCGGGGAAGTGTTGCGCTACGGCCGCGGGTTCATCGGCTGTCAGCGCTTCAGGCTCTCCGAGGAGCCCGTGACAGGATCCCTGCCGCCCTGGCAATACCTTGCTCTGTATGACATCCGTTGCGAGGACCTCACGGCGTTCGCCGAGCGACCGTGGATTGCAGGGGCTCCGCGACTGACCCCTTTCCAGGGCCTGTTGGAGGACGATCACGTCGGCTGGGTCTTCACACCAGAGGACACGCCGCAGCCGGGCTCCCGCGCGTTGCAGCCCTTCCAACTTCTGCTGGCCTGGAGCATCGGCCGACTGGTCGACAACCCGGACATCGACCGGGCGTCCATCGGTCGCCGCGGCGCGGCCGCCCACCCGTGCGAGCTCGCATCTCCCCAACGCCGTGCACAGCAGGACTCACCCTGGGCCGGACTGGTGATCTACGAGCTTGCGCCTCAGGAAGGCAATCCGCCCCTCGCCGGCTTCGACAGCGCATGGCGGTTCACCCCCATCTCCCCCTATATGCGGAGCGACGTATGACACGCCCAGTGTTTCTGGTCGGTAGCGTGCCCTTCACCGACACTGAGGAAGTGTTCCGCTGCTGCGCGACAGCGCTCGGCAAATACGCCACGCGGCTGCCGGATGGCGAACGCGGAGGTTGGCTGCCGGGCGATGACTTCCGCCGCACGCGCGGCCTGATCGACGGCCGCGGACAAAGTCTGTTGAATCCACCGATCAGTCAAACCGTCCGCCTGAGCGAGGGGACCTCGGCGCAGGATCTCGCTTTCGAGACACTCCATTACCTTCCGAACGCCAAGGCCTCCTATGCGGTCTTCTCGCGTCTGAAGCAAGCGGGGCTGATCGCGGCCGACACGCGCTATCAGGTGAGCATCCCCTCGGCATTCACCGGGTGTATCCACTTCGACCATGACCAGGTGCGCGAGCTGTGGCCGGCATATGAGGCGGCCCTGTTTCGCGAGGTGCAACGCATCATGGCCGCGATACCCGCCGATGAGCTCGCCATCTCGTGGGATGTGGTCGACTTCGGCATCAGCCTCGCGAATCCCGATCCGATCGATGAGTACGGGTTCGACGAGCTGGCCGCTGCCATGGCACGCGCGATCGACGTAGTGTCTCCCGGCGTGGAGTGCGGGCTCCACTTCTGCTACGGCGGGCACAACTCCAATGGCATGCTGCGGCCCGGGCTCAACCGCCGGGAGATCACCGACACCGAGCTGATGACGCAATTCTTCAACGCGATTCGCGCCCGGGCGTCTCGCCCGATCAACTGGCTGCACGTTCCCGTGCCTCGTCCACGCGCGGAGGCCGAGTACTTCAAGCCCCTGAGCAAACTGCAGCGCGGGCCGGAGACGCAACTGTACCTGGGGTTGCTGCACGTGGATGACGGAATCGAGCTGACGCGACACAAGGTGCGGGTTGCGGAAGGCTGTGTCGGCCCGGTCGGCGTGGCCGCCGCTTGCGGCTTGAATCCATTCGTGAGCGGTATCCCCGCCACACGGCTGCCCGAGGTGATCGACTATCACCGGCGCGTTGCGGAAGCGGAATGAGGCGGGCTAGCCTGCGCCTGCCGTGCTGTTTGCAGCAGAGGACGTACTTCATGCAAGGGCCCGATTGGCGGATCGCTCGAGTGACCCTGGCCGCCGCAGCCGCGCTGGCCCTCTTCGCGGGCTGTGCCACCGGCCCTTCCGCGACTACGGCGTACCGGGGCACGCCCGCAGATTTCATGCAGATCTCCCAGCTTTTCGCCAAGTACAGCTACGACATCAACATCGACGATGGCGATGCGTGGGCGGCCAACTTCACCCCCGATGGGGTGTTTCAGGATCCTTCGTGGTGCGCGATCGGCCGCCGCGCCCTCAGCGACATCCCGGGGCACCACCCCGATCCCGGACGAGAGTTGCAGCACTTCCATTTCTCGGTCCCCGGGGTCATCACCTACGTCGACAGGAATCACGCGACCGTGCACAGCACGGTATGGCTCATGGGCGAGACCGGGGCGGACAAGAAAGGCGGAGTGACGCTCACCGGTACGTATGACGACAAGCTGACCCGGGTCGCAGGGCAATGGAAGTTCGCCTACCGCTTCGTGCAGCGTCCGAACAAGACTCCGCCGGTTCCCTGCGCGCCGCAGGCCGCCAACGGGTTCAAGTTCTCCGAGTGGCCCTGAGCGGCAGACCCAGTCCTGCGAACGCCGCAGGCACCGGCAGGAACGCGGCGGTTGCCGTGCTCATTCGGCCGCGCGCATCTCCACGTTGTGCGCTTCGGGGCCGCCCAGAAGGAACAGAGTGATCGCCAGGCTCGCGGCAATGGCGACGGAAGCCAGCGCCAGACTGTAGCTGCCGGTTCTCTCGGCGATCCAGGCCTGCAGCGTGAGA
>DATNEN010000332.1:0-20333 GCA_035552975.1 Steroidobacteraceae bacterium
GTGGCATTGGACTGCCAGGCGAGCGCGATCAGCTCGAACATGGTGTCGAGCTGCTTGGTGAAATCCTCCAGGATGCCGGTCGGCGCATCCGGGAGCTTGATGCCCGAGTGCTCCTTCTCCTTCTGCTTCTCGACCCGGCGCTCCACCTCGCGCACCGAATCCAGATAGTCGTTGACCATCGACTTGTCCGAGGCGCCGAGCGTGCGTTGCAGGTCCGTGGCGTCGTCCTTGACCAGGTCGAGGATGCTCTGGCTCTCGTTGATGATCTCGTGACGCTCCGCCGCATTGTCGCCCTGGCCGAACAAGCGATAGAAAACCTTGCGCGGGTTGTGCTCCATCGGCAACGGCTGCGTGGGAGTGCGGAACGCAACGGTCCCGGAGTAACTGCAACCGAAGCTCGGGTCGCAGGCGCCGCCGCCGCCTTCACCGGCGAGCTCCAGAGACGGCAGCGCCGTGTCCTGGCCGATCTGCAGGGCCGCCACCTGATCGCAGGAGATGCCGCCGTGCGGGGCCTGGCTCACGGCCGGGTGCACACAGCTGAGCCACGTGCCTGCAATGATGGCGTGGGGGCTGGGGCTCTCACCGGTCTTGTTGCGCAGGCCGCTGACGATGGTGAGGTGCTCCTTGTACGGCTCGAGCGGCTTCAGGATCGGAGTGAACTGGAAGTCGGCGCCGGTCTGCGACGGCGACCAGTTGGCCATCACCGCTCCGTGCGGGAAGTAGACGAATCCCATGCGCGGCTTGGGCGCCGCCGCCGTCTGGGCCAGGGCCGTACCGGCGGGGATCATGGCATCCAGTAACGGCAGGCCAATGGTGACCCCTACGCCTTTGAGGACGGTTCTCCGGGAAAGATGTTTCTTGCTGATGAACATGGGCTTGCTTCCTCACAACTGCTCACGGGGCCCCTGCCCCGGACTCTTCAGCGGGATCGCGCTCCGCGCGACCCGCCAAGAGTAGCGACGCGCTTCGCGCGCCGATAAAGAATCAAATCATCGCTCATTCCGCGCCGTCTGCTGCCTGGTGCGCGCATCCTGCGGCACGCTTCTCATCTGGAACTGATCGCTGTCGATGATTCCCATCACGATGGATTGGAACCGGTAGTTGTCCTTGGCGCTCTCGTAGACGATCTTGCGGACCGTCGGCATGTCGCGATACTCCACGGTGCGGCCCAGCGCGTAGGTCATCAGCTTCTCGGTCAGCGTCTGCACGAACTGGAAGGGATCGGCCACGAGCGCATTGCGCAGGTCGGTCGGGCCGTTGATCTTGCGGCCGTCGGGGAGCTCACCGCTCGCATCGATCGCATCGCCGGCCAGGCGATCCTTGGTGCGCCAGACACCCACGGCGTCGAAGTTCTCGAGGGCCAAGCCCAGCGGATCCAGCACGCCGTGGCAGGCGAAGCAGCTCGACTGCTTGCGGTGCGCGGCCATCAGCTCACGCATCGTCTTGGGCTTCTCGCCGGCGACCGCATCCTTGATCTGCGGGATGTTCGGCGGCGGAGCCGCAGGCGGGGTGCCGGTGATGCTCTCCAGGATCCACTTGCCGCGCAGCACCGGAGCCGTGCGGTTGGGATACGAGGAGACCATGAGAACGGCGCCCTTGCCCAGCAAGCCGAAACGATTCGAATCGGTCAGGGTCACGCGACGGAAGCGGTCGCCTTTGACGTCGTTGATCCCGTAGATGCGGGCGAGGCGCTCATTCAGATACGTGTAGTTCGCCGTAAGCAGGTCCATCACGTTCTGGTTCTCGCGGAACACGCTGTCGACGAACATGTTCAGCTCGGTGATGTACTCCGGCCGCGGGTCGCCCGCATAGGGGAAGATATTCATGTCGGGGTTGATCTCCGACAGCTTGCCCATGTCGAGCCACTGGAAGGCGAAGTTCGAGGCCAGCGTGAACGAGCGCTTGTCGGCGAGCATGCGCTGCACCTGCTGGCGCAGCACCTGCGGATCGTGCAGCCTGTCCGCCGCTGCCAGCTTCAGCAGCTCATCATCCGGTGAGGTGCTCCACAGGAAGAACGAGAGTCGCGAAGCAAGCTCGTAATCGTTGATGCGATAGCTGCCGCCCGCGGACACCGTCTGCGGAACCGGCTCGGAGCGGTACAGGAAATACGGGCTGGCCAGGATCGCCGTCAGGGCGTGCCGGATGCCCTCGTCGAAGCTGCCGCCCTGGCCATCGCGGCCCCTGTGGTAGAAGGCCATGAGCTGCTTCACGTCCTTCTCGGTCGCCGGCCGGCGGTAGGCGTCCTCGGCGAGATGCTGCACGATGCGCTCGGCGCACGGCTCTTCCTCGGCGGCCGATTGCGGATGGCAGATGAAGATCTTGTCGCGGCTCGGCGTGTCGCTGATGCCGGTCGGGTTGTACGGTCCCTTGATCTCGAAGTTGGCGACGCGCAGCACGCGATCCTGGCCGCCACCGCTCTGCGAGTACAGCTTGTCGTCGGATTCCGCGAACGTGCGGTGCACGAAGGTGACCGCGACTTTGTGCAGGCCCGCCTTGGCGTGGAAGCGGATGCCCTTCAGGCGCTTGTTGATCGCATCGACCGCCGGGTCCTGCTTCTGGTCGATGGACTTCATGTCCTCCTCGCCGCCGACGTGGGTGTCCCAGAACTTCCTGCCGTCGAGGGTGGCGATGACGTGGTTGTCGAAGTTCATGCCGGTCACCCACAGGGCGACCGCCATGTTGCTGATGTTGAGCTCGTACTCGCCATCCGCCGGAAAATAGTGCGAGACCTGCATGCCACCGCGCGTGCCCAGCGGCAGCCCTTCCTCGTACTCCTCCTGGTTGCCGGCGTCCTTGACGATGTACTGCGTGCCGCTTGGGTGGTTGGGCACCTCGCCGACCGCATCGACCGCGATCGAGCGGGCGGCCGTCAGGTACTGGTCGAGGAACGAGGGCGAGACCTGCAACACGTTGGCGACGTTGTCGAAGCCGTCAATGGTGTCGTCCGTCGGCAAAACCGTGGTCGGATCGACCTTGACCGCGAGCAGATCCCAGATGGCGTTGGCGTATTCCTTGCGGTTCAGGCGGTGCAATGCCACCCGGCCCGGCTGCGGCGGACGGGAGGCCGCCGAGTCGTCCAGCGAGGTCTCCATGAAGTGCACGAAGGAATGGATCTGGTCCGAAGGAGGCTGCTTCTGACCCGGCGGCGGCATCAGGCGGCCGCGCAGCTTGACGATCGCCTTCTCCCAGGTCTCAGCGTCCTCGCTGATCTCCCCCGGAGTCATCGTGTCGAAGGCAATGTTGCCGGCCCAGTCCTCGGCGTTGTGGCACTTCTCGCAATACTGCTTGAGCAGGGGCCAGTTCTGCGAAGCTCCCGGTGGCCCCTTCTGAGGGGCATCGGAGCCGGCCGCATCGGCGAGCTTGGCGGCAGCGTGCGCCTGGGCAGGCGAGCCAGGATGCGTCGGTGCGGCTGCCGGGGCCTGGGCGGCAGAGGCATGGTCGGCTGAGGCCTGGGCGACAGCGGCAGACTGAGCGGGTGCGGTCGTGGGGGCCGGCGCCGGATCGATCGCGGCAAGCCCGACGTTCCAGACCAGCCAGGCGGCCACGGCGGCCACACTCACACGCGCTGTAAGCGTTCTGCTCATCCCACTTGCACCCCAATATCGGCCAGCAGAAAAATCAACGGCCTACGAGACTGAGTCTAGCCCCTGCCCACCACAATTCCCTATAAGAACCGTCAAGAGTGTCGCCCGTGGATGCCAAGAAGTCGCAAGGCCCGTTGCTAGCCTCACGGCGGCACGGCAGAGTGTCCCTGCCCTCAGGCCGCAAGCGTCGCGCCCGCAGCCCGTCCCAACAGGGCAAAATACGTATTCAATACCGGCACATATGGCGGCACCTCGCGCCAAGCCCATCAACTTACAGTGATCACCATGGCATCGCATCCGACTCGACGTAGATTTGTGCAATCTGTCCTCGCAGCGGGCGCCGGTATCGGCCTCGCGCAAGCGCTGCCGCACAGCGCGTTGGCGCGCTCCCGGGACGCAACACCCATCAAGCCCGACCGCCTGAACGACCATCTGCTGGTGTTCTCCGGGGCCGGAGCCAACGTGGTCGCGGCGCACGGGCCGGATGGCATCCTGCTGGTCGATGGCGGACTGCCCGAACGCTCGGCGGACCTGTTGGATGCGGTGTACCGGGAGACCCGCTCCAAACAGGTGAAGATCCTGATCAACACCCACTGGCATCCGGAGCAGACCGGATCCAACGAGCGCCTGGGCAAGGCCGGCGCGAAAATCATCGGACACGAGAACACGCGCCGTTGGCTCGAATACCCGCAGACCGAGCCGGGGCATACCCAGGCCTACGGCCCGTTACCGGTGAAGGCGCGCCCGAGCGACACGCTGGTCTCGAGCGTCAACCTGGCGAAGGAGACCCTGGAATTCGCCGGCGAGCAGGTCGAGTACGGCTATCTGCTGCAGGCCCACACCGACGGCGACCTGTACGTTTTCTTCCGCAATTCCAACATCCTGATGGCCGGCGGCGTCCTCTCCAACGAGGGCTGGCCCGTCATCGACTACCAGACCGGTGGCTGGCTCGGGGGGCTGGTGCAGGGATTGAGGTCGCTCGAGGGCCTGGTGGATGAGAAGACGCAGATCGTGCCTGCCAACGGTCCGGTCATGGGGCGCGCCGACCTGCAGGCTCAGGGGAAGATGTACGCGACCATCCTGGACCGGTTGAGCCGGCTGATGCGCAAGGGCATGGGGCCGCAGGAGGCCCTCGCCGCCGCGCCGACCAAGGAATTCGATGCCCAGTGGGGCGATCCGCGGCAGTTCACCATGTTGGCGTTCAAGAGTCTGTGGGGCCATTTCGCGCCGGACGCCTGAGAGATCCGCAATCCGCGGATCCCTCGAGGAGCCCCGAGGGATCCGCAGCCCCCTCCCTCCCTAAGAAGATTCGAGGCCACACGGTCTGTGCCGCGATCCTCGTCCGTCCGATGACCTCCATTGCGCGCGGATAAAGCGCGGGAGGCCTGCTGAACGCATCAGGTAGGTATTATTACTCGGCCCCTGCGGGCCTCGCCCTCCGGGCCGCCCTGCCGGGCGTTATCAAGGATTACTCGGCCCCCGCCGGCCTCGCCCTCCGGGCCGCCCTGCCGGGCGTTATCAAAGATTGGGCGGGTAACCCCGTTCACTCAATGAATCCCGAAGGTCACGAGCCGACGCATCCGGGCTCGGGCTGTGTTGCCATCCCGAGCCCAGCACCCGAGAGTGCCATGCGTCGAACTGCCGATGCGCGCCCCATCCACGCCCCAAAGCCCACTGATCGCCGACGAGCCCAACGTGGACGGGTCGCATCCGGAAGTCTCAAGTATCGACAATGCTAGTTTCAGCGCTCCGCGGCCAGATTGACATCCACGCAACGAGCAAGTCACCTGTGGCCGCGCGGAAAAAGTTGAGGCTCGATTACCTGCCGCGGCGGAAAAGCGACGTCCTGCGGAAGCTCAAGTGGTAAAGCCGATCCACCGGCCGGTCGCGACGATCACCACCCACAGCGTGAGGGAGATGCCGCCGGCGAGCCGTGCACCCAGCGGTGTCGGGCCGCGGTCCCACTTGGCCACATCGCGCTCGGTGATCAAGTGGTAGACGAGCATGTTCACGGCGGCGAGCGCCAGGCACACCATCTTGATGCGGAACGGAATATTGAGGTAGTAGGTCGAGGCCTTCGAGCTGAACAGCAACAGCCCGAACGTCGCCGCGGCGGCAAAAGCCGACCATGCCCACGGGAGCGTGCTGCGGTTGAGCTCCGTGATCGCACGGTCCGCGCTCCCGATGCCCAGCAAGCGCAGATCCATCATCGCGACGGCGCCCACGACGATCGTCAGAAACAGTACGTGTAGCGTCTCAAAGCACGGGAACAGCCAGGTCGACTCGGAGATCGCCACCGCGAACGGCTGGTGCTCCAATGCATGCATCAGATCGATCAGGGTCATTGAGGGAGTCTTTCAGGTAAGTTCGAATCAGACGTAAGCGATCAGCCGGCCGGCGGCCACGATGCTCACGCACAGAATCAGGCTGCCCAGGGCGAGCGCACTTCCCCATACGCGGCGGCGGGGCGATGCACTCCAGTACTCCGGGTCTTTCTTGAGCGCCGAGCTGAACACGGAGGTCAGCACGATCAGCGCCACCACCATCAGCATCTTCAGGCGGAAAGCATTGTTCATCAGCTCGCGGGTCGGCTCGGTGATGGTCAGCAGGATGCCGGTGACCAGCAGGATGACCAGGACACGCCAGACCCAGGGAACATAGCCTCCGGCGAGGCTGCGCAGGGAGGGCCCGCTGTGGGTGATCCGCAGCAGGCGGAAATTCATCGTCGCCAGCATGATGATGACGGCCGCGATCGACAGGATGTGGATCGTCTGTACGGTCGGCACGAACCAGCCGGCGTTGGCGAACAGCTGGCTCAGCCAGGTGGCCGCCAGCCAGTCACAGAAATGTTGGATCATCCATCCTCCAGTCGAGGGGTGCGATTCGATCTATTCGGTCTTGAAGCCCGTCTTGCCCGAGGAATCTACCGGATTACGGTCGTTCTCGGCGCACTCGAACTCGAGCAGTTGCCACTCGCGCGAGCGCTTGTAGGTAAGGGTGTGAGCCCAAGGCTTCTCGAGGGCGTCAGGGTCGTCGATTGTCATCTCATCCACCAGGGTATCGCGATCTTTGGGCGCCAGGTGGATACGCTCCACGATGTGCATCCTGGGGCCGTGCTTCATGCCCTGGCCCAGCGGGGCCGCCTCCTTGACGCCGATGGTGTCGACCACGAGGGTGCCGCCTTCCCAGTGGCCGATGGAGTCTCCCTCGAAGGTCGCCTCCAGGTCATCCGGATGGCTGCGGCCGTCGGTGTAGATGTTGCGCCACTGCATCCAGGCCTCGTGATGGGTCGTCACGCGCCCGGGAGTGAACAGGAACTCCATCGGATATTGTCCAATTCCCATGATCCCCGGCATGCCCGGAGGGGTGCAGTAGGAGCCCTCGTGGGGCGCCTCGCCGCCGTGGGTCTTGACGGCCTCACGCCAGGCTTCGTAGTCCTTCAGGTACTTGCCCTTCAACGCCGGCCGCTCCGCGGGAGCGCCCGGGGCGGGACGACTGAGTACCCAGACCCCGCCCCAATCGGGCAGGGAGTTCAGCGAGGTGTAGTGTCCCTTGGGGTAGGCGGGGATCGGCTTGGCAGCGGCGGCATGACTCGCCGCGCCAGGCTTGGCAGCGGCGGCCAGCGCGCCGGCGCACATCAGTGCTCCCAGCACACCCAGGACTGCGATCTGCACTCGCCCGCGTACCTTCATGCGCCCTGCCTCACTTAGCATCGCCGCCACCGGGAATGGCACCGCCCGGAGGGCCTGTGGCACCGCCATCATCGGGAGTCGCGTGATCGCTGCCGAGGAACTTGCCGTTGGCCAGGGTGATACCGACGTACCAGCCACCCGGCCGGCCATCGCGCAGCGGGTTCACCACCACCGACACCTTGTCCCCAGGCTTGATCGAGGTGCGCTTCCAACCCTCGTGCACGAGGTTGTTCGGGCCGTTCATCTCGATCGCCCAGGTCTCGACGCTACCGCTGGCATCGGTCACATCGACCTTGAACGAGGAGTGCGGGTTGGACCAGTTGAACTCGGTCACGACGCCGGTGATCTTCACCACACGCGTGCGATCGAACATGGCCCCTGAATGATGCACCCATGCCGGTGGCGAGGCGCCCAGCAGCACGGCACCGAGCAGCAACGCCAGCATGGGCAGGCGGCGTGCACGGCCGGAAAGCACAGAGGAGGCAAGAGCTGTCACGATCGTTCTCCTTGGGCCTGGCGTGCCGTCAGGTCGTCGGCACGTTGATGGGACCGCCGCGGGCGCGGGTCGGATCGCCCAGCACGGTGCCGTCGGGAAGGGTTACCGAGATGAACAGGCCGCCCTTGGTGCCATCCTTGAGGGGATTCAACATCAAGGTCACCTTCTCCCCGGCCGTCAGGCTGGTGGATTTCCACCCCTGGCGCTTCAGGTTGTTGGGGCTGTTGAGCTCGACCTGCCAGCTGTCGACGCCGCCGCTGGTGTTGGGGACGTCCAGGTGGATCCAGGCGTGCGGGTTGGTCCACTGGAACTCGCGTACCGTGCCCTTCAGGGTGACCTGCTTGGACTGGTCGAACATCGCGAAGGAATGATGCGCGAACGCGCTGGCCGTCAAGCACAGGGCGGTCAGCATCGCTAGGCGACTACCGGTTCGGGTTGTCATGGCTCTTATGACCTGTACTGTGGCGTGTCACTTGGAAGGGGGCGCCTTGGCCGGCGACGGGGCGGGGGTCGCGGCCGGCTTGCCCTCCTCCCTGGCCTTCTCGCGCGCCTCGACGGCGGCGTGGCCCTTCTCCGTGCTCGGCAGATTCTCGTTCAGATTCGGCAGACACTCGACTTCCGGCACGTCGCTGTAGTCCTCGCGCATCCAGCGCTTGGTGCTCTTCCACTCTCCCTTCCAGTTCTTCGGATCGGTCATGGTGTACTCGATCTGCAGCGTCATGCCCTTATCCAGCAGCGTGACGCGCTCGGTCATCTCGAACTGGTCGCTGATCGGAATGCCGGTGTCGATCCAATGCTGGTTGGTCTCGAAATACTTGGTGTGGATGACGAGCGCGTTGCCTTCCCAGTGTCCGATGGACTCGCCGTTGTAGGTCGGGATGGCGATGTCCGGGTCGGTGAACTTGCGCCCGTCCAGGTAGATGATGCGCAGGCTGTTGGTGAAGCCGAACATCATGTAGATGACCGTCGGCTCCTGCACCATCGCGATCGGCCACACGCGAGTCATGATCATCGGCATGCCGGCCGGGTAGCACTGCCCGATGCTGTCGCGATACGGCTTGCCTTCCTTGCGCGCCTCCGCAGCTTCACGCAGGGCCTGCTTGCCGGCCTCGTAGAATTCCGGATACGGGGGACCGAACATGAAATCCGCGAACGCGCGGCGCAGGTCGATGAACCACACGCCGGTGAGATCGAACGCAGACTTGGCCCGCTTCTTGTGCAGGTTCTGCGGCGCGAGCGCGCCGTAGAAGCCGTCGTGCTTGTGCGCGAGCTCATCGATCCGGTCCTGCGTGAGCCCGGGCCGGCGGTCCACCGGCACACCCGTGCCCGCGCGCGGCCCTGGGGGCTGGGCCAGAGCCGTCGCCGCGGCACACACCAACACCAAGCCTGCAGCCAGCCGTGCGAGTGCGGTCATGTTGTTTCCTTCAGTCACTTCTGAGCCTTGCCGTCGAGGCTGTGGATGAACTCGAGCACCGGCGCCGACAGCGACTCATCGCCACTGCCCACTGCGAAGGTTTCCGACAGGTGCGAATGCCCAGGCAGGTGCAGGCTGCGCACCGGCTTGCCTTCCCGGGCACGCTCCGCGATCAGCTTGACCGAATCGGGCTGGAAATTCGCCGGATCCAGCTCCGCGTAGGTCACGAACAGGGGCGTGGTGGTCTGCAGCAGTCCCGGAAGCGACGAGCGTGCAGCGTACTGCGTAACGTCATCCCCGTAGTAGTCCTTCCAGATCGAGACCTTGTCTCCCAGCTCGTAGAAGCCGGACGTCAGGATCGCCCCGGCGATCTGCGGCTCGCTCCCCGGCCCCACCTTGGGGTAAGCGGCGCTGTACGGGTCCGGTGCCACGGCCGCCTGCGGCTCGGGCTTCTTGCGACCGTGGCGGGCCTTTCTATCGCTCTTTGCCGCCTGCTCGGCCGCCGCGGCTGCTGCGGCGGCCGCCTCAGCCGGCAACACCGGAAGGCCGGTCGCCTGGTGCGACACGTAGTCGGCGACGTGGGCCGCTCCCGCGGAATGGCCCCAGAGGACGATCTTGTGGGGATCTCCGCCGTACTGCGCGATGTGACTCTTCAGCCAGGCGACGACGAGCGTCAGATCCTCGATTCCCGATGGCCACTGGTACTGCGGGGCGAGGCGGTAGTTGATCGTAACGCCCACCAGTCCGTGATCGACCGCCCACACGCCGATGTTGTCATAGAACGGCGACCCCGGAGTGGACTTCGCTCCGCGGCTGAAGCCGCCGCCATGTATGAAAACAAGGACAGGTCGCGGAGCGTGGGCCCCTGCCCCACCGGGACCGCCGGGCCCTGCAGCCGCACCGCCCGCGCGCGGCCCTTCCGCAGGTGCCGCTGGCCCTGTCGCCGCCTGTGCGCCGGCTTCGGGCTGCGCTCCTGCCGGTGCCGGCCCTTGGCCCGGGGCGGCAAAGATGTCCAGGACATTGCGTTCGTGCGGACCGTAGTGCAGGTCGCGGAACAGGGCAACCCCGTGATAGGGCTCCTTCGGCTGCAGCGGCGCATACAGGCCCGTGGTCCGAGGGCCGTCGATCTTCGGCCCGATGTCGCGGAGCGCCACGGCGATTCGCGGCGGCATGCCGACAGGCGTGGCAACTTTCATCTCCGGCGCACCCGTCACTGGATTCACATAGTGGTAGGGAATCTCGTAGACCACCGGAAACATGTCAAAGACCTGGGTGGGCGGCGCATCCCAGGGGAAGTCCGGGTTCGGTCCGGGCATGTAGCCGCTGGCGCCTTGAGCCCATCCGCCGGTGTACGAGGCCGTGAAGGTGTTGTAGGCGTGATCGACCTTGAATTTCCACACGCCGTTCTCTTTGACGGCCTCGTTCTCGTAGATCGCTCCGCCGATGGAGGCCCGCCCGCCCATGCTCATCTGCTGCAGCATGCGGCTGCGGATCTTCGCGCTCATCCCATCGGCGCCCACGTCGATGACCGGCTGCAGCTGCAGATGGTTGCCGAGGCGGCCCTCGACCGGCCCCTCTTTTCCGTCGCGCGTAAAGACGTGCAACAGGAACTGCCGCACCCGCTCACGACCCTTGTAGACCCCGCGCTGCGCCAGCTCCATCGAGCCGTCGGTCGCGAACAGGTCGGCGAGGTTGTTGAACAGGTTCTTGTCGAGGTAGTAGCCGTACGCGCTCTCGAGGTTCTCCAGCTCCCAGAAGTCCTTCACTCGATCCAGCCGGCGCTCCGCCGCCGCCAGCATCGAGCCGGGATCGTCGACCTCGGGCAAGCGGACCCTGCCGCCGAGGGGTTGCAGCGTGACCGCGGCCATCTCCGGGCTCGGAGCGCCGACGGGGGGATAGTGCGGCGGCTGGCCGGTCACCGGATTGCGATAGTGATACGCCGGGACGTAAGCCTTCGGATAGATCTGGTAGATCTCCGTCGGCGGCTTGTCGGGGGGCACCTCGGTGCTCGCGGTCGGGACCGGCTGGGCGTCCTTGGCCCATCCCTTCGCATAGTCGCTGATGAAGGTCGGATAGAAGTGCAGGGATTTGAACTTCCACTCCCCGCCCTGCTTCACGTACGTGTTCTCGTACACGCCCTCCATCCAGGTCCCGGTGCCGCCGTACTCCCCGATCATGTCGAGCTCGCGGCTGCGGGCGCGGGCCGTCAGCCCGTTGGGCGAGACATCCACGATCGTCTGCAGCTGGATGTGATCGTTCATGCGCCCGAAGCCGAGGCCCTCCGGCGCAGTCAGGCCGAGGAACTTGCGGATGTGGGCCCTCCCGACATACACCCCGGAGAGGCCGGACTCGAAGGTGCCGTCGCTGACGAACAGGTCCGCGACCTGATCCCAGCGCCCGCGGTCGATGTAGTAGCCGTAGATGCGCTGCAGGTTCTCGATCTTCTGCTCGTCCTCGAGCAACAGGGCGCGATGCGCCAGCTCGGCGAGCCGTTGCGAGGAGCTTCCCGAGGTGTGTACGGGACGCTCATCGACCGTCGTCCAGATATTGGCCGAGGCGCTCGTGCCGGGATTGTCGTAGTGGAAGGGAGCAATGCAGGCGGCGGGAAATCCGTCGCACTCCATCTTGCGCTCGCGATCCGGCGGATGCGCCAGCTTGCGCCCCCCCGGGGGACCGGTGCGCGGGGTCTTTGGGGGAACCCAACCGGTCTGATACGGTGCGCCGAAACCGGAGTAGTAGTCGAGCGTGTGGATCTTCCACACGCCGTGATCCTTCTGATAGCCGATCTCGTAGATGCCCTCGGCCCACGTCGCACCGCCGCCGTAGCTGCCGAACATCGCCAGTGCGCGCCAGCGTCCCTTGGCGCTCTTGCCGCCCGGATCCAGGTGAACGACCGGCTGGATCTGCATGTGATTGTAGAGCCGCCCATCGCCGAGCCCGATGTCGCCCATCTTGCCGCCGCCGACGTTCATGAACAGGTGCTCGCGGATGCTCGTCTTGCCGACGTAGATGCCCGCGGGATAGTTGGCGACGGCGTCGTCGGTGAACAGCTCGGCGACGTCGGCCCACATTCCCTTGTCGACGTAGTAGCCGTAAGCGCGCTGCAGCTTTTCGATGGAGCGGATGTCTTCGGCCGCGGTGAGCTCCTGCTCGAGGTGATCGAGGCGCTTCACCTCCTCGGCCGTCAATCGCGGCGCCGGTCCGGAGGGGTGGGAGTGCGCGTGTCGGGCAACCGCCGGAGGAACTGCGGAGCACAAGATCGCCAAAGCGGCCGCGGCGCGCGCGACCCCGAACCGGTATCCCACGAATCCCCCTCTATCTGCAGCCGATCACATCATGAACTGGCGGTCGGCCGGGGCCACTGTCGCCAGATCGATCGGTACGTGACGCACGAGAGTATAGGAAATCGGGTGCGCGTAGCGCGGCCAGTGCCCCCACATGTCATCGACGTGCCACGGGCCCGCTGGAATCGGCCTCGCGGCCGCCCCTGAGGAGGTCTGCAGCCCCCCCAGGCCGCCCCCTGCCAAGGGCAGCGCGGCGCCGGCGGCTGTCAGCGCCAGAGCGCCGAGGAAGGCGCGCCGGTCGATGACGCGCCCATTCAACGTCACCCGTTCCGGCAGGGACTCCCCGTGCTCCAGTCGCGCGCTCATGTGAGCTCGTCCTTGATAGGCGGCAGCACCGACTGCGGATACCAGTTGGTGTGCGTGCCGCTGCGGAGTCGGAAAGGCAGCTTCACCTGCGCGATCACACCCGCCTTCATCTTCTGAGCATCCACGATCAGCAGGTCGGAGGTCATGGACTGGGTGTTGCTTGCAATGGCCATGACGTAGCCGTCGCCCTCACCCTTGGCGTTCTTGCGCGGGACGAACATGGCCTCCTGCAACCCCTGAGCGGGATCGGGCGTCGGACACTGCTCGATCTCACCGGTGTGCACATCCAGGCGCTGCAGCATGTTCATCCGGGGAAAGCCGCCGCCCTTCGCCGCCGGCTCGTTGACATCGCGGCTGCTCACATAGGCATAGCGGTAGTCCAGCGACAGGAAGCGATCGTCCATGCGCGGCAGGAAGCCGGGCGTGGTCGAGACGACAGTCTCCTCGAACGAGTCCTTCTTGGACTTCAGGTCGAACGTCCAGCGACGGATCTGCGAGGCATCCCGCTCGCCGCTGGAGGTGGGCAGCTCCATGGTGATCTTGCTGCCTCGATCGGTCGCATTCAGGAAGTGCAGCGTGTTGCGCGAGGGGCCCTTGTACCAGCGAACGTCCTTCGCTTCCCCGTCACGCGGCAGAACGCCGATCATCGTGGGCAGGCTGCCATCCCACTCCCACATGGGCTCGCCGGATTTCAGCCGCGCGAGGCTTGTGGTGCGCGCGATGACCGGGATCAGCACGTGCTTCTGCGTGATGGCGATGTCGTGAATGATTCCGAGATACGGCGACTGCAGCCACACCTCTTTCGTGATGTGTCCCTGCGGGTTGACCGTGTAGACCGCGATGTCCTTGGTGAGGATGCCTTTCGCCTGGTAGCCGTAGGCGATCATCTCACCGGTGACGGGGTCGATCTTCGGATGCGCCGACATCGTCGTCGCGGTGTACTTGCCGTAGAAGTCCCAGGACCCGAGCGTCTCGAGCGTGTGCGGATCGACCGTCCACGCGCGCGAGTCCTCTTTGAGCACGAACAGCTTGCCGCCGTGCCAGTACTGGTGCGTGTTGGCCGCGGAGCGATCGACATGGGCAACGCTCGGGTCGTCGGTATAGGGATTGCGATAGACGCCGAACAGGCGTTTGCGCGCCTTGCGCTCGGCCATCAAGCGCGCGGTACGTACGTACCTGCCCTTGTAGTCGACCGAGCCGTTGGCAAAACGGAAACGGCTGATGTGGCCGTCGCCGTTGAATCCGGTCATCCATTCATTCTGCGGGGGGCGGTAATCGAAATCGCACTGCATGCGATAGAAGGTGCCCTCGATGTCCGACGGGATCTCGCCCCAGACCTCGCAATCGTAGACGTCGGCCTCGAACCGTGTGGGACTGTTGAATCCGGGCGGAAACAGCGGGTGACCGCGGAAATCGACTGCCATACTTCCCTCCTCGCAAAAGTCGTCGTTGCCGTCCAACATGCGGGCGGTGCGGCAATTGCCTGACCCCTGACCCCCATCATAGAGTGCGGCACTTCAGGAACGATGATAATCGGGGGCGTGCATGCGGCGGTGGCTACGGGGGCTGATTATTTGCACTTTTGTCTGCCACGTGGCAGTCACCCCCGCGCAGGTGCCCAAAGCGCCGGCTTTCACCGCGCAGCAGCTCGCCGCTCCGCCCAGCCTCGGATGGCTCACGAACGGCGGCTCTCTGTCCAATCAACGCTATTCGCCCCTGGCGCTGATCAATCGCGACAACGTCGCGCACCTGAAGGCTGTCTGGCGCGCTTCTCTGAACGGCTCGGGCCTCACGGCCCGCAGCGGCAACCAGGCGCAGCCGCTGGTCTACGACGGCGTCGTCTACATCATGACCGGCGAGAACGACGCGTTTGCCGTGAGCGTCGATACGGGCAAGGTTTTGTGGGAGTACAAGGCCAACATCGACCCGAAGGTGGCGCGGCCGTGCTGCTCGTGGGTCGGACGTGGACTTGGACTCGGCGAGGGCATGGTGTTCGTCGGGCAGCTCGATGCCAAGCTGGTCGCCCTGGATCAGCGGACCGGCAAGGTGCGCTGGTCGATTCAGGCCGAGGATCCCAAAGCCGGCTACGTCATCGCCAGCGCCCCGCTCTACTACGACGGCATGGTCATCACGGGATTTGCCGGAAGCGACATGGGCACGCGCGGACGCATCAAGGCCTACGACGCGAGGACCGGCAAGCTGCGCTGGACCTTCTACACCGTGCCGGGGCCCGGAGAGCTCGGGCATGACACCTGGCCTGCGAACAGCGACGTCTGGAAGTATGGCGGCGCGGCGGTGTGGCAGACCCCTGCCATCGATCCGGAGCTCGGGCTCATCTACTTCTCCACCGCCAACCCCGGACCGGTGCTCAACGGCAACCTGCGGCAGGGTGACAATCTCTTCAGCGTGTCGATCCTCGCCCTGGAGGTGAAGACCGGCAAGTACCGCTGGCACTACCAACAGGTGCACCACGACATCTGGGACTACGATTCCCCCAACCCCGTCATCCTGTTCGATGCGACCTACGACGGAAAGCAGCGCAAGGGCATCGCCGAGGCCGCCAAGACCGGCTGGGTGTACATCCTCGATCGCGAGACCGGCAAGCCGCTGCTCGGCATCGTCGAGACCCCGGTGATGCAGGAGGCGCAGCAGCACACCTCGCCCACGCAGCCGTTTCCGATCGGCGATGCACTCGTGCCGCAGTCGATCGACATGGCCCCCGAGGGCTTCGACCTCGTCAACGGCGGGAAGATCTTCACGCCGTTCACGAAACATCCCTCCGTCTGGAAGCCGCTCGCCGCCGTCAACTGGCCGCCCAGCTCGTACGATCCCGAGACTCACCGGATGTACATCTGCGCCACGGACTCGCTGTGGGGGGCCACCGGCGGCGACCCCAACTATCCTGTTGAGCCCGGCGCTTTATATTCCGGGAGCGTCGTCGCGCGGTTTGCCGCACCGCGGCGCGGTGTGTTCGCAGTCATCGATGTCACGACGAACCGGCTCGTATGGCGCCAGCAATGGGTCGATACGTGTTACAGCGGATCCATCGTCACCGGCGGCGGGCTCGTGTTCGTCGGGCGCAACGACGGCAGGCTGACGGCGCTCGACAAAACCAACGGCCACAAACTGTGGGAGTTTCAGACAGACGGTGGTGTGAACGCGCCCGCGTCGACGTTCGAGTACAAGGGGAAGCAGTACGTCGTCGTCCTGGCCGGAGGCACGGCGCTCGCCGGGAGCAAGCGCAGCGATGGCCTGTGGTTGTTCTCCCTGGACGGGACGATGAATTCGTTGCCGCGAGGATCGGCGGATCCGACTTTCCGCGAGCGCGGCGGACCTCCGGGAGCGGCGCCCGCAGCACCTGCAGCGCTGCCGCCGGCTGCCGCTGCCAATCTCGACAAGGGTAAGGAGATCTACACGACCACCTGTGTCGTGTGTCATGGGGAGACCGGTAAGGGCGGGTCCCACGGCGGCGCACCGTTGACGCCCGCGCTGAACCGCGAGGCGATTACCAACGTCGTCGCCCGCGGGCGCAATGACATGCCACCCTTCGGCAGTGCCCTGACGCCGCAGCAGCTCAACGATCTGGCAGCTTATGTGTTGCAGATGGCTGCGAAGAACTGAAGAGAAGAACGGAGACGGAAGGATCCGCCGCGCGTCTACTTTGGTCGCTTTGCGAGCACGCTTGTGACGTACGCCGCGACGTCGTTCAGCTCGTCGGTTGAGTAGGAAGAGGTGAAGGACGGCATGTTGTTCTTGCCCGTCGTGGTGGTGGCGAGGATGCTCTCGCGCGTCAGGCCGTTGACCAGGGGCGCGCCGCCCCCCTCGCCTCCCTCGCCGGTGGCGCCGTGGCACGCGACGCACGCCGCCTTATAGATTTTTTCGCCGTTGCCGACGTTGGCGGCCCGGGTGGGAGTGGGAATCGCGGCGGGACGGCCGCCGGGCGGGCCGCCGAAAGCCGCTGCAGCGCTGCGAGGTGCAGCCGCCTGTGTCAGCGAGGGAATCTTGCCGTCCAGGGAGAACATCCAGACGCCATCGCCCCGCTTGCCGTTGGCGAAAAGACCGCCACCGGCGTGGACCGCGACGTACTGCTTACCGTTGTGCTCGAATGTCGTGACCGTGGTGTTCACGCCCGCATCGGTGGTGAATTCCCAGAGGCGGTTGCCGTTGGACTTGTCGAGTGCAGTGAGTCTGCCGTCTGCCCGGCCGACGAACAACAGGCCGCCGGCGGTCACGACCGATCCGCTGTAGCAGATCTCGCGCCACTGCTGACGCCAGACGAGCTTATTCGTGGTGACATCGACGGCGGCCAGAATGCCTGCGTCGGCGACCTGAGCCTGGGTGAAGGCACCGCCCATGTAGGGCTTGTTCGGCGCGGGCTGTTCCAACTTGGCGCGCGCGGAGAACACGCTGATACGGTCCGAGGCGCACACATACAGCAGGTGCGTCTCCGGATCGTAGGAGCTCGGAGGCCAGTTCGCTCCTCCCATCGTGCCGGGTTTGGCCATGACGGGCTCGGTCCAGAAAGGGGTGAAGATGCGGCCCTTGTTGGGCAGCTCGGTGGTCCCGGGCGCCAGGTGCGCTCCGTCCGGGGTGATGTCGATCTCGTGCGGCACGATGGGATCGCCGATCGGATAAGGCTGCGTCGCCGCGGTGGCCTGGCGTGGCTCCTGCGGGACGGGACGTTCTTCGATGCCGATGAGCGGCTTGCCGGTGACCCGATCGAGGATATAGGCCCAACCGGTCTTGGAGACCTCCACCAGGCCCTTCACCGGCTTGCCGTTGATCTGCGAATCGAACAGCACCACGGGATTGGGAGAGTCGTAGTCCCAGATGTCGTGGTGTACCTGCTGGTAGTGCCAGCGGTACTTGCCGGTCTTCGCATCGAGGGCGAGGATCGAGACGGAATAGAGATTGTTGCCCGGGCGCACGTCCCCGTGCAGATCAGGCGCGGGATTGCCCGTAGAGAAGTACAGGAGTCCCAGCTGCGGATCGATGGCGGGGGTCTGCCAGATGGAGGCGCCACCGCGTTTCCACGCGTCGCTGTTCTGCGGCCAGCTCTCATGACCGGGCTCGCCGGGAGCGGGTATGGTGTAGAACACCCAGCGGAGCTTGCCGGTCTTGGCATCGTAGGCCTTGATGCGCCCGCGTACGCCCATCTCGCCGCCGTTGAAGCCGACGATGACCAGCCCGTCGTAATACAGCGGCGCCGCCGTGATCGCGAAGCCATCCTGCCAGCGCTCAGCCTGGATCGACCAGATGACCTTGCCGGTGCGCTGGTCCAGGGCCGCGAGCCGCGCATCGGTGTGGCCGACGAACACCTTGCCCTCCCCGAGGGCGACGCCGCGACTGGCGCGTCCGAGCGGGCTGCCCCCTTCCGGGTTGGGATTGCCGTGATAGGTCCACAGAATCTTCCCGGTGTCCACGTCCATCGCGAAGACGTCGTTGGCGCCGTTGACGACGTAGAGGGTATCGCCATACACCAGGATCTGAGCTTCTCCGGCGTATCCGGGCTGCAGGCCCGAGCCCATGCCCGTGCGCCACAGGGCCTTCAGGCCCGCCACGTTGTCGCGGTTGAGCAGCTGCAGCGGCGAGTACCGCTGGTTGAATACAGTGCCGCCGTTCGTGATCCACTGCGTCGTCGGCAGTGTGGTCAACTGTTTCGCATCGAATGCAGGCGCCACTTTGATCTGCGTTTCCGCGGGGGCTGCCGCGACGGCGCAAGCGCAGGGCAACACGAGAGCCAGTGCCGCGGTTACGATAGAGAAACCAATCTTGCCTGCACGCATGTGCGTCCCCCGAATATTCTAGTCAGCGCCACGACAGCTTAAACGGAGATCCTACATGCCCACCACGAGCCAGCGCCAAGCGGCGGCATCGCTCATCACCGCCTGTTGGAGCACGCAGGTGATCCATGTCGCGGTGAGCGCCGGTGTGCCGGACAGGCTCGCCGCGGGAATCTGCAGCTCCGAGGAGCTGGCCCGGGCGGCGGGCGTGCACCCGCGGGCGATGTTTCGGGTGCTGCGCGCTCTGGCGGCCCTGGGGCTGTGCTCGCACCTCGCCGAGGACCGCTTCGAGCTCACCGAATCCGGCCAATTCCTGCGCACCGACGTCCCGGAATCGCTGGCGATTCTCGCGCTGCACTGGGGAGGCCGTGCGTGGCAGGCCCTGGGGCAGCTCGAGGAGACTCTCAAGACGGGGGCCGCCTGGAAGCTCGGCGGGCGCGAAGGATTCTTCTCCATGGCCCAGCGGCCCCACGATGCCGCGGTGCTCAATCGGTCGATGGCGAACCAGACGGCGCTGGTGGCCCAGGCGATCGTCGACGCTTACGACTTCTCCGCCTGCCGACGGGCCATCGATCTGGGTGGGGGTTACGGCGCTCTGCTGGCGGTCCTGCTGAAGGCGTACCCGCATCTGCAGGGAGCCTCTGCCGATCTGGCGTACATGGAATCCGACGCCCGCACCTTCCTGCACGCGGCCGGAGTGGGCGAGCGCGCGTCTTTCATTCCGACCGACTTCTTCCAGTCAGTCGAGCCCGGGGCGGACTGCTACCTGCTGAAGTACATCATCCACGACTGGGCTGACGCCGACGCGATCGAGATTCTCCGTAACACACGCGCGGCTGCGGGGGCTGACGGACGTGTGCTCATCATTGAGCAGATCGCTCCTGGGCGCGTGACGGCCAACCCGCAGCACACCGCAGTGATTCGGACCGACATTCACATGTTGGCATCGACTGGAGGGCTGGAGCGCACCTCGGACGAGTACGAGAGTTTGCTCGATCAGGCCGGGCTGAAGCTGGCGCGCGTCGTGCCGACGGCGTCGAATTTCAGCATCCTGGAGGCACGCGCTACGGCGTGACGGGCAACGACCAGGGGGCGGATCCGCATCGCCCGTCTGGCCATACGGGCCGCGTGACATCGGCTGCCAGCCCGCCACGGATCTCTCAAAATTGAGACTGCGGAGTTGCTCGGAGCTTGGCAATTTGGGCTTTCAATATATATCTTTAAATGATATATATGTACATGCTCGACGAAGCTATGAGTCGCCTTCTGGACTACGACCGTCGCCGCTATTGGCTCGTCAACGGTTGGAGTATTCGCTTCCGAATTGCGGAAGTGGCGGCGAGCGAGTCGCGGCCTCATGGCATCAAGTACGCGTTCACGCTGCACGATGTGGATGGGACACGACTTCTTGGCTACGACAATGCGCACGGGGTCCCACGCCATGAAGCGTATGACCATCGGCACCGGTTCCGCCGCACGCGGGAGCTGGTGTCGTACGAATTCCGAGGCGCAGACGAGTTGCTCTGCGACTTCTTCACCGCGATCGAACGGGCGTGTCAGCAAGAGGGTATCGCCTTTGAGTTCGAGGCGGACGAGGTCGAATTAGAAGCGGAGGATGACGACGATGACACGCAAGTCACTGACTGAGTTGCGCGAAGAGATGCGCGCAGTGGTGCGTGGCGAACGCCGGGCCTCGCCACTTCCTGCCGCGCCG